>DATKFM010000289.1:0-3111 GCA_035544395.1 Verrucomicrobiia bacterium
ACTACCTTCGTCCACGTCACCCACGATCAGGAGGAGGCGATGAGCATCGCCGACCGGATCGTGGTCATGAACAAGGGCCGCATCGAGGATATTGGTCCGCCCTCACGCATCTATCTGCGCCCGGCGACGCGCTTCGCCGCCACCTTCATGGGCGAGAGCAATATCCTCGCGGGCGAGGCCGTGGAGGCGGCGGATGAATGTACTTGGATCAGAACGGCCGCCGGCATGCTCCCCGTGCCCGGCAGCGCCAAGATAGGCGAGCGTGTGAATGTTCTCATCCGGCCGGAGCATATCCAAAGCGGAAACGGCATCGATGCAGGCGCGATTTCCCTGGGCCGAGCCGTCGTGAGTGAAGCCGTGTTCCAGGGCACCCATCTGCGGTTGCGCTTGAACGCCGGACCGAGTGGCGATGTCCCCATCGTCGCGCGCACCGAGGCTGATACGGCCGTTAATGTCGGGGACCGGCCGGATCTCGCCGTGCGATCGCAAAATCTGGTTCTGCTCCGGGCTTGAGCGGCGCCGCGTGAGCGTCGCTCATGCGAGGATGAGATAATCTGGTTTGACGGTTCGCCCCCGGCGTTTAGGCTGGTGCGAAAATCGGGGGGCACATGCTGACGCTATACGATTTCCTGCCGTCGGGGAACGGCTACAAGGTGCGGCTTCTGTTGTCGCAGCTTGGCATTCCCTTCAAGCTGGTCGAGAAGGACATCCTCAAGGGTGAGACCCGCACGCCGGAGTTTCTTGCCATCAATCCCGATGGCCGCATTCCCACGGTGCAGTTCGATGACGGACGCATTCTCGCGCAGTCGAATGCAATCATGTTCTATTTCGCCGAGGGTACGCGATTTCTTCCCGCCGACCGCTTTGAGCGTGCCGAGGCGCTGCAGTGGATGTTCTTCGAGCAATACAGCCATGAGCCTTATATCGCGGTCGCACGCTTCTGGATCCACGAATTGCACAAGCGCCTCGAGTGGGCGGAGCGCTTGAAGGAGAAATGGCAGAAGGGCTATCAGGCTCTCGATGTCATGGAACGCCGCTTGAGGGATCATGCATTCCTGGCCGGCAAGGCTTACTCCATCGCCGACATCGCGCTCTACGCCTATACCCATGTGGCGGAGGAGGGCGACTTCGATCTCGGCCGCTATCCCGCTATCCGCGCCTGGCTCGACCGAGTGGCCGATCAACCTGGCCATGTGCTGATCACGCAAGGTGATTTCGGGCCGTAAACCTCGGTTTGCCGCAGTTTCACGGCGCCTGACTGACCACCTCTGACCTCCGTAGCTTCGCATCTTCCGCGCGCAATCGGCGGCGGTTCCACGCGCCAATAGCTAGCTATGAGCCGTTCCCTAGGTCTTAACCAGAGACCTGCCGCCCGTGGACGCTAGTCTGGCGGCGGGCATTCCTGCCGGCGGGACAATCCCGGCGGGCGCATACGAAGAATTCAGGGCCAGGGGGACCAGGATGGCGGAGCAGCAGTCGCAATTGCGCGAAGCGGAGTCGGTCGCGCTCAAAGCAGCTTTAGCAATATCATTTCGAAGCAGCGGTATAGTCCTTAGCGATCATCCCATCGATTTCCCCACGCATCCTGAGCTGCCACGGGGCCGTGGCCTCTGGCATCCGTTCAATCCTGCGGCAACAGAAACGGCGCTGCTCCTCGATGTCGCCGACGACAGCGTGCCCTATGTGATTGCTGACAATGTCTTGCAACATTGTCCGCGCCTTTCCGTGGCGCTGACCAATTGGATCCGTGCGGTAGTGCCGGGGGGGCTAGTCACAATTTCCATCCCCGATGGTGCGACGCGGCCACGCCGCGACGGCGAACGTTGGTCGTTCGCGCTGCAGGAACCTTCAGTTCCCGCTAACCAGGCGAACATCCTGGAGCTGATCCAGACCGTCTGCCATATGGCGACTGTCGAGCGCATTACCTGCCGCGAGTTGCGGAAATCGGTCGGAGTCGGAACCGCGCACCGGGCAACCGAGACGATCTTCGATATCGTTCTGCGCAAGCGCGAACGGACCCTTACGCCCGTGCAATCCAATCATTCGTCGGAAGCGAAGATACTGGCAAAGGTCGCCGCCGGCGCCATCGCCGCACGGACGCCTTGGCACGATCTCTCGGAGTTCCGCTCGATCCTCACCAGCGGCGTGCAGCAGGCGACGGTCGTCGACCTTGGCCGGCTGTACCTGATGTATCAGTGGGCGCGGCGCACGTTGCCTTTGTCCGGCGACTGCATCGAAGTGGGCAGCTATCGCGGTGGCACGGCAAAGCTGGTGTCTGAGCTGATGCTTCGCCATGGTGCGGATGCCGACATCCATGTCTTCGATACTTTCGCCGGCATGCCCGACGACCTGGCCTATGACGAGATCGGCCTGAAGAACACTTTCACCGAGACGTCAGCGCCGCAGGTGTTGGCGCTGCTCGGCAACAATCCGCGGGTCAGATTGCATCCCGGGCTGTTTCCGCAATCGGTTCCGGCGGATCTGCAGGACGCCCGGTTCCGCTTCGCCCATATCGATGTGGATACCGAGCGGTCGGTGCAGGACTGCCTGGAATTCATCTATCCGCGGATGAACCCTGAGGGCCTCATCATCATCGACGATTACGGCCATCCCGAGTGTCCGGGAGCGACCCGGGCGGCGGAGCAGTTTTTTGCTGGAAAACCTCAGCAAATCATACAGATGCCGTTGATCAGCTCGGCGATCGTCTTAATGGGCTGTTAACCAAGTATTCCGCCCAACCCCTTGTCAGGGCTGCAATCCGAAAGCCCCATGTAACTGCGGTTCTCAATAATGGCAGGTAGTAAACCATTATTGGGAGAAACCTATGTTCTCGCGCCGTCAAATCGTCGGCATGCTCGCGGCCAGCGCCGCGGCTGCCATCTGTGGATTCACACCCGCCATCGCCGATACGCCCGCCTATGAAATTGTGAGCGACGGCACTTGGACACCAGGCACCGCGATCCCCACGCCCACGGGTCAAGTCATCCTGCGCATCAGTGGCAAGATCGCCGCCGCCAGCAATGGCGAGGTCGCGTTCGATATGGCCGGCCTCGAAAGCCTGGGCGTCGTGCGCTACACCACGCCGACCAACTGGACCGAAGGCCCGGCGAC
>DATKFM010000290.1:0-4551 GCA_035544395.1 Verrucomicrobiia bacterium
CGCCAAACACGGCAAAAAAAGGCCCATGATGTCGAGCATCGCGGGCGCGCCGCGTCGGCGTTCCCCTGCAGTACCCTCCGTTGCAAAAATCGAATCACAAATCCCAACATCAAGGCCCGAATGAATCGGGAGCATTGTTCAGAATAGGACATTGTTCCAGAACAGGTGAGATGGGCGGCTTAGATCCGCGCCGCCTGTGATTTTTGTCACATCGCCGGGATGGATACCTGCGCCATGTTTCGATCGTGGCGCCAGGTCACGCGATCATCCCTGCGGAGGACTCCATGCAAGCCACGACGAACACGGCCGCGGTCATTGATGCGGCAAACCTGAAATTCACCTCCCATGTGAAGTCGATCCTCAAGGACTTGTCCAAATTCAGCGATGAAGCGCTGGATTGGCTGATGATGGAGCATTATCAGTTCTCGTTCCGCAACACGACCTTCCTGTCCAAGGCTGCCGCGACGGCGCAACAATTCCGCTCGGCGGCGATCGAAGCCGAGCTGACGCGCAACTACAACGAAGAGCGGGGCCATGCCCGCATGTACAAGCGCGCCCTGCGCAAGATGGGCACGGACGTCGAAATCAGACGCGATTTCTCGCCCACCGCGGCCTTCTTCAAATGCATCGACGGCCTGATTGCCGATTGCCCGTCGCGCATGCTCGGCGCGATGTATGCGACGGAAACCGCCGCCATCTTCGAGCATGAGGTGTTCTGGGACATTAGCCGTGAGGTAGCTCGCCGCCGCGGCCAAGCCTTCGAAGGCTCGGAGCTGAAGGCGTTCCACGACCTGCATTTGAATGGCGTGGAACAAAGCCACAAGGATGAGCTCGGCGTGTTCGTGAAGGAAGGCGGCGTCGCGGAGGACGCCATGGCTCGCGCAACCGGCGGCGCCAATGTTGACTACGCCAAGGCGCGCGCCGGCGGCCTCGACGCCATTGCCGCCATGGCGGTCTGGTGGGAGCTGCTGCTCGAGGAAATGCAAGTAAAGCAACAGCCTGCGAAGACCGCACACGGCTGACAGCCCGACGGATTGCAGAGCGTTGCGCTATCAAAATTGCGCAGCCGGGCCGTTGGTGCCTACTATCCTTCTTCGCACTGCCCTGGGCCAAGGGATGAGCGACAGAGGGGACCAGGCATGGCTGAAGTTCGCAGCGATCTGACGCGCATCACGCTCGCGATCCTGTTCCTCGCGCTGCTCATCGGTACATCGCTCTGGATCCTCAGCCCGTTCCTGCCGGCGGTGGTCTGGGCGATGACGCTGGTCATCGCCACCTGGCCGATCATGCGGCAGGTGCAGGCGCGGCTCTGGAACAGCCGCGGCCTTGCCGTGACCGTCATGACGCTGGTGCTGCTGATCCTGTTCGTCATTCCCTTCTGGTTTGCCATCGGCACGATCGTCGAACATTCCTCGGAAATCGTGGGTTTTGCGGAGTCCGTCACGACGATGCAGATGCCGCCGCCGCCGGCCTGGCTGGCGGACGTGCCGCTGGTCGGTGACAGGGCCTCCCAGGCTTGGCAGAGCGCCACGGATGCAGGCGTGCCGGCGATTCTGCAGAAAGTCAGGCCCTATACCAGCATGATCACCGACTGGTTTGTCGGCGCGGTCGGCAGTTTCGGCATGGTCATCGTCCAGTTCCTGCTGACGGTTGCTGTTTCCGCGATCATGTTCGCCAGCGGTGAACGCGCGGCCGCTTCGGTGATCCGTTTCGGCCGCCGCCTCGCCGGCGACCGCGGCGAAGAGGCGGTGCGTCTGGCGGCCGCGGCCATCCGCGGCGTGGCGCTCGGCGTTGTGGTCACCGCCTTCATCCAGACGGCGATCGGCGCCGCCGGAGTTTACATCGCCGGTGTGCCCTATGCGGGGTTGCTGAGCGCCGTGATATTCATGCTCTGCATCGCCCAGGTCGGCCCCGCGCTGGTGCTGATCCCCGCCATCATCTGGATGTACTACAGCGGCGACACGGGCTGGGCGACGGTCCTGCTGGTCATCAGCGTCGTGGCCATCGGCATCGACAACTTCATCCGCCCGGTCTTGATCCGCAGAGGCGCCGACTTGCCGATACTGCTCATACTTGCCGGCGTGATCGGCGGCCTGATCGCATTCGGGCTGATCGGGATATTCATTGGGCCGACGGTGCTGGCGGTGGGATATACGCTGCTGGATGCGTGGATCAAGGAGGGGGACGCTGATGAGGCACGGTGACGCGACGTAGCCCGTTACCCCGCAACCAAGAACTGCGGCCGACATTGCGAACTGAATGGGCGACAATCCAGACTACCGACAATGGCCGCCTTAACATGTCCGTAGATGGCGTTAGAGGCGATGCCGGTCTAAAGTCTCGGTCCATGCCATTCTGACACTGGCCGCTTAAATTCGCCGACGATCAACACCACTGGACGGAGCGTAAACCATGCAGCCACGCAAGCTTGGCACTCAGGGCCTTACCGTTTCCGCACTCGGTCTTGGCTGCATGGGAATGACCTCGACCTATGGCGCGGCCGACAGGGGTGAAGCGGTCGCGACTCTGCACCGGGCGATCGAGATCGGCGTGACCTTCTTCGACACCGCCGAAGCCTATGGCCCGTACGAGAACGAGAAGCTCATCGGTCAGGCCATCAAGGGCAAGCGGGACAAGGTGGTCATCGCCAGCAAGTTCGGCTGGAAGATCGATCCGAAGGCGAAGCCCAACCTGGTTGGAGTCGACAGCCGGCCGGAGAATGTGAGGGCAGTGGCGGACGCCTCGCTGCAGCGGCTGGGCATCGATCATATCGACCTGTTCTATCAGCACAGGGTCGATCCGGCCGTGCCGATCGAAGAGACGGTGGGCGCCATGGCCGATCTCGTGAAGGCCGGCAAGGTGCGCTATCTCGGCCTCTGCGAGGCTGGCGTGAAGAACATCCGCCGCGCGCACAAGGTGCATCCCATTTCGGCGATCCAGAGCGAGTATTCAATCTGGGAGCGCAATGTGGAGGACGACATCCTGCCGTTGCTGCGTGAGCTGGGCATTGGGCTGGTGCCTTATTGCCCACTGGGCCGCGGCTTCCTGACGGGAACGGCGAAGCGCGCCGAAGAGTATTCAGATAATGACTACCGGCAACAGGACCCGCGCCTGGCGGGTGCCAACTACGATGCCAACATGCGGCTTGTCGATCGGGTGAAGGCGGTCGCGGACGAGAAGGCGGCGACCTCCGGGCAGATCGCGCTCGCCTGGTTGCTCGCGCAAGGACCTGAGATCGTGCCAATCCCCGGTACGAAGCGACGCAGCTATCTGGAAGAAAACGCGAAGGCGGCGGCGATCACGCTGTCGAAGCAGGAGATCAGCCGCATCTCCGACGCCGCGCCGCCGGGCCAGACCGCCGGCCCGCGCTATGGCGAGCGCATGATGGGCCTTATCGATCGGTAGTGCTACTGTGTCGCGCGGCTGAATTCCTGGCCGTCAAACCAGACACCCCGGAGTTCTCTCATGGCCGCCGATACCCGTTCCGCCCGCCTTGCCGTGCTCATTGATGCCGACAACACCTCGCCGCGCATCGTCGCCGGGCTGTTCGATGAGGTGGCCAAGATCGGCGAGGCGAGCGTCCGGCGGATCTATGGGGATTTCTCCAGCACGCGGCTCAAGTCCTGGGCGGAGGTGCTCGCCAAATATGCCATCCTGCCGCATCAGAACTTCGCCAACACCATCGGCAAGAACGCCTCCGACATCGCGCTGGTGATCGACGCCATGGACCTGCTCTATAGCGGACGCATGGACGGCTTCTGCCTGGTGTCGTCTGATAGCGACTTCACGCGGCTGGCCTCGCGCATCCGGGAGCAGGGCATCGACATCTACGGCTTCGGCGAGCAGAAGACGCCTGAGAGCTTCCGCCAGGCCTGCCACCGGTTCATCTATACCGAGAACCTGCTGCCGGATGCGCCGGCGGCAGGGCGCGATGCGGCGCCGGGGGCAAAGGCTTCCAAGCAGTCGCCCAGTGCGGCGGTGCCTCTTCTGCGCAAGGCCCTCGACCAGATGGAAGACGATGACGGCTGGGTGCATCTGGGCGGCGTCGGCCAGCAGCTCAACAAGCTGTTTCCGGATTTCGATCCCCGTACCTATGGCGCGGCGAAGCTGAGCGACCTGGTGCGCAAGACCGGCGGGTTCGAGGTGGGCAAGCCCGACGGGCGGAGCGTGCATATCCGCCCGAAGCCGGCGGCGAAGGTGGTGGCAAAGGGGCGTAGTTGAACTCCGCTGGGCGCATGTCCTCCCGGTAAACCGGATTTATGCGTCAAGGCGGCGAGGGAACGGAAGAACGGCTACACTGAAACCCATCGGTTCGATCAGTGTGAGCGCCGGCCCCATGCTTCGTGAAGTTTTCGGTTGGATTCTCGGCGCAATCATTGGCTTCTATGGACTGGGGCCCTTTATCGCGATCTGTGCTGCTGCGGTGGTCGGTATGTATTTCGGCTTTCCGCGCAGTACGGACTTTCGCAAACGGCGACTGATCGGGCCGCTCGTCAGCTTGCCGGCGATCTGGCTGCTCGTGGGTGTTGCTGGAATCGTATTCTCGCGGAC
>DATKFM010000291.1:0-22654 GCA_035544395.1 Verrucomicrobiia bacterium
CGCCTCACTCATCCGGTGCCCGCTGGTCAGCATCCGCGTGGTGAGCACAAGACAGCATGGATCGAATGCGCCGGGGCCGTCGAAGCGCATTCGGCTCCAATCGACAATGGCGGTGACACAGGAGGCATCCTGCGCGAAGCCTATTTGTGCGGGACCAAGGCTGCCGTGGCTTAAGCCGAGCCAGAGTGTGCGGCCGTCCCAAGAGCTGCGCAGTGCGCATTGGATGGCGGAGAGCGCGGCCCTAAGTTTGCCGTCAGAATCCGGCACGCTGGCCCCAATCATGCTGATTGGGCGATCTATCCAATCGGTCAGCCAGGGTTCTGCTATTGTGCCGTATGCGGCCGTCCGGTCGTGAAGTCCGTTGATACCCGCTCCTGCGTTCATCAGGGCTTTCCCTGTCAGCCGGTCGTCCGACAGTATCATCAGCCCTGATGAACCGGGCTCCTGTCGTTCGACGATGTAAGTGCTGCCTTCCGATACCACCCGCGGAATTAGATGTCTGAACTCGCCGAGTCTCGGATCGGCACGCAGCGTGCGCAGTATCTCGCTTTCCCGGCGCAAATCGAGAGCGCCTTCAGAAGTTCGGGCGGTCTTCATTCGCAGCAAGCCTTGGCCCCCTTGGTGCCCCAGGCAAAGGGTATGGAGGTTCTTGGTGGCAGTGAGGCCGCTCTCGCTGGGCGAGACGCCGGCAGTGGAATAGTTCGCGAGGCCGGAGGTTGCCTTTTTCACGAGCATCGCAGTCGCCCACTGGAGCGATCGGCGCTGGAACGGAGCGAGGTATGCAGGCAGCGCGCCGTTTAACGTCCCATTATGCAACGCATTGATGGCTACGCGAGAGAAGCCCGTGGTGCGCCAAACGAAAATACAGAGGAGAATGGCGACAATGGTCTGTGCTATCAACCAAGCAAGCCCCATTCCAAACGTTCCGAGCAAATTGAGCAGCGGAACGCCAAGAGCCAACACAAGCAGAGTCAGTGCCGCGTGAATGACAATGATTGCGGTCAGGTGACCCTCCACCCGGGCCAGCCCAAGAACCATTGAGGTGACTCCAAACGGAAGGGCCGAAAGGCATAGAACTCGCAGTAGGCCGTCGCCGGCCGCGTACTCCGGGCCGAACAGCGCCAAGAGCGATGGCGCGATCACCAGCAGAACGGCTACCGCTACAACCAGCAGCCCGCTAGTATGGACAAATGCATCAATGGCGAATGACCGCGATCGCCAGGGATCTGCGGCTCCCTCGGCGACCAGCGATATGCCCATTGATTTGCTGACGAGGTAGAGCGAATAGGCAATGGTCCAGCTTAAGTAATAGACCGCGATGCCCTCGGGCCCGACATGCTCCATGACCAGTATCGGCGCGAGTCCGATCGCGACTACCAGCAGAGATGTGCCAAGAAAATCGGCGGCAAAGTAACGGACAAACAGCCGTTTATCGAACACCGGCCTTTGCGACGCGACGGCGCTGTCGTTGGCAGGCATGAGTCGCCAGAAAAGGAAAAAGTTGACCGGCGCCACGGCGAGCAAAAGCGGCAATGTCCAGGAGGCAAAGGGGCCCCACGCACGCCATTCGCTGTCCGCGAGGATCACCAGCAGAGCGATCTTGGCGAGCGCGAACGCGGTATTCTCGACAGGTACCCAGATCGCCCTGCGAAGGCCCGCAAGCGCTCCATCCTGAAGCGCGAATACGGTCCAGATCATCGTGGCCGCCGTGAACCAGATCATAAGCGGTGGATTTGTCGTCAGCAAAGCCAGTGAAGGCGCCCATGCATTGATGCCAAGAAAGAACAAGAGGCAGCAGATCAACGCTGCAAGAAGCCCGGCCCCATATGCGGCAAGAACCAGACGCTGCGACGTTCGCCGGCCCAATCCCGGCAGAAAGCGCGTCAGAACGCTGCCCAGATTCAGTTGTGCAATGCCTCCGACGGCAAGCATTGTTGAAATCAGTGCGGAATTTAAGCCGATCTCGGTGAGGGAATACAGGCGGGCGGCCAGCAGCCAATAGACCAACCCGAGGATCGAAGTTACGCCGGTGCTTGCGATAAGCGCGTAGCCGTTCCGGACGAGCGGTGTGCGAAAATAACCCTGGAACCACGCCAGCACCGACGACAGGTGATCGTGGCCCCACGTGCCCTTGAGATCCGGGCGCGGTACGCCATCCGTCATTGGCGAACCTCCTGCCACACTCGCACATAGTCGACCGAAAGGTCAGACGGAAATGGCGTCTTGCTATCGGGAGGGCCGGGCCACTCCCCACCAACAGCTAGATTGATGAGAAGGTACATCCGCTCTTGCGGGATGTGCTTGAGATCTTCGTAACGCCAGCATTCGACGCCATCCAGGTACCAGATGATGCGATCCGGTCTCCAGTCGACCGCATAGACATGCCAGTCGTCGGCGAGAGATGCCCTCTGGGTGACACCTTCTCCCTTCTTCGCCTGCCCCCGGGAATCCCGGTAGTGGAAGTAGGTGTATAGGTGGTTGGGCTTGTGCCCGAGGACCTCCATGATATCGATCTCCGGCGTTGGATGGTGACTGGAGGGCAGCATCCAGAACGCCGGAAACAGGCCGCGGCCGGCCGGCACTCGCGCCCGCATCTCCGCATATCCGAACTGGAAGTCGAATTTCGCTGGCTTGAAAGTCGCTGCGACATCCCGCCCGGTGGTGACGATACCGGACGTGAAGTCGTAGGAATCACCTCTGCCCGTAACTGTCTTTCGGTCTGCTCGAAGCCGCAGCATGCCGTCTCCGATCGTCACATTTTCCGGCAAGTACCACTGCAGCTCACGGTTTCCGAGATTGGTGCAACCGTCGTAATCCCACCAATAGCATCGAACCCACTTCTCGGAGTTCAGTGCTGTTCCTTCAAACTCGTCGGAGAATATCAGCTGCCAAACTCCGCCCTGACCGAGCGGCGCCACCGTGCCTTGTTGCGTAGGGGGCAGGGTCACGGCCGCTGAAAAAGTGGGAGCTATGCAGCCAGCATACATACAGGCTACCCCGAGCGTCGCTACACTCAGCAGCAATCGCGTACAAACCATTCTGGGAGTCCAATCACCGGTTCCCGTGCGTAGAAACGCCACGGGACAGGAATGGTTCCTGCCACTTGGCGGGCTCTCGACGGCCAAACGGCTCCTCGAACGTATTGCCGGCCGGCCGCGAGCCCGCGGGAACGCAACCTTTCAGGGCCGATATCGTTATCAATGCTGGAGGGACCGCCTCGATTGGGTAATGTGATCCGGATCGGGTGCGTTGCCGATTATGAGATGTGCATCTCAATCCAAAAATGACGCGCTCCTTGCCTCCTTTCGCCTTGCAACTTCTGTGCTGCCTCATCGGCCTGGCTGGCACGAATCTTGCCGTGTCGGATGCCTCATGCGCACAGGCCGTGACCAAGGTCGGGATCGCTACTCATCTGGACGACGCAGACCCTCCGCTTGCCGCCGAAATCAAGGCGGCTCTGCGGGACACCGTGAATGCTCCGGGAATTGTCAATGCGGACATGAGTTACCGCGAAACCATTGACCTAATGCGAGTTAATCGCGACCGACTCTATTCCGTCCTTCGGGCCTTTGGCTTTTATGGCGGTTACGTGGGCGTGCTTGTGAACGGACAGTCCTTGTTTGACGAACGCACAGATCGAGCCCCGAGTCAGCCTGTTGCCAAAAGCAGCCGAGTCTCGAACGTTGTATTCACCGTCAATTCCGGCCCTCGTTACAGTATCCGATCAGTCGACATCCTCTGGATGGGGCGGGAAGCTGACCGCGGCGTCTCGCCTGCCGAATCGGCCCTGCCTGGAGACTTGACCGGTCAACCGGCGACTGCGCAGACCCTCGCGGGGCTCGAGTCCGGTTGGCTCTCCCGCCGAAGGGAAGGCGGTTATGGACTTGCCGCTGTGCTCCTACGAGCTGTTTTGCCGGATAAAGCGGGCGCGCGGATGGTCGATGTGACCCTCGTTGTCAGCGACGGCCCGCAATTGAGGCTGGGCGGGGTTCGATTCGATGGGCTGAGGCAATTGGATGCCCGCCTATTGCAACGGTATGTGCCGTTTCAGCCTGGCGAGCCGTATCAACCGGCACTGATCGATCAATTCAGAACCATTCTGCAACAATTGGACCTGTTCCAGTCAGTCAATATCGAGTTGGAAGCTCCCGATTCCTCCGGCGTGTTGCCTGTCACGGTCATCGCCGTTGAGAAACCCCCAAGGCAACTTCACCTGCCGCTGCTGAGCTCCCTAGGGGGAGGGATACTTGGGCTGACCGCCGCCATGTTGGCGGCTTATCTCCTGGCTGGGGCCGCAGGTGCCTCCGCCTTGCAGCGATACCGTGCGAACTTCCGCGCAATAGGCCAAGCCCTGCTGATTGTTTCGGCGGCCATAATGCTTCAGCGCGTATTGTATCTCGCGAACCTGTAGAGCGGTGGGTAACCACGAACACGCCGGACCTTATTTGTCAGGATAGAGGAACCTCTTTCAGGGTTGGCCATTTATGCGCTGGGGAGGAATGGATCTCGCAACCGCCGCAGACCACCCGCACCGGTTTTCGATTGGAGCCTGAAACATTCCTCCCCACCAGGCTATGCGGAAATTCTGCGAGCACTCAGCTATTAGCCGGACTCTCATCGAGTACAGTGCGCCGCCGGATGGGACTGTGTCTGGGGAGGATATGTGAAGGCGACCATCTGTCACCCGCTGGAGCTTGGTACTGCCGAGATTGACCTGTGGCGCTCCTTTCAACATGCGAACGGCACGCTGGCTAGCCCCTTCCTGACGCCGGAGTTTGCGCGCGTGATGAGCGAGGGACGGCCCGATTTCAATCTTGCGATCCTGGAAGACGGCGGCAAGATTGTCGGCTTCTTCCCCTTCGAGCGGCGGAGCCTCGGCGTCGGGCGGGCTCTCTGTTACGGCTTCGCTGACAGTAACGCCCTTATTCATGCGCCGGGGTACCAGTGGGAAGGTACAGAGCTGCTGGAAGCGAGCAGGTTGTCAGCGTGGCAGTTCGATCATCTGATTGCCGATCAGATTCCGTACTTCGCTCCGCAAGACGTCATTTTACGCCAATCGCCCATCATCGATCTGAGCGCCGGTTGGGAGAGCTGGCTTGCACGCAAAGAGAACAGTAAAAGGTTCAAGAAGCTCAGAGGGCATGAGCGTAAGTTGGTGCGTGAATTAGGGGAGCCGCGCGTGGAGCTGGACATGCGCGATATGGGCCTTCTGAACCTTCTCATTCAGTGGAAGTCTGCCCAGTATAGGCGGACCGGCAGATCGGACCGCTTCGCGCGCAAGTGGTTTGCCGACGGTGTGCGGCGTCTGTTCGAGACACGTTCAGACGGTTTTGCCGCGGAGCTGTCGGTGATGTTTCTTCGCGATCGACCAGCGTCTGTTTACCTATCCTTGCGCTCAGGCGATCGATTGGCCGGATGGTTTCCCGCCTATGACATCAATCTCGCGTCCTACGGCGTCGGAATCATTCACCAGCTTCATCTTCTCATGCATGCGTCGAGGAATGGCGTCAATTTCTTCGACTGTGGCGCCGGTGAGGAGTCTTACAAACGCACGTTCAGCGACTTCGACATGCAAATGGCAAAGGGCACTCTCAGTCGCAGCGCAGCGGTTGCCCTGATTCACCGCATCCACGCTGCTCCACGCCGCAAAGCAATGGAGTTTGTTCTTAATCGGCCACAGCTACGCAAGGCCGCCAAGAATGCGTTGATGCTGGTCGGCAGGGCGCGCACATGTCTTCGCTCCAGCTAACTCGGGCGAGAGGGAACCACAGACCTCTGCCCCAGCCGTTCACTATCGAAATCGTAAGAGAGATTCTCTGCTAAGAGTCATCGGCTGCGCTCCGCTGCGGTCGCCTCGTGCATATCAAACTTCGTGGCCGGCTTTTCGGAAGCGCCGCGCGGTGATGAACCGGACGGCCAGCGAGGTGACGAGCTTCGGATAGGCTTTCGCGGGGGCGGCGCGCCGCTTGAGGATCTCGATGACGGGAGAGGAAAGGCCGGTCGCCATTTCGGCGAGTGCCTTGCCGAATGCCGTACCGCGTGACACGCCCGTGCCGTTGCAAAAGGCCGTGCCAAAGACGTCATCCGCGAGTTGGCCGAACACCATGCCGCCGTTTTGCGACAGCGTCAGCAGCCCGCCCCAGCTTGCCTCGAATCCCATCGGCGAAAGTGCCGGCCAACGCCGGTCGAAGGCGACCTGTTGCTGCTTGCGGGCTCGCGCGACTTCCTGCCGCGTTGTTCCGAAGTTGTCGCCATAAGAATAGACGTTGCGCAGGATGAGCCGATTGTCGGCCGTACGCCTCACGGTGGTGCCAAAGCTATCTGCTGGAATCAGGCCGTAGCCGTTCCGGTCGCCGGCCTTGGCCAATTCCGCTGCCGTCAGCGGCCGGGTCATGCTGGCGAAGGTGTAGATGGGAATGGCTGTGTTCTCGAAGAATCCAAACTTCGTCAGATAGGCTGACGCGCAGATGATGATCCTCTTTGCGCCAATCGTGCCGGCCGGTGTTTCGCACAGATGTCGGGGCTTGCCGTACTGCACGCCTGTAATGGGCGTGTTTTCGTGAACGGTGATGTTCTTCGGCAGGAGCCGGGTCGCATTCTTCATGTATTTGGCGGGCTGAATGAGGATGGTGCCGGGATGATGCAGCGCCCGCAGGTAGTGCTGGCTGCCGGTGATCGCCTGGATTTCTTCCTTTTCGACCCATCGATAACTCTGACCCATGCGATCGAGCACCTCGGAGAAGGCACGAAGGTGCGACTTTCCATGCTCGGTGGCCGCGCTGTGGTACTTGCCCTGGGGATCCCAGTCGCATTCCACGCCCAGCACTTCGACCGCATTTCTGAGATAAGCATTGCCATCCAGATTGACGGCCAGCTCCTCGTGATTTCCCTTCAGATCCTCCACGAAGTCGCGCTTGCGCGGGTTGTGCGCGAGATCGATGGCAAAGCCCATGCAGCGCCCCGCCGCATTGTTGCCGATGCGACCGGCGTCGACCAGGATAACCGAGGCATCGGGCTGCAGTTCGCCAAGACGCCGCGCCGCGTGCAGTCCCATCCAACCGCCGCCGATGACCAGCCAGTCGCAGGAGGCATCACCGGTTTGCGGAATGAGCGGAAGCTCAGGGCCGGACGTCGCATACCAGCCCGAAGGTGTTGGCTCGGCAGGAATCGGACTCACCGAGATTCGGTCTCGCAACGCGTTCTTCGCCATTGAATCCCTTGTCAGTGCTTTTCTGAGGTGATCCTGGTCGGCTCAGGCGTCGATCGCCAGAAGCCGGTCTCGGACGCCGGTCAGATGAAGGAGCTGCAGCCGGCGGGCCGTCTCCGCGTCCCGCTGCAGCAGCGCCGAGACCACGGCTGAGTGGTCTTGATCGTATTGCCGGCGCTGGGTCTCGGTCAGGCTGCGCTGCTTCAGCCGGTACCAGTGGGGCTGGTTGCGGGCGGCATTGATGGCCTCGCAATAGTCGATCAGCAGCGCGTTCTTGGTGGCACGAAAGATCGCCAGATGCAGCGCTGCGTCCCAATGCTCGAATTCGGCCGTGCCCTTGGCGGCGATGCTCTTGCGCAGGATAGTCTCAATTTCCTGCAGATCGGCCGTGGTGGCCCGGTGGGCGGCGAGGGCGGCCGCCTGAGGCTCCATGATCAGCCGCACCTCCATGATGTCGGTGGGGCTGGCATCCTTCAGGCGGCCAACGAATTCCCGGGTCCGGCCGGCCGGATTGCCTTTGACGAAGGTGCCGCGGCCGACAATCCGCACCAGGCGGCTGTCCAGCTCCCGGAGCGCGCGGCGGATGGTGTTGCGGGCGAGATTGTAGGTGGCTGCCAGTTCGCGCTCTGGCGGCACTCGATAGCCGTCAGGCCAATCGCCCGCGTCAATCTTCCGCGCGATGTCCAACGCCACTTCATGGGAGCTGCGAAGTTTCTCTGCCAATTGTTGCCCCGTCTAAGCTAACCAACAGATTTTATTACTGAAAGAGATCGCGTTGACTCCTGATCCGCGGGCTGTCAAACTAATGATATACCAATAGGATCAATGGTGCAACATTGGTCCATCGCCTGGGGAGGCAAGATGCGGCTGGCCACGTTCAGTGCCAGTGGGAAGCGTCAGGTCGGCCTGATGGCCGCCGGTGGCGCTGCCATTGAGCCGCTCGAACTGGACCAAGGCTCCGACGCCGCCACCGCCATCCGGCTCCTGGTCGCCGGCCGAAGGCTGGAAGCCAGCGGTCCGCCGATCCCCCTTGAGCAGGTTACGCTGGAAGCGCCGATCCCGCGCCCGGACCGGAACATCTTCTGCGTCGGCAAGAACTATCACGAGCATGCACATGAATTCGCCCGCAGCGGGTTCGATTCCAGCGCCCAGTCCGGGGCTGTGCCGGATGCGCCGATCATCTTCTCCAAGGTGCCGGAGACCGTCACCGCCCCCGGCCGGCCGATCCTGATCGATCCCCGCGTCAGCGGCGCCATCGACTACGAGGCCGAGTTGGCCGTGGTCATCGGCAAGGGTGGCCGCGGCATCCGCAAGGCGGACGCCTTGGACCATGTCTGGGGCTACACAATCGTCAATGACGTGACCGCGCGGGACCTTCAGGGCCGGCACAAACAATGGCTGATCGGCAAGTCTCAGGACAGCTTCTGTCCCATGGGCCCCTGGCTGGTCAGCCGCGACGAGCTGGACCTCGCCGACACCCAGGTGCGTTGCTGGGTGAATGGCGAGCTGCGCCAGGACGCCAATACGAATGCCCTGATCTTCGATGTGCCGACTTTGATCGAGACCATCTCGGCCGGCCTCACCCTGATGCCCGGTGACATCATCGCCACCGGTACGCCCGCCGGCGTCGGTATCGGCTTCAATCCGCCGAAATACTTGAAAGCCGGCGATGTAGTCCGCATCGAGATCGGCAATATCGGGGTGCTGGAGAACCCGGTGGCCGAACTGGGGGCGGCGGCATGAGCACCCAGACCATCGAGCGCATGGCCGTCGACCTTGCGGGGCAGGGCGATGCCGTGATCTTCGTCCATGGCCTCGGCGGCAGCTCCAATGTCTTCACCCCCCAGGTCATGGCCTTGGGCGGCCGCTACCGCACCGTGCGGCCGGACCTGCCGGGTTCGGCCCGGTCGCCCGCCGGCGGCCAGATCTCCATCGAGGGCCTGGCCGACGCCATGATCCGAATGGTTGGCGTGCTCGGCATCGACCGCGCCCATTTCGTCGGCCATTCCATGGGCACCATCGTCTGCCAGCATGTTGCCGCCAACGAGCCGAAGCTGGTGCGCTCCCTGACCTTGTTCGGCCCGCTGCTGGCGCCGCCGGAGCCCGCGCGCCAGGCCATGCGGGATCGAGCCGCCAAGGCCCGCGCCGAAGGCATGGCCGACATCGCCGAGGCGATCCTCCAGGGCGCCACTTCGGGCGATACCAAGACCAACAATCCCGTTGGCGCCGCGCTGGTACGCGAATTGCTGATGCGGCAGGATGCCGAAGGTTATGCCAGGAATTGCGAGGCGCTGGCGGCAGCACAGCCGGCGGACACCACCCGTATCGGCTGTCCGGTGCTGCTGATCACCGGCGACGAGGACGGTGTCGCGCCGCCCTCCAATGTCCGGGCGATGGCGCAGCAGATAAAAGGGGCGCGGGTCACCGTGCTGAACCGCTGCGGCCACTGGACAACGTTGGAGCGCAGCGCGGAATGCAATGCGGCACTCAAGGAGTTTCTCGCGGGACGAGCCTGAACAGGCGTTGAGGAGGAAATCATGGGCAACATTCTTTTCTCGAATGTACGCATTTTCGACGGAAGCGGCGAGCTTCCCTATTTCGGCGAGGTGCTGATCCAGGGCAACCGGATCAAACATGTGGGGCGCGGCAGCCGCACGGTGCCGAACAACGGCCATACCGTGATCGACGGCGCCGGTGCCACCTTGATGCCCGGCCTGACCGAGGCCCATACCCATCTCTCCTGGAACAACGCGCCGTCGCTGGACGCGATCTTCCGCATGCCGCCGGAAGAGCACACGCTGTTTGCCGCCAGTGTGGCGAAGACCTACATCGACATGGGCTGGACCTCCTGCGTCGGCGCCGCGGCGGCCAAGCCGCGACTGGACGTGGTGATCCGCAACGCCATCAACAGCGGCCTGATTCCCGGCCCGCGCTATCTCGCCAACAGCCAGGAAATCGCCACCATGGGCGGCCTCGGCGACACCACGCCGCCTCATGTGGATGTGCGCGAGCTCTCCTTCGGCTGGGTCGTCACGGGACCGGAGGAGATGCGCAAGGCCGTCCGCATGTTCATCAAATACGGCGTCGACCTGATCAAGCTGAACCTGTCCGGCGAGGAGATGACCGACACCGCCGCCCAGGAAACGCCCATGGCCGACGAGGAAGCAGCCATGGCGGTGCGCGAAGCCAAGCGCCGGGGTCTGCGCGTCTGCGCCCATGCCCGCTCCGCCGAATCGGTGAAGATGTGCATCCGCCACGGCATCGAGATCATCTACCACGCCTCCTATGCCGACGAGGAAGCGCTGGACATGCTGGAGGCGAACAAGAGCAAGCATTTCGTGGCGCCAGGCCTGGGCTGGCTGGTGAACACCGCGCGCAATGCCGGTCCGTTCGGCATCAAGCCGGACTCGTCGCTGGGCATGTACTACGCGCGCGAGCTCGATATCGCCGTCGAGACCATGCGCAAGATGCATCGCCGCGGCATCCGCGTGCTGCCTGGCGGCGATTATGGCTTCGCCTGGACGCCCCACGGCACCAACGCAAAGGATCTCGAATATTTCGTCGACATGGTCGGCATGTCGCCTATGGAAGTGCTGCTGGCGACCACCAAGCATGGCGGGGAGATCATGGGGCGGCCCAACGAGTTGGGCCAGCTCAAGCCCGGTTATCTCGCCGACCTGATCCTCGTGGACGGCGATCCCGTCGCCAACATCCGCATCCTCCAGGACAAGAAGCGCATCCTCGCGGTCATGAAGGACGGCGAATTTTTCCGCACGCCCGACATGACGCCGCAACGGGCGCGGATCGCGGTCTAGGCGGGCCCTGAGGAAAGAGGGCGCCAGGCGGCATGAAGCTCTTCATCCTCACCATGCTGAACGGGTTCACTCTGGCCGCGCTCTATTTCCTGGTGGCCAGCGGCTTCACGCTGGTGTTCGGCCTCATGCGCCAAGTGAATCTCGCGCATGGCTCGCTGTTCCTGCTCGGCGCCTATGTAGGCTGGAGCGCGGCCGACGCCAGCGGTTCATGGTTCGCCGGCGCGGCAGCGGGGTTCGCCTCAATGGCGGTGGCGGGGGTGCTGCTGCAAATCGGCATCTTCCGGCGCATGGAGGGGCAGGATCTCCGGCAGACGCTGGTGACCATCGGCATCTCCATCGTGCTGGCCGATCTCATGCTCGCGGTCTGGGGCGGCAAGACCTATCAGTTCGATCCGCCGCCTTGGCTGTTCGGCGCCACGCCGATGCCCTTCATCAATGCCTATCCCACCTATCGGCTGGTGCTGCTGGCGGTGGCCATCGTCATCGGCGTGGTCCTCTGGCTGTTCCTCAATCGCACGCCCGTCGGCATGATGATCCGCGCCGGCGTCGATGATCGGCAGATGCTTGCCTGCTCCGGCGTCAATGTGCAGCGGGTCTTCGCCATCACATTCGCCATCGGCGCGGGCCTCGCCGGCCTGGCCGGCGTGATCGGCGGCACGGCCCTCTCCATCGCACCTGGCGAGGACACGCGCTATCTGCTGGCCTCGCTCGTCGTGGTGATTGTCGGCGGCATGGGAAGCGTCACCGGTGCGGCCATCGGCGCGCTGCTGATTGGCCTCGCCGAACAGTTGGGCCTCGCCTATTCGCCGACCTATGGCGTCGTCTACACCTTCCTGATCATGGTGGCGGTGTTGGCCTTCCGGCCCCAGGGCATCATGGGACGGCCGGCATGAGCGTGATCGCCTCGACACCGGAGTCGAACGTGGTCTGGCCCTGGCGGTTGCGGCCGCAACATATCCTGCTGGCGCTGTTCCTGCTCGCCTATCCGCTGGTGGCGACGCCATTCTGGACAGTGCAGATCGGCGCGCAATCGCTGTTCCTCGGTGTCATCGCGCTGTCGCTCATGTTCCTCGCCGGCTATGGCGGCATGGTATCGCTGTCGCAGATGACGGTGGCCGGCGTTGCCGCCTACATGATCGCGCTCTTCGGCACCAATCACGTCAATATCGGCTTTGGCTGGCCCTGGTGGGTGCAAATCCCGGCCGCTGTCGCGGTCGCCACCGCGGCGGCGACATTGATCGGCGTCATCGCCGTGCGCACCGCCGGCATCTATACGATCATGATCACGCTGGCGATCGGCGTCGCCTTCTTCTATTTCACCCGGCAGAACTACGCGATCTTCAACGGCTTCAGCGGCTTTGCCAATGTGCAGGCGCCGGTGGTGTTCGGCATCAATTGGCGCGACCCGCAGCCCTTCTACTACCTGTCGCTGGGTGTGGCCGCCCTCTGCTATCTGGCGACAATCTATGTCTCGCGCTCCACCTTCGGGTTGTCGCTGCAGGCGATCCGCGACAATCCCAGGCGCATGAGCGCGCTGGGATTCAATGTATTTCTCCATCGTGTGCTCGCCCATACCCTCGCTGGATTCTTTGCCGCGCTCGGCGGCGTGCTGCTGGTGTGGATGAACAGCCGGGTATCGCCGGGCACCATTGATATCGGACCGCTGATCAATGTGCTTGTGATCGCCGTGCTCGGCGGCCTGAGCCGGCCCATTGGGCCTTTCATTGGCGCGGTGGTGTTCATACTCCTGGAAAACTTCGCCATCGACCTGATCGACCGCGAGCGGTTCAACACGCTCATCGGTCTGGTGTTTCTTGCCATCGTCTTGTTTTCGCCCGACGGGCTGCTGGGGCTCTGGCAGCGACTCGTCGGCTGGGCCACGACTGCCGGCGCCGCCGGCGGCTGGCGGAACAACCGGAGCTCATGATCGGCCCGCGACGCTGATGAAGGGCCGCAACGGAAGAGGGAGGATCAAGGTATGACTGGATTAGGGAGACGCACGGTTTTGGCAGCCACGGCTGCCGCTGTGCTCGCGCTCGGCGCCGGCTTGGCGCAGGCGCAGGAGACCATCAAGGTCGGCGGCCTCGCGACGCTGGAGGGCGCCTTCACGGTGCTCGGCCAGGATAGCATGCGTGGCCTGGAGCTGGCTCTGAAGGAACGAAACTATACGGCGGGCGGCAAGAAGATCGAGCTGGTTACCGGCTCGTCCGACGCCTCGCCTGACAGCGCGGTCAACGCCGCGCGCAAGCTGGTGGAACAGGACGGCGTGCAGATTCTCGTCGGCCCGCTCTCCGGCGACGAAGGGCTGGCGGTGAAGAACTATGCTAAGTCGCAGCCGCAGGTCACCTTCATCAACGGCACCTCGGCGGCCCAGGACACCACGCTGCGCGATCCCGCGCCCAACTTCTTCCGCTTCACCACGGATGGCGCCCAGTGGCAGGCCGGCCTGGGCGAATATGCCTACAACACAAAGGGCTACAAGAAAGTCGTGACCATCGCCGAGGATTATTCCTTCCCTTACACGCAGGTGCTGGGATTCATGCTCGGTTTCTGCAAGGCGGGCGGCCATGTCGCCGACAAGTTCTGGGTGCCGATCGGCAACAAGGATTTCTCCACCATCGTCGCGTCGATCCCCGATGACATCGACGCCATCTACGTCGCGCTTGGCGGCGCCGATTCGGTGAACTTCCTGACCCAGTACCAGCAGGGCGGCGGCAGCAAGCCGCTGATCGGCGGCTCGATCACCGTCGACCAGACCGTGCTCGGCTCCGAGGGCCAGCGCCGCAAATACATCATCGGCACGCCGTCGGCCGGCCCGATCGCCGACAACTGGGACAATGCATCCTGGAAGACGTTCGTCGCGGCCTACAAGGCGGCCTATCCCGATGGCTTCCCGTCACCGTCACTGTTCGCCCATGGCTACTATGTCGAGGCGAAGGCGATGCTGGACGCGTTGGATAAGGTCGGCGGCGATCTCTCCGACGGCCAGAAGAAGTTCCGCGAGACGCTGGCCAGCCTCGAGGTCGACACGCCCACCGGCAAGGTCACCCTGGACAAGAACCGCAACGGCATCGCCGACATCTTCCTGACGGAAGTGGCGGAAGGCCCTGACGGCAACCTGTTCAACAAGGTGGTCAAGGTGATTCCGCAGGTGAACCAGACACTCGGCATCGACGAGGCAGAGTTCCTCGCCCTGGGTCCGGTCAGCCGCGATAACCCTCAATGTCCATGATGATCAATATCTGAGCCGATGTCCGACGCTCTCAGAATAGCGCAGGCCGGCGCGGCACATGCCCTCGTGCTCGAGGGGGTGAGCCGCGCCTTCGGCGCCCTCGTGGCGCTCGACGCCGTCGATCTCACGATCGGCGCCGGCGAGCGCCGCGGGATTCTGGGAGCGAACGGTGCCGGCAAGACGACGCTGTTCAATGCCATCACCGGCGATTTCCCGCCGACCGCCGGCCGCGTGCGTTTCTTCGGCGAGGACATCACCCGCTGGCCGCCCCATGAACGAATCCGGCGCGGGTTGCGCCGCACCTATCAGAACTCAATGCTGTTTCGCGGCCTCTCGGTGATCGACAATCTCTACCTCGCGGCCTGCGGAGTCACGCGCGGGCGGCTGTCATTGTTGCGCCCGGCGCAGGACAACGCTGCGCTGACATCCGCAAGGGAGCTGGCCCATGTGGTGCGGCTGGAAACCGTGGCGGACCATTTGGTCGCCGATCTCTCCCACGGCCAGCAGCGGCAACTTGAAATCGGCATGGCGCTGACCGGGGCGCCGCGGCTGATCCTGTTCGACGAACCAGCGGCCGGTCTTTCGCCCGGAGAGCGCCGCGAGCTGGTGCAGATCCTGGGCGCGCTGCCGCAGCATATTGGCTTCATCATCATCGAACATGACCTGGATGTGGTGCTGCGGGTGGTGGAGCGCGTCACTGTCATGAACCAGGGCAAGATCTTCAAGCACGGCACGCCCGCCGAGATCCAGAGTGATCCCGACGTACAGCGAATCTATCTCGGTGACCGCCATGGCTGATGCCGCACGCCAGATGGCCAGCGGACCGGCGCTTACGGTCGCCGATCTCCATGTCTATTACGGCCGCGCTCATGTGCTGCAGGGGGTGTCGCTGACGCTGGACCAGGGCGTGCTGGCGGTGGTCGGCCGCAACGGCATGGGCAAGAGCACACTCTGCAACACCATCATGGGCCTGGTGCCGGCCGCCGCCGGCAGTGTGCGCAGCAACGGCATCGAGCTGCTGGGCCGCGCCTCCCACGAGATCGTCAACACCGGCATCGGCTATGTGCCCCAGGGCCGCCGCGTCTGGCCGTCGCTGACAGTGGACGAGCATCTGCGCCTCGCTGCACGCCGCGGCAAGGGCGAGTGGACAGTGGAGCGCATCTACCAGACTTTCGCGGCGCTGGCCGAACGCCGGCGCCATGGCGGCGCCCAGCTTTCCGGCGGCGAGCAGCAGATGCTGGCGATCAGCCGCGCGCTGCTGGCGAATCCGCGCCTGCTGATCATGGACGAGCCGACCGAGGGCCTGGCGCCGGTCATCGTCGACCGGCTCTCGGATATGCTGCGCGAACTGGCCGCGGAGGGTCGCATCTCCGTCCTGCTGATCGAACAGAATCTCGGCGTCGCCACCAATGTCGCCAGCCGCGTCGCCATCATGGTCAATGGCCGGCTGGTGCGGGAAATGAGCGCCCGGGATCTTGCGAACGACCACGCCCTGCAGCAGCGACTGCTCGGCGTGCAAACTCATGATGCAGAGGCCGACGCGCGAGCGGAGCAGGAGCTTGCGGAACCGCCGCAGACGATCGTCTATCAGGTCCGCCGCCAGGCCGAGGCCGCTGAAGGCGAAGCACCCGGCGGCCCGTCGCCTGTCCCGGTAGTGCAGGTGGCGCGCGCGCCCACCCGCTGGACCCAGGCCAATCCGCTGGCAGCGCGCCGCGAGGCGGCCACCGATACCGCCACGGAAGAGATGCTGCCGGAAACCGGCCCGGCGCAAATGCCGGTGGCGCAGCTTACCGGCCGCGCCGCCTATGTCGCCGGCACCTTCGACACCAAGGGCCGCGAGCTCACCTTCGTCGCCAATTGCCTGGAGAAACTCGGCCTTGCCGTTGTCACCGTCGATCTCAGCACCAGCCAGAAGCCGTCGCCGGCAAAGGTCGGCCCGGCCGAGGTGGCGCGCTGCCATCCCAAGGGACCGCTGGCCGTCTTCAATGGCGACCGCGGCCGCGCGGTTGCGGCAATGGCCGAGGCGTTCGAGCGTTTCATCCTCACGCGGCGCGATCTCGCGGGCATGATCTCCGCCGGCGGCTCTGGCGGCACCGCGCTGGCCACGCCGGCGATGCGCCGGCTGCCGGTGGGCGTGCCGAAAGTCATGGTCTCCACCGTCGCGTCCGGCAATGTGAAGGACTATGTCGGTCCGTCCGACATCTGCATGATGTACTCGGTCACCGACGTACAGGGCATCAACCGAATTTCCGAGCAGGTGCTGTCCAACGCCGCCCATGCGCTGGCCGGCATGATCGCCCACAGCAGGCGTACCGAGACACAGGCCAAGCGCGCCATCGGCCTCACCATGTTCGGCGTTACCACACCCTGTGTGCAGACGGTGGCCAAGGCTTTGGAAGAAAAATTCGATACCCTGGTGTTCCACGCCACGGGCACCGGCGGCCAGTCGATGGAGAAACTTGCCGATAGCGGCCTTCTCGCCGGCATCATCGACGTGACGACGACGGAGGTCTGCGACCTGCTGATGGGCGGCGTGTTCAGCGCGGGGGAGGACCGCTTCGGCGCCGTCATCCGCACGCGTCTGCCCTACGTCGGCTCCTGCGGCGCGCTGGACATGGTGAATTTCGGGCCGATGGACACGGTGCCCGAACGCTATCGCAGCCGCAATCTCTACGAACATAATCCCCAGGTGACGCTGATGCGCACCACGGCGGAAGAGAACGAGCGCATGGGCCGCTGGATCGGCGAGCGGCTGAACCGCATGAGTGGGCCGGTGCGATTCCTGATTCCCGAGAGTGGTGTCTCCCTGCTGGATCAGCCGGGCCGCGCCTTCCACGATCCGGCGGCCGACGCGGCGCTGTTCCGCGCGCTCGAGACCACGGTGCGCCAGACACCGCGCCGCCGCTTGATCCGCCTGCCATACAATGTCAACGATCCCGAATTCGCGGAGGCGCTGGTGAAGAATTTTCTGGAGATTGTGGGAGAGGCGCGTTAATGCCCCGCATCCCCCGCAAGGACATCCTCGAGAAGTTTCGCGCCATGATCGCGCGGGGGGAGCCAATTGTCGGCGGTGGCGCCGGCACGGGCCTTTCGGCGAAATGCGAGGAGGCCGGCGGCATTGACCTCATCGTCATCTACAATTCCGGCCGCTACCGCATGGCGGGGCGCGGCTCGCTTGCGGGCTTGATGGCCTACGGCAATGCCAACGATATCGTGGTCGAAATGGCGCACGAGGTGCTGCCGGTCGTGAAGAACACGCCTGTGCTCGCCGGCGTCAACGGCACCGATCCCTTCATGCTGCTGGAGCCGTTTCTGTCGCAGATTGCTGCGCTCGGTTTCTCCGGCGTACAGAACTTCCCCACTGTCGGACTGTTCGACGGGACCATCCGGAAGAACCTGGAAGAGACCGGCATGGGCTATGGCCTCGAAGTTGACATGATCCGCAAGGCCCATGAAATGGATCTGCTGACCACGCCATATGTCTTCTCGGAAGCAGAGGCCGAGGCGATGGCCAAGGCCGGCGCCGACATCGTCGTCTGTCATCTCGGACTGACGACCGGCGGCGCCATCGGCGCCGAGACGGCGCTGATGCCCGGCGACTGCGTGCCCCTGATCAATGCCTGGTCGGCGGCCGCGCGCGCCGTCAGGCCCGATATCATCGTGCTCTGCCATGGCGGGCCGATTTCCTCGCCCGAGGACGCGACCTACATCCTGAAAGTCTGCCCGGATTGTCACGGTTTCTACGGCGCCTCCAGCATGGAGCGGCTGCCGACGGAAATCGCACTGACCGAGCAGACGAGAAAATTCAAGTCAATCAAACGAAGCTGATCGGCCCTCCCGGCCTGTCGCAGGGGCCGGGACACCGAGGGAGGATAAAATGAGCGGAGAAACAATCGGACTGATCGTCGTCTATGCGGTCCTGCTGGCAATCGCCATCGTGATCGTCGTCTACCTTATGAACTGGCTGTTCCGCCGCTCCTCGAAAGAGGTGGCGTTCGTGCGCACCGGTCTTGGCGGGCAGAAGGTGGTGATGAATGGCGGCGCCTTCGTGCTGCCGATCATCCACGAGGTCATTCCCGTGAACATGAACACGCTGCGGCTGGAGGTGAAGCGCGGCCGTGAATCCGCCGTCATCACCAAGGACCGCATGCGCGTCGACGTGCTGGCGGAGTTCTATGTCCGCGTGCAGTCGATGCCCGATGCGATCGCCAATGCCGCGCAGACCCTGGGCCAGCGCACCATGCAGCCGGAGGCGCTGCGGGAATTGCTGGAAGGCAAGTTCGTCGATGCGCTCCGTTCCGTGGCCGCCGAAATCACCATGGAGCAGATGCATGAGAAGCGCGGCGACTATGTGCGGCGGGTGAAGCAGGCGGTCGCCGAGGATCTGCTGAAGAACGGCCTCGAGCTCGAATCCGTGTCGCTCACCGGCCTCGACCAGACCAACATGGATTATTTCAATCCATCGAACGCCTTCGACGCCGAGGGCCTGACCCGGTTGACTGAGGAAATCGAGCGGCGCAAGAAGATCCGCAACGACATCGAGCAGGATACCCTGATCCAGATCCGCAACAAGAACCTGGAAACCGAAAAGCTGTCGCTGCAGATCGACCAGGAGGGCGAGGCGGCCCGGCTGGAGCATGAGCGGGATGTGGAGGTGCGCCGCGCGCTGCAGCGGGCCGAAGTCGCCCGGGAGCGGGCGCTGCGGGAACAGGAGGCCGAGCAGGCGCAGATCACCTCGCGGCATGAGGTCGAGAAGTCGCGGATCGTCACCGAGCGGTCGCTGGACGAGGCCCGCATCAAGCGCGAGCAGGACATCCAGCGGCTCGAAGTGGATCGCCGCAAGACGCTGGAACTGGCGGAACAGCAGCGGGCTATCGCGATCGCGCAGGCTTCCCGGGCGCAGTCCGAGGCCCAGGCCGAAGCGGAACTGGCCCGCGCCAAGGCGGTTTCGGCGGAGGAGAAGGTGTTTTCCGCCCGCGAGACCGAGATCGCCGAGCGCAAGAAGCAGATCGAGATCATCGCCGCCCAGCAGGATGCGGAGCGGGACGGCATCCGGATCAAGCTGCAGGCCCAGGCGGAGAAGATGGCCGCCGTCGATCGGGCCGAGATGCATCGCATGGATGCGGAGGGCGAGGCGGAGGCGGAAAAGATCCGGGCCTTGGCCTCCAAGCTGCGCTACGAGATCGAGGCCGAGGGATCGCGCCTGATGAACGAGGCGCAGAACATCCTGACGCCGGAATCCCGGACGTCGAACATGCGCGCCCGCCTGATCGACAAGCTCGAAGGCATCATCCGGGAGAGCGTGCGGCCGCTGGAGAAGATCGAGGGCATCAAGATCCTGCAGATCGACGGATTTGGCGGCAGTGGACCGGCGGCCAGTGACGGTGGCGGCGGCGGCAACATCGCCGACAACATCGTCAACAGCGCGCTCCGCTACCGCGCCCAGGCGCCACTGCTCGATTCCCTGCTGAAGGAAATCGGCATCACCGGCGGCGACGTCACCAAATTCACCGGCGGCCTGACCGATGCGCCGCCGCGTCCCAAGAAAGAAAAGGCGAGCTAGGCGGACGGGACGTAAGCCATGGTGAAGGTGTACACATCCAGCGTGATCGAGGCGCCAGCCGACCGGGTCTGGGCGGCGGTCCGGGATTTCAACGGCCTGCCGAAATGGCATCCGCTGATTCGCGACAGCCGGATCGAGAATGATGCGGCGTCAGACCGCGTTGGCTGCATCCGCAATTTTAACCTGAAGGACGGCGGCAACATCCGCGAGCAACTGCTCACCCTCTCGGATTTCGATCTCAGTTGCAGCTACTCGATCCTGGAATCCCCCATGGGCGTGAGCAACTACATTGCCACGTTGAAGCTGACGCCGATTACCGACGGCGAGCGCTGCTTCATCGAATGGAGCGCGGAATTCGATTGCGCGCCGGAACGGGAGCGGGAACTGGCCGATCTCGTCGGCAATGGCGTCTTCCAGTCCGGTTTCGATTCTCTCAAACGCCAGGTCACCCGGCGCTAGGCCGCGCATGGCCCAGGTCAAAGTCCGCAAGAGCACGGTGATCGACGCGCCGGTCAACGCAGTATGGAACCTGCTGCGGGATTTCAACGGCCATGAGAACTGGCACCCGATCGTTGCCGAGAGCGCCATCGAAGACGGACGGCGCGCCGATGAGATCGGCTGTGTCAGGCGCTTCCGTCTGGCCGAGGGTGGCTGGCTGCGGGAGCAGCTGCTGAAGCTCTCCGACCGGGAGCACAGCTTCACCTACTGCATCCTCGAGGCGCCGATCCCGCTCTACGATTACGTTGCCACCGTTCGCTTGAAGCCCATTACCGAAAGCAGCCGCACCTTCTGGGAATGGACCTCGAGCTTCGAGGCGCCGGAAGGCGAGGAGACGGCTCTCGCCGCCCTGGTGGGCGAAAAGGTCTATGAATCCGGTTTCGACGCGGTGAAGAGTCATTTCGGTCAGGCGGTGATGCCGCGGTCGCGACGGCCCGGCGCCGCTGCAACGGTGGCGGCCGTGCCATCCGCCACGCCGACCGACTGCAACGGCGTGGTGCTCGAGCGTTTCGGCGGCCCGGAGGTCCTGAAATGGGAACGGGTCAGCGCGCCGCCGCCGGGAGCGGGCGAAGTGCGGATCCGCCACACCGCTATCGGCGTCAATTTCATCGACGTTTATTTCCGCACTGGCTACTACGCCTTGGGCGCACCGCCCGCCGTGCCCGGCCTGGAAGGCGCTGGCGTGGTGGTGGATGTGGGCCCGGATGTCCATGGCGTCCTGCCCGGCGATCGGGTGGGCTATGCCTGCATGCCGCCCGGCGCCTATGCGGAGTACCGCACCATGAAGGCGGATCTGCTGGTCGTGTTGCCGCCGGAAATCTCCGACGAAACCGCTGCCGGCGGCTTGCTCAAGGGCATGAGCGCGGAATTCCTGCTGCATCGGGTGCACCAGCTAGAGCCCGGCTCCACCATGCTGGTCCATGCGGCGGCCGGCGGCGTCGGTCAGCTCCTCTGCCAATGGGGCCGTGCCCTGGGCGCGACAGTGATTGGCACGGTGGGCAACCTGGACAAGGCCCGCGCCGCCCGCGCCCATGGCTGCGCCTATCCGATCGTCTATACCGAGGAAGATTTCGTCGAGAAAGTGCAGGCCATCACCGGCGGCCGCGGCTGCGACGTGGTCTATGACGCGGTTGGGCGCGACACTTTCCTGCGCTCCTATGAAGCGCTCGCCGTGCGCGGCCATCTGGTGAGCTACGGCCAGGCTTCCGGCCCCATCGAACCCCTGGATATCGGCGCTTTCGTCGGCAAATCGGCGCGGGTCTCCCGGCCGAATTTCGGCCACTACACCGGCACCGCCGCCGATGTGCGCGCCATCACCGATCGCCTGTTCGACGCCATCCGCCGCGGCATCCTCACCATCGATATCGGCCAGCGCCTGCCGCTGCGCGATGCCGCCGAAGCCCACCGCGCCCTGGAAGGCCGCCGCACCATGGGGTCGACGATCCTGCTGCCATAGTGCGGCGCGCAGCGGCTCTAGGCCGGCAACAGGACCGGCTGATAGGCATGGGCCGCTGGCGAGCCCGGGCAAACATGCAGGACGCGCTTTCCGCAATCCGCGATGATCGAAAAAGCCGTCTGCGTCGGTTCGGCTTCCGAGTGATCTTTGCAGATCGAGTCCGGGACACCCTCCCGATTTCCCAGTACGGCAGCAAGCTGATTCACTGATGATACGCCGGGGGCGAACCGCTGCAGCACCTGTAGCCTGTGGCGGCTCGAAGGATAGGTTTTCATCAGGGCGGCTTCGTCCTCATCGCCCATGATGTCCGGATCCAGGGCATGGTTGGTGTGAAGGACCGGCGGCGTACGCTGGTTCACGCGGACACCGCAGCTTGTGGAAACCTCGACACCGGCCACATCGCCGGTGGAATCGCCGAGCAAATATGAGCGGCCCGCCATATGCGGAAGCGAGCGCATCGGCACGAGCGCCGCTTTGACGCTCGCCTCCCGGAGAATGATGCGGCGAATGATCTGGCTGGGCAGTCCCGGCGTGCGGCTGCACAGCATCAGGTCAGTGTTGAGAAGCACCAGGCCGTGCCGGTTGCAGCCCACCCAGGCGAGCCCGCCAACCGAAGCAATCACCGCGTGCTCGAAGCCCTGGGGTCCGACATGGATGAACAGCGCCAGCTCCTTGGCGGCGTCCGGCGGCGCGTCCCAGTTCTGCCCGAGAATGGCGCCTTGCGGACCCTTAAAGGCCATGGCGGTACAGCCCGCCGGCGCCAGCATTTCAAAGAATTCGAAGCCGACGCGGAGCAGGATTTCCATAAGTTGCGCTGCGGAACCCTCGGCAATTCCTTGAAGCTCATCCGCGATTTCGGGAGCCCGGCTCAGGATCATCGGCC
>DATKFM010000292.1:0-4172 GCA_035544395.1 Verrucomicrobiia bacterium
CGGAAGATCTTCGACTTGTCCAGGAGCACCAGCGCATCGCGGAGCGATTTCGGCACCTCGCGGATGTTCTTGCCTTCATAGGCATTGCCCTTGAAGGCCGGCTCCAGCTTCAGCTTGTTCTCGATGCCGTGCAGGCCGCAGGCGAGGGCCGCGGCGAAGGCGAGATAGGGATTCACGTCGGCGCCGGGAACGCGGCATTCCGAGCGCATGCCGCCGCCTTCGCCCAGGATGCGGAAGCCTGCGGTCCGGTTGTCGAACGACCAGACCGCCTTGGTGGGCGCGAAGGTGCCGGCGGAGAACCGCTTGTAGGAGTTCACGAAGGGCGCGAAGAAATAGGCCGATTCCCGCAGGCCCGCGAGCTGGCCGGCAAGATAGTGGCAGAACAGCTCCGACATGTGGTTCGGCGCCGCCTTGTCATAGAACAGCGGCTTCTTCGATTTCGCCCCCCATAGCGAAGAATGGAGGTGGAAGCTGTTGCCTGCGAGGCTGTGGTCGATCTTGGCCATGAAGGATACGGCCTTGCCTTGCAAGTGCGCGATCTCCTTGGCGCCGTTCTTGTAGATGGCGATGCGGTCGGCCATCTCCACCGCCTCGGCATATTTCAGGTTGATCTCTTCCTGGCCCGGGCCCCATTCGCCCTTGGAGCATTCCACCGGCACGCCGGCCGCATCCATGTGGTTGCGAATGGCGCGGATCAGCGGCTCTTCCTTGGTGGTCTGCAGGATGACGTAGTCCTCGATGTACCAGCCGGCATGCTTCATGTTCTTGTAGTCCTTGGCCCGCAGCGCCTCGTAGGACTCGTCGAACACGAACAGCTCCAGCTCCGCCGCCATCATCACGTCGAAGCCCAGCTTCTTCGCCCGCGCCACCTGGCGCTTCAGGATCTGCCGTGGCGAGTGGGGCACTTCCTCGCCGTGATGATCGACCACGTCGCAGATCACCATTGCCGTGCCCGGCAGCCAGGGCACGCGGCGCAGCGTCGCCAGGTCCGGCTTCAGCGTGAAGTCGCCATAGCCGCGCTCCCACGACGACGCCTTGTAGCCGGGCACCGGCTCGATCTCCATGTCGATGGCCAGCAGGTAGTCGCAGGTGTGGGCCTCGTTGATGCCGCTCTCCAGGAAGAAATGGCCGGTATAGCGTTTGCCCATCAACCGGCCCTGCATGTCGACCATGCAGACGAGGACCGTATCGATCTCGCCGGATTTGATGAGTTTCTTGAGGCTTTCGGCGGTAAGGTTGGCTGGCATGGTGGCTCCCTGTTTCTATCTCGTGTTTTACCCGGCGGCGCTGCACGGGCCGCGAGGTGATTGATTGCAGCCGAAAAATGGAGCGCGGCCGCCCGGAGGCGACCGCGTCCAACTCGATCCGGGCCGATACCTAGGCGTGGCCCAGTGTCTTCTGACGCTCCTTCACGGCAAACTCTTCCTCCGGTGAATAGACCAGTTTGTGCCGGCCGATCAGCGCGAAGTAGACGATGCCGACTACATACCAAGCCGCGGCGCAGAATACGCCGTTCTGGTACAGCGGGTCCTTGAGCTGCATGTACAGCGTGACCACCGCGATCACCAACGTGATGACCGCGCCGGGAATTCCCAGCGGACTGCGATAGGGCCGCGGAATGTTCGGCAGCTTCTTACGCAGCACGATGAACGAGATCGCCTGGAAACCATAGGAAATCGTCGCCCCGAAAACGGCCATGTTCAGCAGCGTTGCACCGATCAGCAATCCGCTCTGCTCGATGCCGAAAGCGAAGAAGACAACGAGCATCACGACGAAGCCGACCACCGAACCTACAATCAGCGCGACGTGCGGTACCTTGGTCGATCCATGTGTTACCGACAATCCCCGAGGGAAGTAGCCCGCCCGCGACAGAGAATAGATCTGCCGGCCCATGGCATATATCAGCGTGTGCAAGCTTGCGATCAAGCCGATGACGGCAAACAAGGCCAGCACCTTGGCAAGGCCGGGCATGGTGACGCGGAATCCGTCCAGCAGCGGTTCGGCTGACGAGCCTAGATAGAAGGCCCCGGATGCCGTGCCGTTGGTTACGCCGATACCGCTGTTCAGGAAGGTGATCAGCGTCGCCGATATGCACAGCGTCAAGATGCCCAGGAAGAGGCCGCGCGGCATGTCCCGCTTCGGATCGTGGCTCTCTTCCGCCGCGAGCGGAAGCTGCTCGATCGCCAGGAACAGCCAGACCGCGAATGGCAGGGCAGCAAGGATGCCTTTGATGCCGAACGGCAGGAACGGTCCGCCGCCCTCAGGTAGTTCGACGGCACCACCGGTTACGGGATCGACGCCTACATTCAAGGCCCAGCGATTGAAATCGAAATGCGGGATGGCGCTGATCCAGAACACGATCAGTACGGCTAGCGCCAGCAGAGTGACGATCACCGAGACGCGGAATGAAAGTTCGACTCCCAGCAGATTAAGAAAGAGGAACGCCGCATAGGCGACGATCCACCAGACAGGTTGGAACGCCGGACCGGTTTCGAATATTCCTCCGAGATAGGAGCCGACGAAGAAGGTGATGACCGCGGGTGTGATGACATACTCTATGTTCTCAGCCAGTCCCGTCACATAGCCGCCCCATGGCCCCATCGCTGAACGGGCGAAAGAATAGGCCGCTCCGGTGTGCGGCAGGGCAGGCGACATCTCCGCCAGACAGAAGCAGAGGCAGATATACATAAGGCCGATGATCATGCCGGCGATCAACAATCCGCCGAAACCCCCGGGTGCCAGGCCGAAATTCCAGCCGGAGAAATGGCCGGAGATCACCGCACCGACGCCAAGGGCCCAGAGGGACCCGACGCCGGCATAGCGCCGCAGCGTGCGATTTTCGAAATACTCCTTGCCGACCGTTTCGTATTTGACGCCTTCGTATGAGACTGGACCCTTTTGATCGCTCATGGTTCTAAGCCCCCCTGTTTGTGACCTGAATCATTCCAGTACGGCCGATGATAGTGGGGCCGAAGGGGCTGGCAAAGGGGCCGTTCGCCGGTAGTCGGGGTCGTACCTGCGTATTCGCAACTGCGAAACTGAGGTCGGTAAGGATTCCGTATGATTGGCCAATGCCTAGCGCCACTTCCCGCAACGCTCTACCGCGTTGCGAAAGCGCTCGCGCGCCGATGGTTGCAACGGCGGCTCTCCTGTTTCGCGGCGGCGTTCGGCCGGTGCGGCGGGAAGCGAGTCGATATCGCAGAGGCCGGCGCCGATCATCGCGAGCTGGGCGGCGCCAAGAACCGTGAGGTCTGCGCTGCCGGGCACGGCGACCGGGCGCCCGAGAGCGCGGGCCAGGAAGCGGCAGAAATAGCTGTTGTTGCTGAGTCCGCCGTCGATGGAGATCGCCCCGGCCAGCGGCGTTGCCTTATGCATGCTGTCGATCACTTCGGCGGCCAGGAGCGCGATACCCTCGAGCATGGCCTGCATCATGTCGGCTTTAGTGCTGTCGAGACCGAAGCCAAGCCACATGCCTGCGGCGTTGCGGTCCCAATAGGGCGCGGCCAAGCCCGAGAGCGCGGGCACGAAGACGATACCGCGGTCAATGGCCGGCGGCGCCGCGAAATCATCGATGTCGGCATAATTCTCGAACAGGCCGAGGCCGCGCGCCCAATTGATGGCGGAGGCGGCATCATAGACGCCGCCCTCGATGGCATAGGCGATGGGCGCATCGCCGATCTTCCAGGCGACGGTGCGCGACATGCCACCGGCGCGGTCGGCGGCGATGTTGCTATCAGCCACGGCCAGCGCGAAGGCGCCGGTGCCGAAGGTGATCTTCGCCTGGCCGGCGCGGCGACAGCCATGGCCGAACAAAGCGGCCTGCTGATCGCAAATGCTGGCGGTGATGGTGAGCTTGCCGACGGCCCCGAATGAACCGGCCGTGGAGCGTATCTCGGGCAGCGCCTCCAGCGGCACGCCGAACAGACGACACAGCTCCGGGTCCCATTGGCCGGTATCCAGGTTCATCAGGCTGGTGCGCGAGGCGGTGGTGACATCGGTGGCATAGACATCGGCGAGCCGGTCGAGGAAGAAGCTGTCGCTGGTGCCGAGCCGCAGCTTGCCGCGATCCAGCAGCGCCTTCGCCCGCGGCACGTGATCGATGATCCAACGCAGCTTGCTGGCGGAGAAGTAGGGGTCGAGCGTCAGGCCGGCCCGGGCGAGCGTCAGTGACT
>DATKFM010000293.1:0-13608 GCA_035544395.1 Verrucomicrobiia bacterium
ATGCAAACCTGCCCGGCCAGCAAGCCCATCAAGCCGCCCCTTTGTCTTCGCGACCGGTCCTCATTTCATCCGCCGGGACCGGTACCGATGCCCGAATTTTCCGATATTTCGGAATGGTTTCTAGCATGTCGGATGACTCTATGCCCCACCACAAACAACCGTCAAGGCCGCGCCGCGCGGGCCGCCCCGCCTTCCTACGCTCCCATGATGCCAATCAGTCCAGTGACGGCGTGCGATAGAGGACCTTGCCGCCGACTGCGATCTCCGCGTCGATCAGATACTTCTTCATGGCCGCGCGATCCATTTCCATGCCGAGCCCAGGCGCCTCGGGCACGCGCACTTCGCCATTGGCATCCGGGGCGATATGGGTTTTGCACATTTCCCAAGCCATCGGCTGCGGCTTCACCGGGTATTCGCAAATGCGATGATCGGACAAGCCGGCGAAGGGTTGGATCGAAGCGCACAAAGCCAGATGCGAGGTGAATGTATGGTTCACATAGGTGACGCCTTTCCCGACCGCATAATCCGCCACCTGCTTGGCCGGTCCGATACCGCCGATGCGGCCGCAGTCGATCTGGATGTATCCGACCTTGCCGATATCGATGGTGTGGCGCGCCATGTGAATGTTGTGCGCCGCCTCGCCGCCAGCAAGTTTTACCGAGCTTGGGCGCTTGGCGAGCGCGCCATAGGCTTCATAGGCGCTGCCATTGAATGGTTCTTCAAGCCATGTCGCCTTCACCTGCTCCAGGATCGACAGGCGCGCTTCCGCAGCGGCGACATCCTCGCCCCAGATCTGGCCGGCATCTATCAGCAGGAGTCCCTCGGGGCCAATGCCCTCGCGCGCCGAAACCAGATGGTCGGCATCTTCCTTGACACTGCCGCGGCCAAAGGGTCCCCAGCCGCATTTGACGGCGCGATATCCGGCCTCCCGGGCCGCGCGGCAGAACTCGAGCGTCTGCTGCGCCGTGTCGCCAAAAAGCTGCGAGGCATAGGGCGTTTTCGGATAGGCGCGTTGGTACCCGAGAAGCTTATAGACCGGCTCGCCGCGCTTCTTGCCGAGGAGATCCCACAGCGCGATCTCCACGCCGGACCAGGTATGCGCCGCCTGCAGCAGATCCATGCTGTTCCACTGGATGGTGGCGGCGATACGGGCGATGTCGGCCGGCGTCGAAACATCCTCGCCGAGTATCGAGGCGCCGACCGGGCGGCAAGCGCCGTGCGACATCGGGCAGACGAAGGAGGCAATGGAGGTGAGCGGTGAGGCTTCGCATTCGCCCCAGGCTTCAATGCCGCCCGCGCGCACGCGCACGACCAGAGCATCCTGGCTGCCATCGCCCGCATCGGTCACCACCGGCATGGAGAGATAGAAGAAGTCGACGGATTCGATTTTCATTTGGTCCCGGCCCTATTGCACGCGGTAGCTGACGAGCGCGTCTTCGTTTATCGTGATGCCCAATCCCGGCGCCGTCGGAAGCGGGATGCGGCCTTCAACGTCGGTCGGATCCTTGCCGAGCAGCATCTCGGTCAGCCCCAGACCCGTGATATGTGTGCCGGGCGCCTCAGTCACGGCGCGGTCGAACCAAAGGGTTGGTGTCGGTCCGCCAATCCCCACAAGCACCTCATCGGTGTGGAACTTCACCACAAGATCATCCTGCGCCGAGGAACGAGCGTCGGTGCGGTAGTCCGGCACCAGCAGGGCGAAGCATTCGATTTTAGTGAGCTTCATGGCACAGCGCTTTCCTTTTCCTTGCTCGCCGGCGGCCAGTCAGCCCGCGCATTCAGTTGCTCGATCGTAAGATGGCAGCGAAACTTCACACCGCCATTTTCGCGCCAGGGCGGCGGCTCGGCCTCGCAGACGGCGCCGATCTGCCACGGACAGCGGCCGGCATAGACGCAGCCCTGCCCGATGCGCTTCGGCCCCCCGGCCGATGGCACTCCGGTTTGCGTGTCGGGCGGCCGCAGCGGGACGGGTACGGCGTGGAGCAAACTATGGGTATAGGGATGAAACGGCGGCGCGAAGACCTGATCGCGCGGGCCGATTTCCATCACCTCGCCGCCATAGAGAACGCATACATGATCCGCCAGCAGGCGGACGACTGCGAGATCGTGGGCGATGAAGAGCATGGCTATGCCATGTTCCGATTTCAGCAGCTGCAGCAGCGTCAGGATATTCGCCTGCACCGAGACATCCAGGGCGGACAGAATCTCGTCGCAAAGCAGCAGCGCCGGCTTCGCGGCCAGTGCACGGGCGATGGCGACCCGCTGGCGTTCGCCACCGGAGAGCTGGTCCGGGAATCGCACCGCGTAGGATTCCTCCAGACGGACGTCGCGTAGGGCATCACCGACCTCCTCGCGGGCCTTCGCCGCCTCCCGACCGAAGAAATGCACCAGCGGCCGCGCAATCGCCTCACCGATTCGCGCGCGCGGATTCAGGGACGCATCGGGATTCTGAAAAATGTATTGGATCAAGCGGCGTTGCTCCGCGCTGCGGTGCTTGACCGCTCCAGCCAGTGATTCCCCGCGCAGGCTGATGCTGCCGGCTTCCGGAGCTACGAGGCCGCTGATGACCCGCGCGAGCGTCGATTTACCGCTGCCGGATTCGCCGACGAGGGCAAAGACCTCGCCTTCCTTGATCTCGAAAGACACGCTCCTGACGGCACGAAAGCCGCGTGGGCCGGAGCCGTAGACGACGCTGACCTGATCCACCGACAACACGGGCGCATGGTCGGCATCAGCGGCCAGTTCGTCGATTTTGATCGGGTCGGCGGGAAGCGGCGCGATCCCCCGCCAGCGCCAGCAGGCAACGGCACGACGCTCGTCGATCGGTTCCAAATCCTGCCGCTCCAGGGCACAGCGATCGGTCGCATGATCGCAGCGCGGCGCAAAGGAGCAGCCAGGCGGCAATTCGCTCCGTCGCAACAGGCCGCGCAACGGCCGAGTCTTTCGGTGGGATTGCGCATGGATGGCTGGGATGGAAGCGATGAGCCCCTGGGTATAGGGGTGACGGGGCGATAGAAAGATCTCTGCCGTCGGAGCGATCTCGACCATGCGGCCCGCATACATGACACCGATCCGATCGGCGATCTGCGACAGCAACGCCAGATCATGCGTCACATAGAGCATCCCCACGCCGATCCGGCGGCGCAAATCGCTGAGCAGGGCCACGATCTGCTCTTGCGTGGTGACATCAAGGCCCGTGGTCGGCTCGTCCAGCACCAACAGGTCGGGATCGCAGGCGAGCGCCATGGCGATGCAGACGCGCTGCTGCTGGCCGCCGGACAATTGATGTGGATAGCGGCGTTGGAACGCCGGGTCGATAGGCAGGCCGACAAGCCTTAGGATGTCTGCAATGGCTGTAGTGGCATTGGGCGCGAGGCCATGAGCCAGCAAGGTCTCCGTGAGCTGCTCCCCGACGCGGATGCCGGGATTTAGCGCCGTGGTGGGATTCTGTGGCACGAAGGCAATGCGATCCCCGCGCAGCCGATCGAGCATGGGCCGGCTCATGGCGGTCAGGTTCGCGCCCTTGAAGCGGACTTCGCCTTGCTCCACCCGCATTGACAGGTGGTGATATCCGAGCAATTGGAGAGATATGGTCGATTTCCCGCAGCCGGATTCGCCGACCAAGCCGAACACCTCTCCGGGCTTCAGCGCGAAACTCACATCGTCCACGGCGCGGGACCAACCGCTGCCCTGGCGATAGGCGACGGTGAGGTGGTCCACCTCAAGAAGCGGCGCGGTATCGGTCATTGATTTCCGAGCCGCACAGTGCGGCCGAGGATGCGCGCCAGGCCTTCGGTAAAGAGGTTGAGGCCGACCACCAGGGATGCCAACGCGAGACCCGGCCCAAGCACGGTAATCGGCGTGATGATTATCAGCGCGCGGTTCTCGCTGATCATGAGGCCCCATTCCGGCGTCGGTGGCCGCAGGCCAAAGCCGAGGAAGCCGAGCGAGCCGATCAGCACAGGGGCGTAGCCGGCGCGCAGGGCGAATTCCACCAGCAAGACGCCAGTTGCATTGGGCAGCAGCTCGCGGCGCATGACCGACCAGGCGCTCTCGCCGCGCAGCTTCGCCACTGTCACATAGTCGCGCGTCGCGATGTCCATGGCGGCGGCGCGGGCGATGCGGGCGATGCGTGGCGCATAGACCAGCGCCACAACCAGCACCACCAGGACCGGATTGCCGGAAAGATCCGGTCCGGCCGAGGCGATGGCGATTAGCGCCAGGACCAGGAACGGTATGCTGATCAGCGCTTCCAGTACACGCTGCAGCAGATTGTCCGGCCAACCGCCGACATAACCGGACATCAGTCCCAGGACGGCACCGACCAGCAGCCCCAAGGCGGTGCCGGAAATCGATAGCAGGATGACGATGTGCGCCCCATGCACCACGCGGCTGAACACGTCGCGACCGAGCTGATCGATTCCGAAGGGATGCGCCCAACTCATCCCCGACAATGGAATGCCCGCCCCCATCTGCGAAAAGCCGTACGGCGCCCAGAACGGCCCCGTCGCCGCGATGATGAGGTGCAGGAGCAGGATCACCAGGCCGATGCGGAAGCTCTGCGGCGTCTGGCGCCATAGCATGCGATAGCTGTGCAATGGCTGCCGTGGCGCTCCGGTGGTTGCCTGATTGATGCTTGTCATCAGGCCGCCCTCAGACGCGGATTGAGCAACACGGCAGCGATGTCTGCGATCAAGTTGGCGCCGATATAGACCAAAGCCGCGAACATGACGGTGGTCTCAATCACCGGCAGATCGCGCAATTGCAGCGAATCCACCAACAGGCTGCCAAAGCCGGGATAGGAGAACACCCTTTCCACCACCACGACGCCGCCGACCAGATAAGCGAGATTGAGAGCCGTGACGTTGAGGGTCGGCACCAAGGCGTTGGGCAGAGCGTGGCGCAGCAGGACTCGTCTGGCGCTTAGTCCCTTCAGTTCCGCCATGCGGATATATTCGGAATCAAGGATCTCGATCAGATTGTCGCGCAGCATGCGAACGGCATAGACCGCCATCACAATGGCCAGCGTGAGCGCCGGCAGGGTCATCGCGCGCAGATAGTCCAGGACACTGGAGGAGTGGTCGACCAGGGAAATCGCCGGCAGGACCGGCACGAGGACCACGAAGGTGAACAGCAAGATCGTGCCGAGAAGGAAATCCGGCATCGACAGCAGGACCAGCGTTACGACGGACAGGCCGTGATCAACGGGCCGGTCGCGACGGATTGCCTGGATTAGTGCCGGCAACACTGTCAGCGGCAGGTATAGCAGGAAAGCATAGGCGGAGAGGAGGACGGTGTTGTAGATGCGCGGCGCCAGGATCTCGCCTACCTGGCGGCTGGAGGCGAGCGATTGACCGAGATCGCCGGACACCAACCCACCGAGCCAATGCAGATAGCGCAGCGGTGCTGGATCGTTGAGGCCGAGTTTCGCGCGCAGCAATTCGAGAGCTTCCGGTGTTGCGTCGCGACCGAGAATACGAGTCGCTACGTCACCCGGCAGAACCTCGAGCACGGCAAATACGAACAGCGAAACAATCAGCAGCGTCAGCAGAGACAACAGGATACGGCCGGCGATGAGCCTTATGACTGGCAATGGCGAACCCCCGCTTGGGCCGCGAAACTGAAGGACGCACGACTAGGAAGGCCGCGGGTGCCGGCAGATGTGCCGGCACCCGCATCCAGGGAAACCTACTTGCTGCAGCTCAGATCTTCAAAGTTCAAATTGAAGTTCTGCGCCCGAGGCGTGTAGCCCTCGCAATTCTTGCGTATCGCCAGCACCTGGTGGACGAACATCGGCAGGATCAGTCCGCCTTCCTTCGCCAGCAATTCTCCGGTTTGCTGGAACAGTTTCATCCGCTCGGCTGTGTCGACAGTGGTATTCGCCTTCAGCAGAAGTGCGTCATAGTCCGGCCGCTCCCAGTGGGTCTCTTTCCACTTGGCGCTCTGGGTATAGGCGACCGCGAGGCCCTCACCGGGCGGCCGCATCGACCAGGCCGACGTCACAATCGATTGCTTCAGCCAGACATCGTCCCAGAAGCTCTCTGCCGGGGTCACGATCACGTTGACGTCGATACCCGCGGGTTTCGCCATTTCGGCATAGACTTGTGCCATGCGGACCATTCCGGGAACGCCTTCGGCCGTGTAGAGGTCGAATTTCAAGCCGTCGGGATGACCGCCTTCCGCCAGCAGTTTCTTGGCAAGTTCATAATCCTGCTTCGGAGCTTCCTTGGTGAAGGAGGCCGGGTTGGACACCGGCACGGGATTGTCTGCAGCGACTTCGCCGAAACCGAGCAGCACCGTGTCAACCATCGCCTGACGGTCCACCACTGCCTTCAATGCTTCGCGCACCTTAGGATTGTCGAAGGGCTTGGTGTCGACCCACATAGAGATGGTCATCGAGTTCGACGCGGCGGTTTCCAGCAGCGTGACGGAAGGATCGTCCTTCAGCGCCGGGATCACCGACGGATCAACGTTCAGCATAAGATCGACTTCGCCGGACTTGATCGCCGATACGGCGGCGACAGCTTCCTGCGCAACGGTGATCTTCAGACAGTCCGCCTTCGGCTTCCCCGCATCCCAGTAGTTCGGGTTCTTACGCAGGATGCGAACCGGCGCATTCGGCGTGAACTCCTCCTGCATGAAGGGCCCAGTTCCGTCTTCGTGGAGCCGCAAGTCCGCCTGCTGAGCGCCGTCGGGCACGATGTTGGTGAACTTATTGGTGATCAGCACCGGAAGTTCGACCACCGGATTCTTGGTGGTGAAGGTTACAGTGCGGGCATCGGGCGCCTTGATCCCATCCGGATCAAGGAATTCCAGAACCGCTCGGGCGCCGGATCCGGTCTTCTCGTCAAGCAGGCGCTTGAAGGAATAGACCACGTCGGCCGAGGAGAAATCCTTGCCGCTATGGAACTTCACGCCATCGCGCAGCTTGAAGGTCCAAGTCAAGCCATCCGCCGAGACCGACCACTCGGTCGCCAGTTCCGGCAGGACGTTGAAATTGTCGTCGATATCGACCAGGCGGTTATATACCGCGAACGTATGATAGGCATCGTCGCCGGAATGCATGTCGGCGGGATCCATCGACTGCTTCTCGCCGCTCCACTCGTAGCCTAGCACCTTAACGCATTCATCGCCGGCCGCTGCGAGCGCGGTGGTCGAAATGCCCGCAAGCGCCAGAGCACCGAATGCGACGCCGGACATCAATTTAATGAATCTCATTGCTACCTCCCTTCTCGTTTTTATTTCTGGCGCTGGACCAGAGGATGCAGCGCTTTTCCGCCGATTCCAGAATACCGGACTGTCGTACGGAATTTTAGAATGGTACGTTAGCGGGAATCATCCCCGAGTCAACAGGGAGCGGCACGATGTCGGAAATACGCTTGCGCGGCATGACATGGGACCATCGTCGCGCGGTGGATCCGCTGCTGGCGACGCAGGCGATGTTTGCAAAAGCGCATCCGGGCATCGCCATCGAATGGTCGACGCGACCGCTGCACGGATTCGAATTCACGCCGCTTGCCGAACTGGCCCGATCGTTTGACGTGATCATCCTTGATCATCCTTTTTGCGGCGATATCGCAGCCACCCAATGCCTGCTGCCCGTGGATGACATCCTGCCGGCGGAGAAACACCAGGCGTTCGTCGGGTTGTCGCTGCAAACCTATGTTTATGCTGGGAAAACCTGGGCGGTTCCGGTCGACGCTGCGTGCCAGGTGGCAGTCTCGCGGCCCGATCTGATGACGCGGCTTGCCGCGCCGGCACCAAGCAACTGGTCACAGCTGCTTGAGCTCGGCGGCATTGCAGCCCGGCATGGGCAGAAACTCGCCATCGGTCTGCGCGGCGTCCACAGCCTGATGACCTTCTTCACCTTGTGCGCGAATGCGGGGCGACCCTGCGCAACGTCACCGGATGAATCCTTCGCCGAACCGGACGCGGCGCAAGCGGCGCTTGAGCAAATGCGCGCGCTGCTTTCTTTCTGCCCCAAGGAGGCGCTGGACTGGAGCAGCATTGACCTGCACGACGTCATGGTGGGGCGCGACGATCTGGTCTTCTGTCCCGCCGTCTACTGCTATGCGACCTATGCCGAAGCCGATCAGCGCCGGACCCTGCGTTTCCACGATTTTCCCGGACCGCGCGGACCGGGGGGATCCACGATCGGCGGCACGGGACTCGGCATATCCGCCCACTGCGCCCATCCGGAGGCGGCTATGGCATTTGCCCGTTATGCCGCTTCAGCCGAGACGCAGCGTGGTTTTGCCCAGCATCACGGCCAGCCGGCACGAATCGAGGCGTGGCGCGACGGGGAGATCGACGCGCGCTTCGGCGGTTGCTACAGCGCAACCTTGCGCACAATGGAGCAGTGCTGGATCCGCCCGCGCTTTGCCGGCTATCTCGGCTTCCAGGCCAAGGCAGGTACGCTCATTGAGCGGCACCTGCGCGGCGACATTGCCCAACGGGAGCTACTGGATCAGTTGCAGAGAGAGTTCGAAAGTTGCGGCAGACCCGCTCAATGAGCGCCCAGCCGCCCGGATAGCTTTGCCGCCGCTTCGCGGACCTTGGCGATCAGAATCTCGCGATTCTGTTTGTTCAGACGATGTTCCGGCGCCACCACGCTGATCGCGGCGACGCAGCGGCCGCTGGAGTCGATGACCGGTGCCGCGACGCAGCCGGCATGCTCGTTGGTTTCATTCAATTCGGTGGCGAAGCCCTGCTTGCGAAACTTTCGGATCTGCTGAATCAGTTTCGGAACGTTGGTGATGGACCGGCCGGTCGGCGACTGCCGGACTGAACCTTTGAGCAGTGCGCCCAGCGTCGCGTTGTCGAGATCGGAGACCAGTAGCCGCCCGGCAGCGGCCCAGTTGACGGGAACGCGCGAACCGACCCGGCTGATGATGCGGATGGAGCGCGAACCTTCCTCTTTCAGCAGGACCAGCATCATATTGTTCTCGAGCACCGATAGCTGCACGGTTTCGCCGGTGGCGTCCCGCAGCTCCTCGACGATCTGGCTTCCGTCGCGCAGCAGATCGATCTGGCTGCGGTATGCCATGCCGAGTTCGAACAGCTTGCGCCCCAGGAACAATTCGGCGCCTCGGCCCGAGGGCTCCAGGTATCCAGCCTCGGAGAGCGTGCGCACTAGTTCATACGCTGTCGATTTCGGTATCCGCAGGGCCGTGACAATGGCGCTGACAGTCGCCGGCTCGCCCTGCTGCAACAGGAATTCGAGAATCTCCATAGCACGGCGCACGGAGCGAGATCCGCCCTGCTCTTCTTTCATTGCATTCTGTGCGGACGGCGGGGCGGTGCGCGCCGATGCCTTCCCGAGTTGCGTCATGGCAAGAATTCCAACATTCTGGACCATTATCCAGCAATCTAGACGATCTTACAAATTGGCGCGATGGAGAGACACGGCAATGAAGATTACAGACATCGAGGTGATCGAACTCCGGGTGCCGGGCTGGACCGGTGCAACCTTCGATGGGTCATACGACAATTGCGTCGTGCTCGTCCATACGGATGGAGGCATCACCGGCATCGCCGAGGTCGACAGCGTACCATCAGTCATTCGTGCAATCGTGACGGCTTCCCGCTCGCACACCCACGCCATGGGATTGAAGGAGGTTGTGGTTGGCCAGGATCCGCTGCAGGTCGAGGCGCTCTGGAACCGCATGTACGACTGGACCAGCTACTACGGGCGCCGTGGCGTCGTCATCCATGCCATCAGCGCCGTCGACATCGCGCTCTGGGATATACAGGGCAAGGCCTTGGGGAAGCCGGTTGCGGACCTGCTGGGAGGCCGCAAGCGCAACAGGTTGCTGGCATATGGCACCGTCTATCCGCTTGGCGAATCGGCAGACGAAGTGCGCAGCAACATCGACCGCGGGCTGAAGCTTGGGCTACAGGCAATCAAGATCGTCGCCGATCCCCATTGGCGCCAGGATGTGCGCCGGGCGGAAATGCTGATCCGCACGGCGCGTGAGCATGTTGGGCCGAATATCCGCCTGATGGTGGACGCCGCGACCGCTTGGGAGAAGGCGGAAGACGGATTGCCGCTGATGCCGATCTTCCGCGACAACAATTTTCTCTGGGTCGAAGCACCCTTGCCAATTGACGATCTGGCGGGGCATGCACGGTTCCAGGGCTTCGGCGTGCCGATCGGCGGCGGCGCTCTCGGCCTCACCACGCACTTCGAATATGAGCAGGCCTTCGATGTCGGCAGGATCGACATTGCCCAGCCGGACGTGACCATGGCGGGGGGCATCACGGAGCTTGTACGCATCGCGGCAGTTGCGAAGAAACGCGGCAAGCGCGTGGTGACGCATGGCTATAAATCCAACATCACCATCGCCGCCAACCTGGCCTTCCTCTCGCAGCACTGGGACGACGAGCCGGCGGAATACTCTACCAGCGAGTCGCCGATCCGCTGGAACCTGACATGCGAGCGATTCGACATCGGCAGCGATGGCCGCATCGAAGTCCCCGAGACACCGGGACTGGGCATAAGTCTGGATATGAAAACGGTAGAGAAGTACAGAGTCGGCTAGCGCCGATCGGCCCGCAGGCGCTTCACCAAATCCTCGTTGAGCTCAATGCCGAGGCCCGCTTCGGTCGGAAGGGGCATGTAGCCATCGACCACTTTGGGCTCAGGCGAGACCAGTTCGCGGCGCAGCAGGCTGTCGAACACTTTCGGCGAGATATACTCGAAGACCGGCGCCGGCCCGCAGGCGGCCTGGAAGTGTCGCCCGGCGGCAGAGGTAATGCCGGTCTTCCAGCCATGGGGAACGACTTCCGCGCCCATCAACTCGCATAAATCGGCGATGCGGCGAATCTCGGTCAGTCCGCCGCCGCGGCCGATATTCGGCTGCACGACGCCGACCTTGCCGCGGGTCAGCCATTCCTGGATCTCCCAGCGCGTCGCCGCGGCTTCGGCGCCGCCGATGCGGATCGCACTGCGCTCGGCCAGGCGCGCATGACCTTCGAGATCGTCATGCTGTAAAGCGGCCTCGGCAAAGAAGATGTCGCAATCGGCAACCCGCTCCAGGACCCAAAGTGCGTCATGCCAATTGTGCCAGCGGTAGCCGAAATCCACCGCCATCGTGATGCCATCACCCAGCATCTTGCGGCCGCGCTTGATGAGGCCGACCAATTCCCTGTCGGTGACCAGATCTTCGAACAGCACCTCCATCTTCACGGCGCGAAAACCGGTCTCCAGCGCAGCGTCGAATTGCCGGCCGATCTCGGTCATCAGCGCTTCGATGGGCCGGCCCTGTGCCATCCCGGGGAAGATCGTGCAATAAGGGCGCAGCTTGCTGCGCCGCGCGCCTCCCAGCAATTTATAGGCTGGCACGCCATGTTGCTTTCCGGCCAGGTCGTAGAGCGCGATATCGATGGCCGAGATGGCATGAATGCCGAGACCGCGCCGGCCGGGCCAGAAGGTGCCGTCATAGAGTTTCTGCCATATGCCGGCCGCCTCTAGAGGATCGGCCCCGATCAGGATTTCTCCGACATTGCGGCTCCAGAGATGCGCCGTCGGCATTTCGATGAACGCCTTGACAACATGCGGCGGGGCATCAGTCTCGCCGATGCCGGTGCGGCCAGCCTCGTCGGTCAGGCGCACGATGACGGTGTCGGTCGTGCCGTCCAGGTCGCCCGCTGCCGCGTCAGGGCCAACGATGGGAATGACCTCAATCGCCGCTATGTTGCTCAATTGAACTCTCCCGAAGCTAGTAGGTGGCGCGGCCGCCGGACAGGTCGAAGGTGAAGCCTGTAGTGAAACTGCAGGCCGGCGAGACGATCCAGGCGATCATCCGGGCAGCCTCTTCCAACTCGCCACAACGGCGCATGGGGATCTTCGCCGTCATGTAATCGACCGTCGCCTGCGGCAGTGCGTCGACCATCGGCGTCCGGATCACCGCCGGTGCCAGGGCGTTTACGGTGATGCCTTGCTCGACATAGTCCTTGGCCATGCTTTTCACCATGCCGATGAGGCCTGCCTTGGTCGCCGAATAGGCTGTCATGCCGGCATTGCCCTCCTTGCCCGCGATGGAGGCAATGTGCAGCAGACGGCCGTAGCGGCGCTGCAGCATGTTCGGCAGCACAGCCTGCGACAGCAGGAGAGCGCCGCGCAGGTTTACCTGATAGACGCGCTCGAAGTCCTCGAGATCGACTTCACCCGCCGGAATGTTGGTGCGACCGGTTATGCCGGCACAATTCACCAGAGCGTCGACGCGGCCGAATGCTTTTGCCGCCGCTTCGATTGCCGGACGGATCGAGCCCGCTTCGATCACGTCGAGTTGTCCCGCGATCGCCTTGTTGCCGCGGGCCTTGAGCTCGGCCGCCACCTTCTCCGCACTGGCGCCGTCGCTGTCGAGGCACGCGACAGAAACGCCCTGTGCTGCTAGCTCCAGCGCCGCTGCACGGCCGATGCCGCGTCCGGCGCCGACCACAATGACCGAGTAGTCCGGTTTGTCGAAATAGTTCACCATGACGTCTTGTCGGCCCCCTTCTTCCCCGGGGGTCGGCTTGACCCCGTTTTTTAGCGCGTGTTAGCATATTCCCGTATTCTGAATATGTGTCCAGTATTTTGGAAAATTATCCTCGTCAACGGAACGTTTCAGCCGATCCGTGGTGCGTGCATCCTGCCGGCGGATCGCTGACGCCCTTCACCCATCCCCATGATGGACGGAAGGATCTCGTCCATAACGACGCCAGGGTCGACCGCAATCCTACGCAGATATCGCTCCATCAAGGAGAGCAAGTTGGGCAATAGGCTCGCAGGCAAGAGAGCGTTGATCTATGGCGGCGGCACTGGCATCGGCCTTGCCTGCGCCGAGGCGATGGTACGTGAGGGAGCTGTAATCTTCCTCTCCGGCCGACGCGAGCAGGTGTTGCGCGAAGCCGCCGCGGGGTTGAAAGCACTGGGCAAAGCGGGCTTCGCGCCCGGCGATGCAACAATCGGCGCCGATGTGCAGCGCGTGACTAAAGCGGCCGTAAGCTTCTTGGGCGGGTTGGATACGATTGTGATCAGCGCCGGGGCCGGCGGCCGCACGCCGATTTTCGACACCCCGGTCGAGGAGTTCCAGCGCATCATCGATCATTCGCTGTTGCCGCCTTTCCTCGCCATGCGCTTCGCCGCCGAGCATTTGCTCGCCGGCGGCAATGCCTCGGTCATTGTTGTTTCATCCATGTACGGATTGGTCGGGCAGAAGGAGCGCGCTGGCTATTGCGCGGGTAAGGCGGGCGTCATCGGCTTGGTCAAATCGGCGGCACTGGATTTCGCCGAGAAGGGGGTGCGGGTGAATGCAATCTGCCCGGGCTTTGTCGAGACGCCGCTGGCCCTGGAAGTCGCGAAGCTGGAAGCGGACCCGGAAGCCGTGCTCGAGGCGAAGCGGCGCATGCATCCGATCCCGCGCGCGGGCAAACTCGAGGAAATGGGCGAGCTGGCGGTATATTTGGCGAGCGACCTTGCAGCCTTCATGACAGGTCAGGCGATTGCCATCGACGGCGGATATTCGTCACGATGACTGAAGCTCTGGGGAAATAACGGGATGAGTGGCTTTCTGGCTGGCAGGCGCGCTTATGTGACCGGCGGTTCCAGCGGCATCGGCGCCG
>DATKFM010000294.1:0-16090 GCA_035544395.1 Verrucomicrobiia bacterium
TCTCCAGGATTTCTCCATATATCGCTAGCATGCGCATATGTCATTCCACCATGAGGGATACCAGATGAGTCCAGATACAGCCGCCGCATCCGCCGAAGCCGCCATCGGCCCGATGCCCGAATGGGATCTACGGGATCTCTACCCGGCGCCGGACTCGCCGGCCCTGGCGGCCGACCTCAAGCGGGCGGCGGCGGAGGCGAAGGTTTTCAGGCAGCGCTATCAGGGCAAGCTGCCGGGAATCGACGGCGCCACACTGGGCGGGGCCATAAAGTCCTATGAGGCGCTGCAGGACGTGCTGGGCCGGATCATGAGCTATGCCCAGCTTGTCCATGCCGGCAACATGATGGACCCGGAGATCGGCCGCTTCTACCAGACGACCCAGGAGCGGGTGACCGATATCTCCAGCGACCTGCTGTTCTTCATACTCGAGCTGAACAAGCTGGAAGATGCCGATCTCGCAGCCAAGCTGAAGACGCCCGCCCTGGCGCATTATGGACCCTGGCTGCGGGACGTCCGCAGCTTCCGCCCGCATCAGCTCTCCGACGACGTGGAGCAGATGCTGCATGAAAAGGCGATCGCCGGCCGCAATGCCTGGATCCGCCTGTTCGACGAGACCATGGCCTTTCTGCGCTTTCCGCTGGATGGCAAGGACCTGACCAGCAACGAGGTGCTGAACCTGCTGACCGACAGCAATGGCGAGACCAGGCGCAAGGCGGCCAAATCCCTCGGCCATGTGCTGGGCGAGCACAAGCGCGAGTTCGCGCTGATCACCAACACCCTGGCCAAGGACAAGGAGATCGAGGATCGCTGGCGGAAGTTTCCGCGGCCGGTTTCGTCGCGCAATCTCGCCAATTTCGTCGAGGACGAGGTGGTGGATGCGTTGGCCTCGGCCGTGACCGCAGCCTATCCCGACCTCTCCCACCGCTACTACAAGCTGAAGGCCAAGTGGTTCGGCGGCGACAAGCTCGATTATTGGGACCGCAACGCGCCCTTGCCGGAAGATTCGGATCGCACCATTCCCTGGACCGATGCGACCAGGATCGTGCTCGACGCCTATGCCGCCTTTTCGCCCGATCTCGCGGGCATCGGCCGGCAGTTCTTCGACAAGCCCTGGATCGATGCGCCGCCGAAGGCGGGCAAGGCGCCGGGCGCTTTCGCCCATCCGACCGTGCCGTCAGCCCATCCCTATCTGCTGCTCAACTACCACGGCAAGACGCGGGACGTGATGACCCTGGCCCACGAGCTCGGCCATGGCGTGCACCAGGTGCTGGCGGGGCCGCAGGGCGCCCTGATGTCGGACACGCCCCTCACGCTGGCGGAAACCGCATCGGTGTTCGGCGAGATGCTCACCTTCCAAGCCCTGCTGAAGCAGGAGAAGGATGCCAAGCGCCGCCGCATCCTCCTAGCCGGCAAGGTGGAGGATATGCTGAACACGGTGGTGCGGCAGATCGCCTTCCACGAGTTCGAACGCCGCCTGCATGATCAGCGGCGCGAGGGCGAACTCACGGCAGAGCAGATCGGCGATATCTGGATGGCGGTGCAGATCGAAAGCCTGGGGCCGGCGCTGCGCTTCGATGACGACTACCGGGTGTTCTGGACCTACATACCGCATTTCGTCCATACGCCATTCTATGTCTACGCTTATGCCTTCGGCGATTGCCTGGTGAATTCGCTCTATGCGGTCTATCAGAATGCGGCTTCGGGTTTCTCGGCGAAATATCTGGACATGCTGCGCGCCGGCGGCAGCAAGCGGCACAAGGAGTTGCTGGCGCCCTTCGGCCTGAACGCGGCCGACCCCGCCTTCTGGGCCAAGGGACTGGGCGTGGTGAAGGGCTTTATCGACGAGCTGGAGCGGAGCTAGCGGGCGCGGCCGATCATCTCGACGGGGGCGATCAAGCCGCGCTCCAGATTGGCGAGCAGATTGCCGGTCTTGTCCTGGAAATCCTTGCCCATAACAATGTGGATTCCCAGCGCCGGCGTGCCCTGGGCAACAATGCGGGCACGCATGGCGTGGAAGAATTCGATCGCGTACTTGCCGCGGTTGCGCTCATGCTGGATGTCGAAGCCGGCGCAATCCAGCCGGCGGTGATAGGCGCCGGGCCGCACGACGAAACTGGTCTTAATCGATCGCGCCCACGGCACGGGAAACGCCAGATCGCCATCGCCCGTGCGCATGACGTCATAGATGCCGAACGCCGCGCCGGGTTTCAGCACGCGCCGTGCTTCGCCCATCAGCTTCGCCTTGTCCTCGATGTTCATGCCGACATGCAGCATGTAGGCGGCGTCGAAACTTCCATCGGGGAATGGCAGGTCGACAGCGCTGCCGCAGACATAGCTGACGCGCTTGTCCAGGCCGACGCGGCGCGCCAGCGCGTTGGCCACCTCGACATATTCCGGCGTCAGGTCGATCCCCGTCACCTGGCACCCAAGAGCCCGCGCGGCGAAACGCGCGGGTCCGCCGAGGCCGGAGCCGATATCCAAGACATGCATGCCGGATTTCAGGCCGAGCTTTTCGAAGAATTCCGCCGTCGCCGCACGGCCGCCGACATGGAACTCATCGACCGGCGCCAGGTCCTCGATCGTCAAGCGGTCGGGGTCCTTGCCCATGGCGACGAGCGCGTCGAGGATCGCGCGCTCGAGATCGCCGTGCGCGTAATGCTGGGCAATGCTGCGGTCGATGCTCATCGGACTTGGCGCTTTATAGACGGAACGGTAAGCCCGAGTGGCAGAATCGGATCGGTGGGACACAATACGGAATATGGCGGCCGCTGTCCTAAAATAATGTGACCGGTGTCACGATCCCGCACGCCATGAGTCGCGGGTCAGCAGGTACAGGAACTCGCTGCAGATTTCACCTTTGTATTCCACGGGTTCGCGCATTGCTGCATCGCGCATAAAGCCGAGCCGCTCGAGCACCGCGATCGATTTGGCATTGCGTGCATCCGTGAGCGCTTCGATTCGGGATTTCTTCAGGACGCTGAATGCGTAGTCCAGCAAGCCGGCCAAGGCTTCACGGGCATAGCCATTTCCTTGATAGGCGGATGCGAGAGAGAAGCCGATCTCGGCCTCTGTTCGCCTGTCGGCAAAAACGTGCTGCGCGCAATCACCGATCATCTTGCCGGTCGACTTCAGTTCGATGGCGAACTGGAACCACTCGCCCGGGGTATCCGGATGCTGGCGCAGCATCTCCGCGATGAACGCGGCACCGTCCGCGCGCGTGAAGTTCTCCCAGGACTGGAAGCGCGCGACATCGGGGTCGGCGCGATAGGCGACGAAGCTATCGAGATCGTCCGACCGGAAACGCCTGACGGTCAGCCGTTCTGTGTCGAGCCGCGTGAATGCCGTGTCCGGCATCGATGCCCAATGATCAGTTCAGCTCCGCCCGCAGCTTCTGGCGGAACAGATCGATGGGCAGGCGCTTGCCGTCAGTCGGCACGCACCAGAATTGCCAGCCATTGCAGGCCGGCGCGCCCTGTACCAGCGCGCCCACCTGATGGATCGAGCCGCGATGCTCGGCGCTGATCAGCGTGCCGTCGGCGCGCACCTTGGCTTGATGGCGGCCATCGGGACTCTCCAGCACCATGCCCGGCGTCAGGTAGCCGCGCTCCACCAGCCAGCCGAAGGGAATGCGCGGCTCCTCGCGCTTGGAGGGGATCGGCGACACTGCCTCCGGATCTGCCGGCTGCGTGCGGTTCAGCCGCTCATGCGCCGCCTTGAGATAGCCTGTGTCGCGCTCGATGCCGATATAGCGCCGGCCCAGCCGCTTCGCCACCACGCCAGTCGTGCCGGTGCCGAAGAAGGGATCGAGCACGATGTCGCCGGGCTTCGTTGCCGCCATTATCACGCGGTGCAGCAGCGCCTCGGGCTTCTGCGTCGGATGGGTTTTCTTGCCCTCGCCGTCCTTCAACCGCTCGCCGCCGCCGCAGATCGGGAACAGCCAGTCGCTACGCATCTGCAGATCTTCGTTCAGCGCCTTCATCGAGGCGTAGTTGAATGTGTACTTCGACTCCCGCGCCCGCGCGCACCAGATCATCGTCTCGTGGGCATTGGTGAAACGCTTGCCGCGGAAGTTCGGCATGGGGTTGGTCTTGCGCCAGATGACGTCATTGAGGACCCAGTAGCCGAGGTCCTGCAGCTTGGCGCCGACTCGGAAGATGTTGTGGTAGCTGCCGATGACCCAGAGCGTGCCGTCCTCCTTCAGCACGCGGCGCGCCGCCGACAGCCAGGCCTCCGTGAACTTGTCATAGGTGGCGAGGTCGGCAAACTGGTCCCAGGCCTCGTCGACGCCGTCGACCTTGCTGTTGTTCGGCCGCAGCAGATCGCCTTCGAGCTGCAGATTGTAGGGCGGATCGGCGAAGATCATATCCACGGAGCCCGCCGGCAGGCCGTTCATCGCCGCGATGCAGTCGCCCTGGATGACGCAATTCGACGGCACATCCTCATTGGCGGCCGGCGCCGGGCGCGCGGTCTTGCTCTGCTTCGGCATGTTGAACCCCCTGCGAACTCAGGGCGCCGAGCATGATTCGTCTGTGGATAACCGTCAATAAAATAATTGAATCAATATATTGTGGTCTGACTCTCTGAAATGGGTCGAAAAGACTGCCTATGGTGGGGCGTGATGCCCAGGCGCTTCAGGGCCGCCTGATGCTCGGCCGTGCCATAGCCGGCATTGTGCTCCCAGCCATAGCCGGGATGCTGCCGTGCCAGGTCCGCCATGATGCGGTCTCGGGTCACCTTTGCAATGATCGAGGCGGCGGCGATGGAGAGGCTGAGGCCATCGCCCTTCACCACCGGGCGCACGGGACAGGGCAGGGCGGGCGAGCGGTTGCCGTCGACAAGGGCGTAGGCCGGCGCCACCGGCAAGCGCTGCACGGCCCGCGCCATTGCCAGCATTGTCGCCTGCAGGATGTTGTGACTGTCGATCTCTTCCACGGTGGCGTGGCCGACGCCGATCAGCGCATAGAGCGGCAGCAGGCCGAACAGTTCGCTGCGCAGCGGCGGCGGCACCACTTTCGAATCGTCGAGTTGCCGGGCGATATCCTTCGGCAGGGTTCTCTCGTCGAGGATGACAGCTGCGGCCACCACCGGCCCGGCCCAGGGGCCGCGCCCGGCTTCATCGATGCCGGCCACCGGTCCCTGCTTGCAACTGCGCTCCAGCGAGAAATTGGGCATCGCCGCTGATAGCGCGAGTCGGGGACGCTGGCCAGCCAGTCGTCAATTCAGGAAATGGGCGATCAGTGCGGCGACGCCGGCGGGATCTTCCCATTGCAGATTGTGGCCGAGCTTGCTGAAGGCGACGAACTCCGAGTCCTTGATGGCCTCGCGCAGCGCCTGCTGATCCTCGGCGCTGAACAGCGGGTCCTGGCCGCCATACAGGATCATGGTCGGTGCGGTGATCGCCGAGGACAAGCGGCCAAATTCGGCCGTGTGGAGTTCCTGCAGGACCGCGCGCCAGATGCGCGTCGGGATGGCGCAGGCTTCGCGTCGCGCATGGGCAATGAATTCCGGATCGACGGGCGACGGATTGGTGGTCCACTCGGTGATGAAGGCAGATTTCTCATCGATCGGGTCGGTGAGCGCCCGCACATTGTCCGACAACCATGAGCCAGGCGCGGTGGTTTTGGCGGCGGACAAAGTGGATCCCACGAGCACCAGCTTGCGCAGGCGGTCGGGATGACGCTGGGCGAAAACCTGGCCGATCATGCTGCCCAGCGAATGGCCGACAAAATCCACCTTCTCGATTTTCAGATGATCGAGCAGCAGACGCATGTCGTCGACCATGTCGGGGATCGTGTAGCAGCATTCCGGCGCGGAGGACGCACCATGGCCGCGTAAATCGACCGCGATCAGCCGGTAGCGGTGCGCCAGTTGCGCCGCCGGCAGCGACCAGGACCGGCTGCTGTCGGTATAGCCATGGACCAGCAGCGCGGGCCGGCCGTCGGGATTTCCCATCTCCACATATGCCAGGGTGATGCCGTTTGGCAGGACTGCGCGCCGCTTGGCGCCGGCCCATTCCGCCTGGCCGACTTTCGTAATGCCCGGCTTTGCCGGCGTTGGCGTGGATTCAGGTTTGTGACTGAGGGGATTGCGACGGGTGCTGGTGCTCATGATCGATCTCCAAAAACTCTGATCGGCGGGTGCTGCGGACAGTAGATCGCCGGCGTTATAAACCCGTCACAAGATCTTTCGCCCCCGTTCGCTGCGGCCGCCGGGAAACTTGGCGCGATACTCGGCCACGCCTTCCTCCATGGTGATGAAGGTGGCGCCGCCGTCTTTCAGCGCGCGGATCAGTTTCTCCAGCATGATCATGCGGTGGCCGCGGCCGATCACGTCGGGATGGAAGGTATAGGTAATTATGCCCCAGTCGTAGTTTTCGCGCATGTAGGTGAAGTCGCCGAACCAGTTTTCCAGAACCAGGCCGGCATTCCTGAGCCCCGGATTGTGATAGTCGCCGGAATGGTAGTACTCGAAGGCCGGAAAATCATCGAGCGACCAGCTGATCGGCATTTCCACCAGCTTGGTGTCCGGTCCGTGGATCAGCGGCTCCTCCGGCTTGACGACATCGCCGTCGCGCGCCTGGTAAGGCAGGTAGTCATGGCCCATCAGGCTGCTGTCATAGACAAAGCCGTGTTTCAGCAGCAGCTCGATGGAATGGGGGCTCAGGTCCCAGGAGGGCGAGCGGTAGCCCCGGGCATATTGGCCGGTCAGCTTCTTGATCGTCTCGTTGCCCCGCGTCAATTCACGCTCTTCGCCCTCGCGGCTCAGGCTGGCGGGGATGCGGTGGGTCCAGCCGTGATGCCCGATCTCATGGGCGCCACCCGCGACCGCGCCGCAGATATCGGGATAGCTCTCGATGGTATGGCCGGGGATGAACCAGGTGCCCGGCAGTGCATGGCGCCGCAACAGCGCCAGCAGCCGCTCCGTCGCCACCATGCCGAAATCGCCGCGGGAGATCCAGGTGGGCGTCGAGCTCTCGGGCGTCAGCGCGCCGGAGGTGTTGTCGAGATCGAACGTCAGGCAGACGAAATGCTTGGCCATGAATTCTGCTGTCCCCCTTTAGTGGGTCAGCATGGCGGGCGGCAGCGGGCGCTGTCAAAGGCGCGTGCCGCCCTCCGGGAATTCAATGGGTCGGCTCGGCGGCGCCGGCTTCTTCCACCTGCACCTCCACCTCGATGCTGCCCGCCTTCTCGAAAGTCAGCGTCAGATGGAACGTGCCGTATTCCACCAGCGGCTCCTTCAGCCCCATCAGCATGATGTGATAGCTGCTGGGCTTGAGCTCGGTGGTGCTCTGCGCGGGCAGGATGATGGAATCGACCGGCCGCATCTTCGCGACATCGCCGTCCATGATGTGCTCATGGATGCCCACCATGGTGGCGACATCGGAGGCGGCGGAGACCAGCTTGTCGTCGGCCTTGCCCAGGTTCTCGATTTTCATGAACACGGCGCCGTTGGGCGCCTGGCCGGGCGTGGCGCGCGACCAGGGATGGATGATCAGCAGGTCGCCGAGCTTGATTTCATGGGCGGCCGCAGGTGCCGCCAGCAAGGCCAGCAGCAGCGCGGTGATCAGTTTCTTCATGACGGCAGGCCTCTCCAACTACAGAAGTTCTTTCAGCGCCGCAGCGATTTCCGCCGGTGCCATGGAGTGACGAAACACGGTGCTGTATTTGCCCTCGGGGTCCATCACATAGATCGCGATGCTATGATCCATCACGTAATCGTCGCCCTCGCCGACGCGCTGGTACAACACGCGGTAGGCGCGGGCGACGGCCGCGATCTGCTCCGGCGTGCCGGTCAGGCCGGCGATGCGCGGATCGAACGCCGCCACATAGACTTTCATCGCCGCCGCCGTATCTCGCGCGGGATCGACGGTGATGAACAGAGGCTGAACCTTGTCGGCATCGTCCCCCAGCAGCTTCATCGCGCCGGCGATATTGTTGAGGCCAGTGGGGCAGGCGTCCGGGCAGTAGGTGTAGCCGAAATAGACCACCAGCCATTTGCCGCGATAGGTCTGGTCGGTCACCGTCCGGCCGTCGCCGTCGGTGAGCGTGAAGGGGCCGCCAATGTTGGGCGTGCCGATGCTGACCTTCTCGATGCTGCCCGAGCGGTACCAGCCGACGCCGACCAGGAGCGCCAGAAAGAGAACGACCGTCAGCCCGCCGATCAGGATGTAACGAAGCTTCATGAATGCCTCCGATGATCGCACGAGCTCCGGTGGAGCGGCGGCGATCTGGATTACTGATGTCGGATGGAACGGCCCCTCGTGGGACGGGCCGCAGACCAAGCACAGCAAGGGTGGTTCAGCCGAGCGCCGGGGGTGCGCGGGGTTGCGCTTTGGCGGATGTGTTGGCCGGCAGCGCGATCTGGTCCTCTGCCGAAATCAACGGCGCCGCGGCGGGGAGTCTCAGGACGGCAGGAGCCGGCTCCGGCAGGCTGGCGGTGCCGCCGATCTGCTGCGGCAGGCAATCCTGGCAATGGTGATGGCGCGCCGGCGCAGGCGGCGCGCCATCGTTATCGGCCGCGCCGCCGGAGCTGCAGAGCAGCGCAGCGCCGCTGCCGCTGAATGCGGCGAGCGCCGGCGGCGGGAGGAAAGCGGCACAGAGGTTCAGGACGAGCGCGAACAGCGCCAGCATGGCGGACGACTCGCCGAAGGCGGGGGACCGCTGTGATCTACGTCCCCGCCGCTCAGGTCGTTGCTTACGTTGAATCAAGTTCACGCGTCCCATGCGGCGGCGACATTAACACCGGCGGAGGCAAGGACGCAGCCGCCGATTGCGGCAGCGGGGCGCGGGATTTTGCCGCGCCCCAAGCCGAAACAAGCTAGAAGCCCAGCAGCAGGAACGCCCCGGCCGCCGCGATCCCGGCGCCGCCAGCACGGACCGCAAGCTGTCCCTGGGGCAGCTTCACGATCTGGCCGATGCCCAGGCCGGTCAGGTGCAGCACCACCGTCGCGGCGACGAAGCCCAGGCCATAGAGCAGCGGCGAGGCGGCAGCCGGCAGCTCGGCGCCATGGGCGTGGCCATGGAACAGCGCGAACAGCGCCACCAGCCCGATCGTTGCGGGCAGTTGCGGCTTGGCGGCGAGAGCGATCAACAATCCCAGCAGCGCCACCGAGGCGGCGATGCCGGTCTCAATTCCCGGCAGGGAGACGCCGCTCATGCCCAGCAATCCGCCGGCTGCCATCGCCAGCGGAAAAGCCAGCGGCAACACCCAGAGCGCGCGCCGCCCGATCTGCGTCGCCCACAGGCCGACAGCCACCATGGCCAGAATGTGATCGAGGCCGGAGAAGGGATGGGCAAAACCCTGGGCCGCGCCGGCATGGCTGGCATTCAGCAGATGTGCCTCCGCCGGCAACCCGAGGACGGTGAACAAGGCGCCGACGGCAACAGCGGCGGGCAGGCGAAAGCGGCTGACAGCAGGCATTGGGAAACCTCCAGGGAGAAATTCTCCGACAACTCTTGCATCGCCCCCTGGCAGCATGTCCGCGATATCTGCGGCAATTCTGTGCCGGTCAGCGACACCGGGAATGCCGACTATAGGGCAGCCTTCCCGGGGAATCACGATTTTGTGACCTGCATCCGCCGCTGACCTCGATCCGTAAAGCGGTCAGTGGGGCGGATGATCGTGCCCGCCGTTAAAGGCGGACCCCCTCAACACCGTACCTGCAGCCGCCGCCGTTCACCGGCGTCGTGCTCCCGTCAACTACAAGGAGGAGATAGACATCATGTCTGAGAGAATCTTGCTGCCGAAGACCGAGCTTTCCATCGACCGACGCGGCCTGTTCAGCAGGGGCGCACGCCTGGCCCTGTCCGGCACCGCTGTTGCGATGCTGGCCGGCATCGGCTCCGGCATCCGTCCGGCCAGTGCGGCGACGATGTCCGCCGATATCGACACCCTGAATGTCGCGTTGGGGCTCGAGCATGAGGCGATCGCGGCCTATCAAGTGGGTGCGGAGAGTGGTCTCTTGTCCAAGGGTGTGCTGGGCGTCGCCGTCGGCTTCCAGAGCGACCACAAGCAGCATCGCGATGTGCTGATCAAGACCATCCGCCAGCTCGGCGGCAAGCCGGTCGCCGACGTGAAGCACAAATTCCCGGTGGACAAGCTGAAGAACGAAGGCGATGTGCTCGCTTTCGCTCTTGGTCTCGAAGAAGGCGCTGCCAGTGCTTACCTGAGCACGATCCCCGGCTTTGAGAACCGCGATCTGGCGAAGGCCGCGGCCAGCATCATGGGCGTCGAGACCCAGCATGTGGCCATCCTGAAGAACGCGCTCGGCCAGAAGCCGATCGAAGCGCCGTTCATCATGTAGCGACTGCGGGACGGCTTTGCCATCTGCCCCTCCGCCAGGCATTGCCGACCGCCGCCGCCCCGCAGGCTGGAACCGCCTGCGGGGCGGCTCGCAGTTTTGTCTCCTGATATTTCCGCGAGAAACTTCCATGAACCGATTGCCAAGCACGGCGGCACTGATGGGTTTGCTGATGCTTGCCGCCGCGCCGGTTTCCGCCGGAGGCGATCCCGCCGCCGGTGAGAAGCTCTACAGCCGCTGCCAGGGTTGCCATTCCATCGACGTCAACCGCGTCGGCCCGCGCCACCAGGGCCTGTTCGGGCGGAAGGCAGGCAGCCTAGACGACTACAACTACTCCGAGGCAATGAAGGCTTCAGGCATTGTCTGGGACGAAGCCACCCTCGACCAGTTCCTGACGGCACCCCGCGTGTTTATCAAGGGCACAAAGATGCCGTTCGCCGGCATGAAAGACGCTGGCGAGCGCGCCGATCTCATCGCCTATCTAAGACAGGCGACGGCGATGCCGTAGGGCCGTAAAGCGAACTTGCAAAGGTCGCCCAACGTTTCTGTGTGCACATCAATTCAGTCTCTACAGCAAACTCAACTGATCTCCTGCGGCCGGCGGTGGCTTGAACAGCGAGAAATTGAACTCCCAGCGATTGCGGTAGCTGTCGAGGTTGAGCCGGCGGATGGCCAGCTTGAAGCGCTTGCGCAGCAGGTCGGCATAAGGGCCCGTGCCGCGCATGCGTTCGCCGAAGGTGGAGTCGTAAAGCTGTTCGCCGCCGCGCACCCCGCGGATCAACTCCAGCACATGCTTGGTCTTGCCGGGCGCATGGGTGTCCATCCATTCGATGAACAGGTCCTTGATCTCCAGCGGCAGGCGCAGCATCACATAGCCTGCGCTGGTGGCGCCCGCCGCCGCGGCGGTCTCCAGGATTTTTTCCAGCTCATGATCGTTCAGCGACGGAATCATCGGCGCCGCCATCACGCCGGTGGGAATGCCGGCGGCGGCCAATTGCCTGATCGCCTCCACGCGTTTGGCCGGTGCGGAAGCCCGCGGCTCCATCTTGCGCGCGAGTTCGCCATCAAGCGTGGTAACGGAGAGATAAGCATGGGCCAGGCGCTTCTCCGCCATCGGCGCCAGGATGTCGATGTCCCTGACGATCAGCGCCGACTTGGTGACGATTCCCACGGGATGGTTGAAGGCCGACAGCACCTCCAGGATCGAGCGGGTAATGCGCTGGCGCCGCTCCAGCGGCTGATAGGGATCGGTGTTGGTCCCCATGGCGATGATTTTTGGTTTGTATTTCGGATGCCGCAGCTCGCGGTCCAGTAGAGCCGCCGCATCAGGCTTCATCAGCAGCTTGGTCTCGAAATCCAACCCCGGCGACAGGCCGAGAAAGGCGTGGGTCGGCCGGGCGAAGCAGTACACGCAGCCATGCTCGCAGCCGCGATAGGGATTGATCGACTGATCGAAGGGTATGTCGGGCGACGTGTTGCGGGCGATGATGGTGCGGGTGGCGTCGATGGCCACTGTCGTGCGCAACGGCGGCAGTTCGTCCTCGGGATCCGGCGCCGACGCGGAACTCCAGCCATCATCCACGGCCTCGCGGCCATGGGGCTCGAATCGGCCCGCACGGTTGCTGACCGCGCCGCGCCCCTTGCGCGCCCGGTCCGGCAGCCCGTCAGCGGGTCCAGTCTCGAGGAAGACGTCCGACATGACGAAAGTCTAGGCCGGCAGTAAGAACAAATCAAGAACATTTGCATTGTGCGAAACGTCACATTCGACTTCGAAGCTCAAGTGGCATACCATGTGAGTGTGTAAATAAAGCCGGGGTCGCCTGGACCTTGCCGCAAGGCGGAATCCAGCGGAATCACCGGCATAAAAGCAGGTGGGAAGAAGTCATGAGTAAGTCTTGGCGGACGGCGGGAATTACGGCTGCCTGTGTGGCAGTCATGTTGCCGGTAACGGCATCTGCGGAAGTTCAGATCGGCTCTGTGTTTCAGCCGGAGTACAAGGGTGCGATCGGCCAGTTGCCGACCGGCAATGAGCACGAGTTGGTGTTCAGCGAACCGATCTATGCCGAAGAAACGGTGTTGACGAACTCCCAGGCGAGCACCGCACTGGAGTTTCTCGATCGTACACAGCTCCGGGTCGGCACCAACTCAACCGTGAAGCTCGACAAGTTCATCTACGACCCTTCGACGGGAGATGGAGCTGCTTTGCTGAATTTTGGCGTCGGCGCCTTCCGGTATGTTTCCGGCAGCCTCGGCAAGAGCCAGAAGATGCAACTCGCCACGCCGACAGCGGTTCTGTCGATCCGCGGCACCGAGCTTGTCATCGCCGTTGCGGCCGATGGTACGACGCAAGTTGCTGTGCTTGACGGCGAAATCGAAGTGACGCCATGCGGCGGCGAAAGCGCCATCGCAAGAATTGGCGAAACGGCGACAGTAACATCGCAATGTGCGGGCGTAAGCGTAACGGCGGGCTTGGCTATGCCCGAAGACGAGTCGCTGTTCGCGGATCTGAATACGATCGCTCCGGCGGCGGGGCCGGCGGAATATCCCCAAGACGATCCGGACGACAAGGCTCCCAAAGACACGGCATCTAATCCAAGCGCACCCGGTCCCTCCGAACCTGAGGCCCCGACACCCAGCGACGATGACGGCGGTTTTCTCGGCGGCTTGGGGAATCTCGGCCGCGTCGGCGATGGGCTCGGGCGGGGATTTGGCGGAGGAAGCGGCGGAAGCGGCGAGGGCGGCAACGACTAGGCGCCGATAGCCCCTGCTAATCCCGCAGACTTGAATTCACCTGGTCTGCTTACAGGCGAATCTGCAGATCGTCGCGCCGCTTCGAATATGGTCAATGATGAAACCTGTGCGAACACAGATCCTGCTTCTGCCATTCCTGTTCACGATTGCCGTGTCCGCCGCCGCCGAGCCGCACCCGGTGCGCTGGGGCGATTTCGTCACGATGATGCAAGGGAACACGCTGTCGGGCACCACAGCCGCGGGCGCCGACTTCAACATGTATTTCATCGCCGGCGGCAATGCGACCTATCAGGAGGTTGGCGGCACGCGCGACTTCGGCACCTGGCATCTCGACAAGGATGGCGACGTCTGCGTGATTTGGAAAAATTCGCCGGACTCCGCTAATGGCTGCTTCCACGTCACCGTCGACGGCAGCAAGGTCGCCTGGGAAGGCAAGGATGCCGGCGGCAGCGGCAAGCTCCGCGGCGGCGTGACCGAGACCTTCCTGAAACCGGTGCAGTAACGGCGGAGTAAGTCCCGGCGGGATATCCGCTCGCCTGTATCCATACATTCCCTGGTGCCGAAGCCATACCAGCCGCACAATCCGGCCATGTGCGCTTGCCGGTTGTGGCCGCGAGGCTTGAGGCGCAATGATCCGGCCTCATTTTATCCCAGAGGGTCCGAGCATGGCTGCCTTGACGCGGAGTATGTGGATCGTGATCTGCTGCGGCGCGGCGCTGATCACCGTGACCATGGGCTTGAGGGCCGGTTTCGGCCTGTTCCTGGCGCCGATCTCGGTCGATCTCGGCATGGGCCGCGAGGTTTTCGCCTTTGCCGTGGCGGTGCAGAACCTGATCTGGGGCGCGGCCTCGCCGTTCTTCGGCGGTCTCGCCGACAAGTACGGGGCCGTGCGCGTCTCCATCGCCGGTACGATGCTCTATATCGCCGGCCTGGTCCTGATGGCCTTCACCGCCGGTCCGTTCGAGGTCATTGCCGGCAATCTGCTGGTGGGCCTGGCGATGGGTGCGGCGGGCATCTCCACTGTTATCGGCTCGGTTTCCCGCATGGTGCCGGCGGAAAAGCGGTCCCTGGTGCTGGGCATCCTCACCGCCGGCGGCTCGATCGGTCAGTTCGCTCTGGTGCCGGTGACCCAAATATTCATCGATCAGCTCGGCTGGTCAGCGGCGTTCATCGGCCTCGCCATCATTGCCTGCACGATGTTCCCGATGATCTGGGGCGTGCGCGACGCGCCGAAGGCGTCGGCAACGTCCCGCGGCCAGACGATCCGCCAGGCGCTGGGCGAGGCCTTCACCCACAGGGGATTCTGGCTGCTGACCGTCGGCTTTTTTGTCTGCGGCTTCCATGTGGTGTTCGTCGCCACCCATCTGCCGGCCTATCTCGGCGACAAGGGCATGCCCGCCTGGCTCGGCGCCACGACGCTGATGCTGGTGGGGCTGTTCAACATCATCGGTTCCTACAGTGCCGGCGTGCTGGGCGGGCGGTTCCAAAAGAAGAACGTGCTGACGATCCTCTATCTCCTGCGCTCCCTGGTGTTCCTGCTGTTCATCCTCCTGCCGCTCAGCAACTTCACCGTGCTGGCTTTCGGCGCGCTGCTGGGGCTGCTGTGGCTGTCGACGGTGCCGCTGACCAGCGGCCTGATCGGCACGGTGTTCGGGCCGGCCTATATGTCCATGCTCTATGGTGTGGTATTCTTCTCCCATCAGATTGGCTCCTTCTTTGGCGCCTGGCTCGGTGGTAAGCTGTACGACATGTTCGGCTCCTATGACGCAATGTGGTGGATCTCCGTGGCGCTCGGCCTGGGTGCGGCGGCGCTGCATTGGCCGATCGCCGAGAAGCCGGTGGCGCGCCTGGCGCCGGCGATGGGGGCAGCGGAATGAACCGCGGCCCGAAATTCTGGTTGCTGGCCGGGGCCGGTGTCTTGATCGGTGGCGGAGTCTATCTCTGGGCCGTGCGCGGCGAGGCCATGCTCTTGGATCTAAGCTGGATCGGCTGCTTCTAGCTTCCGGCCCGCCCGGACCCTATATCTCCCGGGCATGAACGATTCCTCCGAAGACAACCGCCTCGGCGGCCGCATCCGGCGCTATGCCCGGGTGGGGACGGCTGTGGGCGGCCTTGCGGCGCGGGTGGTGGGCGAGCGCTATCTCGGCATCAAGCTCGACCGCGGCCAGCATGCGGCGGAGCTGCGCGCGGCCCTCGGCGGCCTCAAGGGACCGCTGATGAAGGTGGCGCAGATCATGGCCACCATCCCCGGTGGTTTGCCGAAAGAATATATGCAGGAGCTGGCGCAACTGCAGGCCAACGCGCCCTCGATGGGCTGGCCTTTCGTCAAACGCCGCATGGCGGCGGAACTCGGTCCGGATTGGCAGAAGCGGTTCAAGATTTTCGAACATCAGGCGGCGCACGCCGCATCGCTGGGCCAAGTGCATCGCGCCGTGTCCCATGACGGCCGCGACCTCGCCTGCAAGCTGCAATATCCGGACATGCTCTCGGCGGTGGAGGCGGATCTCGGACAGCTCAAGCTGATCTTCTCGATCTATGAGCGCTATGACCGCTCGATCTCCACCCGCGAAATCCATCCGGAAATCGCCGCGCGTCTCCGCGAGGAACTGGACTACGAGCGCGAAGCCAAGCACATGGCGCTCTACGGCCTGATGCTGAAGGACGAGGCCAATGTGCAGGTGCCGGTGGTGGAACCGAAGTTATCGACGAAGCGCCTGCTGACCATGAACTGGCTCTCCGGCGAGCCGCTGCTGAGTTTCATCGCCACCCATCCGGAACTCGAGATCCGCAACCAAGTGGCGCTCAACATGTTCCGCGCCTGGTATGTGCCGTTCTATTACTACGGCGTGATCCATGGCGATCCCCATCTCGGCAATTACACGGTGCGGCCGGACGCCGCGATCAACCTTTTGGATTTCGGCTGCATCCGCGTATTCCACGCCAGCTTCGTCAAGGGCGTGATCGATCTCTACCATGCGCTGCAGAACGGCGATCGGGATCTGGCCGTGCATGCCTATGAGTCCTGGGGCTTCAAGGGGC
>DATKFM010000295.1:0-2102 GCA_035544395.1 Verrucomicrobiia bacterium
GATCTGCAGGCTGTCTGCCGTTCTTCGATGAGGACGGCAAGACGGAGCCAGGAGGTGCATCATGCCGTCCCGATGGAGCTGCGTTGCTGCCTGCGCCCTGTTGCCGGCGTTATTGTTGGGCCTAGCCGGGCCTGCTTCCGCTTCGCAATCGATGATGCGTCCCGGCGGCGTGCCAAAGCCGATGATGCCGGGTCCTGAGATGAATCCGGTGGCCTGCGGCGATCTCGCCATCGCGCTGGAGCCCGCCACGGATTTTCACAGCATGGGTTGCAGCCGCGGGCCGGCCACCCATGGCGGCCATGTCGCCCGCTCCATGAGCTACCGCAATCGGGTCGCCGGCATCTATTGAGAGATCAAAGACAGCGCTCGGCCGCTCGAGGATGCCCGCATCAATGAGATGATCGGCAGGATCAAGACCAGCGTCTTCTGACGGCCTTCAGTCCCACATGCAGTCCCGCGGCCCTCCGTCCCGGCCGTCGGCGAGGCCGAGGTCGCGGAGCTGATGGCAGCTCAGGCTGTCCAGGTCGAGCCGTTCGGCCGGCCGCAGGCGGCCGAGGGCCGCGAGCAGTCGGGCGGCGATGCCCGGGGTCTTCGGCGCAAGGACGAGGTCCAGTTCAGTGCAAGTGGCGCAGGTCATGGGAGTAATCCTCCAATTAGGCTGTACTAATGTCATGACCGGAATATGAGGCTGGAAACACCGCGCTTTCCAACGGAACGTCAATAGGCTAGCATAAGGCTACCTTATGTCATTGTCGGCGCCGCCATGAACCTGCCACCGCTAGCTGCCATCAGATGTTTCGAGGCCGCCGCCCGCCATCAAAGCTTCACCCGGGCCGCGTCCGAGCTGGGCATCACCCAGGCGGCCATGAGCTATCAGATAAAGCTGCTGGAGGAGCGGCTCGGTCCACTGTTCCTGCGCAAGCCGCGGGGCGTGGCCCTGACCGAGTCCGGCCGCCGCCTGGCGCCGCCTGTCACCGCGGCCTTCGACGGACTGCGCTATGCATTCGAGGAACTGAACCAAACGGCCGAAGGCCTGCTGTCGATCACCGCCGTGCAGACCTTTGCCGTGAATTGGCTGGTGCCGCGCCTTGGCGCCTTCCAGGCCGCCCATCCGAAGATCGCGGTGCGGCTGGACGTCACCGGCCGCGTGGTCGATTTCGCCCGCGAGGAATTCGATGTCGGCTTCCGCCACAACACCACCGACCGCTGGCCCGGCCTGGTCGCCCATCCGCTGATCGCCCTCGAGTTCACGCCGATGGTGAGCCCGCGCCTGATCGAGAAGACCGGTCCGGTGAAGCGTCCGTCGGACCTCCTCAAGCTGACGTTGATTGAGGCTTCGGATCCCTGGTGGCCGATGTGGTTCGAGCTTGCCGGCGAGCCGCGGCCGGACCTGGGCGCGCGCCCGAATCTGAACCTCGGCACGCAACATCTGGCCGGCAGCGCCGCCGTCTCCGGCCAGGGCGCGGCCATGCTGACTCCGGCCTTCTTCCGCACCGAGATCGCCGAGGGCCGCCTGATTCAGCCCTTCCCGCTGGTCGGCCGCGACAAGGGCCACTACTGCCTGGTCTATCCCGAGGCCCGCCGCAACTCGCCGAAGATCCGCGCCTTCCGCGACTGGATTCTGGCGACGATGGCACGCGAGCGGGATCAGGGAATAGGGAGTTAACGGCGCGCGCCTACTGGAACTGATAGGTCAGCGTCACCAGGATATTGTGCGTGTTGTAGTCGGGGCTGACGGTGACGGGATTGCCGCCGGTCGTATCCGAGAAGCTCGGCTGCGTGGTGGCGAAGTAGCGGTACTCCAGCCCGGCATCCAGTTGCGGCGTGATCTCCAGGGCCAAGCCGGCCATCGCCTGATAGGCGATCTGGAAATCGGTATCGCTGAAATTGCCGCCGACGGAATCCGCATCGATGCTCAGCAGCGCGCCGCCGACGCCCGCGCCGATATAGGGCGTCACCATCGTTCCCGTGTTCACGCGGTAATATCCGTTGGCCATCAGCGCATAGCTGCGCGCGAAGCCGTCGATCGGGATGGTCATGCCGAACAGCTGCTCCTGGTCGATGCCGTTCTGCCGGTAGGAGAACTCTCCCTCGACGGCGAA
>DATKFM010000296.1:0-3614 GCA_035544395.1 Verrucomicrobiia bacterium
TGAAAGCGTCGGTGACCAGCACCGAGAGATTGAACATGCGCAGGCGACCGGGCTCGCGCTTGGCCTCGATGAAGGCCTCGATGTCAGGATGGTCGCAGCGAAGCGTCGCCATCATCGCGCCGCGGCGGTGGCCGGCGCTCATGATGGTGCGGCACATGGCATCCCAGACATCCATGAAGGAGAGAGGGCCCGACGCATCGGCGCCCACGCCCTTCACCGGCGCGCCGCGCGGGCGCAGCGTCGAGAAGTCGTAGCCGATTCCGCCGCCCTGCTGCATGGTCAGCGCCGCTTCCCGCAGGCCGGTGAAGATGCCGCTCATGTCGTCGGGGATCGTGCCCATGACGAAGCAGTTGAACAGCGTCACCGTGCGGTTGGTGCCGGCGCCGGCCAGGATGCGGCCGGCGGGCAGAAAACGGAAATCCCTGAGCGCGTCGTAGAAGCGGTCGGCCCAGAGCGCCGGCTCCTTCTCTACCGACGCGAGCGCCGTCGCCACCCGGCGCCAGCTATCCTCGATGGTCTTGTCGATGGCGCCGCCGCCCGGCGCTTTCAGCCGGTATTTCATGTCCCAAATCTGCTGGGAGATCGCCGCTACCTGCGCCATCGCATTATCCGTTCAACAAAAGAGCCGCGCCGCCCGGATTTGGCGCACCGGGCCCGGACCGAGGGGATGGGTCTGGATAAGAAACACTACGCCTCATGATTGTTGCGGTCAATAATCCGTTCCCTAAATGTTTCCACAGCCGGTTTCTATCTGGCAGAAACATGACCCATTGAAAAATCGTCTTTTTCCCGATTCATCCACAGCATTACCGGGATTTTTCCGGCTCAATTCACAACCGCCGATGCTTGCCCACAGGATTACCCACAAGTGTTGCCAAAGATGGTTAACGAATTGCGCTGCTCGCCAGCCGGTCCGCTGCCGTTTCGATCGCCGCTTCCAGCTCGGCCATGAAAATCCGGCGATCCAGGCCGGGCGCGATCGGCGGCAGGAATTCCACCACGATCCGCCCGGGCCGCTTGTGGAAGCTCTGGCGGCCCCAGAACAGGCCGGAATTCAGCGCGACCGGGACGACCGGCAGGCCAAGCGCGCCATAGAGCGCTGCCGCGCCAGGCTGATAGGGGCGGCGCTGGCCCGGCACCACCCGGGTGCCCTCGGGAAAGATCAGGATCGGCCGGCCGGAGGCTGCCCGGTCCCTCGCATCGGCCGCCATCTGCTTGAGCGCCGTGGCCCGGCCCTTGCGGTCGACGGGGATCATCCGGCACTTGCGCATGTACCAGCCGAACAGCGGCAGGTTCAGCAGCTCCTTCTTCAGGACGATCGCCGGCCGGTCCAGCAGCAGGGCAAAGATCAGCGTATCCCAGGCCGACTGGTGCTTCACCGCATAAAGCGCCGCCCCCGGCAGCCGGTGGGCGAGGCCGCGCACCTCATGGCTCAGCCCGACGAAGATGCGCAGCAGCAGCACGGTGCCGCAGACCCAGATGCGGCCCAAGCTCCACACCGCGCCCGCCGGCAGCAGCAGCGCCGGCAGCGAGAGCAGGAACATGACCGATGTCCAGAGGTAGAAGGCGACATTGAACAGCAGCGAGCGGATGAAGAGCATTCGGCCGGCCTTGCGGTGATGAATTCAGTTGGATCGGTTGAAGAGTCCGCCCAGGCGGATGCGCAGCGTCGCCAGCAGGAACTTGTGATATTCGCGGATGATCAGGCTGGTGGTGCCCGGCCAGAGATACCATTGGTCGCGCTTCACCGTCTCCGGAAACACCGGGTGCGGCAGGATTTTCACGTCGGGCATTGCCGCGTGAAACTCCAGCAGGCTGCGCGGCATGTGATAGTCCGCGGTCACCAGCCGCAGCGAATGCAGGTCGCGTTCCGCCATCCAGCGGGCGCTTTCCAGCGCATTGCCCGTGGTGTCGCCTGCCTCGTAGCCGACGGTAATGCAGCAGGCGATCGCCGCCGTCGAGGGCTGCAGATCCGCTGCGAGGTTCGCTGTCTGCAGCAGGGCCGGTATGTCGGTGTTGGCATGGACGCCGGAGATCAGCAGCTGCTTGCCCTCGCCCTTGGCCAGAAGCTGCAGGCCTTCCTTCAGGCGGTCGCTGCCGCCGGTCAGCACGACGATCGCGTCTGCTTCCGTCCGGTCGTCGCTGGGATGGGTGGGAATTGTTTCTGCGAACAGCACGAGCCCCAGCAGCCAGGCAATGGCGGCGGCGAACAGCGGCACGCCGACGCGCATCAACCAGCGGCCCCGGCGCCGCGGTCCGTCGAAGCGGCGGCGGGTCCTGAAGATGCGCTTCCTGCGGCTCATGACGCCGTGAACTTTGGAATCCAGCGGCTCTGCCGGCCAGTTGCTAGCGGAGTCGGGATCGGCGTTCCCAGCGTTCCCGCGGGGGTGTCCGCCGCCGACGTCACGGTTCGCGTCCCAGGAGGATCAGCACGGTCACTTGCGCGGTGAACATGGCGACGATGGCAAGCGCGACCGGCACCGCCGCCACCGCCAGCCAGTCGCCGGTCGACAGCGTCAGGGACGGCAGCAGGCCGCTATTGCCGCCGCTCAGCCAGCGCTGCAGGCCTAGCCAGGTTGCCGCGGCCAGCGCCGCGCCCACGGCGCCGCCGGCGAGGCCGAGCCGCAGCGCATGGAACAGGAACTGGCGGGCGATGTAGGTATCCTGGGCGCCCACCAGATGCACGATCTCGATCACCCGCCGGTGGATCGCCAGGCCGGTGCGGGTGACGAAGATCACGGTGGACACGGCTGTCAGCGCGATCAGCGACAGCACGATCAGCGCCACGATCGTCATCGAATTGCTGAAGGCCAGAAGATCGCCATGCCAGTTCGCGTGGTCGTCGACGCGGATCGCGGGATCGATGGCGATAAGATCCACCGAGACTTTCGCCAGATCGACCGCCTTGCCGGCCTCGACGACGATGAGATCGGGCAGCGCGATGTCGTCAGGCAGCTCGATCCCGCCGAGCCAGGGCTGCAGCAGCGCCGCCTTCTCGCTCGCGCCCACCAGCTTCACGGCGGTGACGCCATCGATCTTCGACAGCAGGCCGGTGATGTCCCGCAGCTTCGCCTCTTTCTCGTCCGACGGCGGCGACGGCGGCATTTCGACGGTGAAGCGTCCCGCGAGTTCCGCATGCCAGCGGCCGGCGAGGTTCTCCGCCGACAATGCCCCGGCCAGCGCCAATGCGGCGAGGTAGACCATGCAGCCGATGATCCAGGGCAGGAATCGCGCGGAGGCGTCGCCCGCGAGCGGCAAGTCGGACCGGAACAGCCGCATCCTAGGCGGCCTCGGAGCGTTGCGGGATCAGCCGAACGATGCCCTGCTCGATCCGCAGCTGGCGGTGGGAGAATTGCTGCACCAGGCGCTCGCTGTGGGTGGCGACGACGATTGTCGTGCCCACCTTGTTCAGTTCGCCAAACAGGTACATCAGCCGTACGGCGATAGCGTCGTCCAGATTGCCGGTCGGCTCATCGGCCAGCAGCAGGCTCGGCCGCGTGATGACGGCGCGGGCAATGGCGACGCGCTGCTGCTGTCCGCCGGACAGCGTGGCCGGCAGCGCATCCACATGATCGGCCAGCCCGACCCAGCGCAGCAGCTCGGTCACATGGTCG
>DATKFM010000297.1:0-24919 GCA_035544395.1 Verrucomicrobiia bacterium
ATGTGGATTCACCGCCTGGAGAACCATCCGCTGCTGATCGCCAACTGGCTGGAGCATCAGCGGCGCGACGCCATGTGGAAGCATGGCTCGGTCTGCGAGAACTATGACGACATTCAATGCCCCGTCTACGCTGTCGGCGGCTGGGCCGATGGATATTCCAATGCGATTCCGCGTCTGCTGGCGGGACTGAAAGTGCCGCGCAAGGGGCTGGTTGGTCCCTGGGCCCACCGGTATGCGCATTTCGCCGAGCCAGGACCGCGCATCGGCTTCCTGCAGGAGTGCCTGCGCTGGTGGGATCAATGGCTGAAGGGCCAGGACACCGGCATCATGGCCGAGCCGATGTATCGGGTCTGGATGCAGGACACAGCACCGGCACAGACCTACTACAAGGAGCGGCCGGGTCGCTGGGTGGCGGAACCGTCCTGGCCGAGCCCGAACATCAAGGCAAAACGGCTGTCGCTCAATGCGGATGGGCTCGGAGAGAAGCCCGGAAAGGAGACTCCCCTCACCTTGCGCTCGCCGCTTAGCATCGGGCATCTGGCAGGCCATTGGTGTTCATATGGGCACGCGCCCGACCAGCCCGACGATCAGCGGGAGGAAGACGGCAAATCGCTCTGCTTCGACAGCGCTGTGCTGACCGAGCGTGTCGAGATCCTGGGCGCGCCTGTCGTAACTCTCGATGTCGCATCCGACAAGCCGCAAGCGCAGGTCTGCGTCCGGCTCTGCGACGTGGCGCCCGATGGCGAGTCTGTGCGGGTCAGCTATGGCCTGCTTAATCTCAATCATCGCGACAGCCACGAGTTTCCGACGGCGCTGGAACCGGGGAAGCACTATCGCGTGCGGGTGCAGCTCTGCGACATCGCCCATTCCTTTGCGCCCGGCCACCGGATCCGTGTCGCGGTCTCCAGTTCCTACTGGCCGATCGCCTGGCCGGCGCCGGAACCGGTGACGCTGACGCTGCAGGCCGGCGCCAGTTCTCTCGAGCTGCCCGCACGACAGCCGCGCGATGAGGATGGCAAGCTGGCGCCGTTTGCACCGGCAGAAACCGCGCGGCCGCAAAAGCCGACCGTGCTCCGCCCGGCGAAAACAGAGGAATGGGTGACCCGGGATCTGGTGACAGGAGAAACTTTCCTGCGCAGCCGGGAGGACGGCGGACACACGATTGCCGAGTCTTCTGGCCTGGAATACGAGTCGATGAAGGAGGAGGAATTCCGCATTGGCGAACACGATCCGGCGACCGCCCGCTGCGATATCAAGAATAGCCGAATGGTCGGCCGCGGCAGCTGGCAGACGCGGGTCGACACCCATACCAGGATGAGTTGCACGCCCCAGGAGTACATTCTCGACGCGACCCTGGACGCCTTCGAGGGCGAAAAGCGCATACTCACGCGGAGTTGGCAGCGGCGCATCCCCAGGGATTTCTCCTAATCCGGAAGACCGCCCACGGCATTCCAGGGCGCATTTGGGCGGCAGATGGCCGCCCAAATGAGATCAATCCTGACAATGGTTCGTGGGCGGAGCAATTGCGGCCGGCAGCCAAGTCCCTTGTGGCCCGCGGCCCTTCATCGTTAGAATTGTTGATGAAAGAAGGCTTGGGCCTGGGCACCAAGTACAAATCAGGGAGAGAGGGCATGACAAAGTACAATATCGGCCGTCGCAAATTCGTGGCCAGCGCTGCGACGGTGAGTGCGGCGATTGCCTTGGGCATCAAGCCCGGGAATATCCTGGCGCAAGAAGGCGAAATCCTGAAGGTCCGCATGGAAGGCGACATCCAGGTGCTGGACCCCGGCTACATGATCGGCGGCGCCGAAACGACGGTTCAGTTCGCAACGCTGCCGCGCCTGGCTATTCCAGTCCAGGACGCCGGCGGCACCTGGGGTTGGGCGCCATCTGATTATGTGGAGGAGATCAAACAGACCGACGATCCCCTGCGCATCACGTTCAAATTGAAGCCGGGCCTGATGTGGAGCGGCGGCAATGGCGAAGTCACGGCCGAAGACGTGAAGTACTCCTTCGAGCGCATGAAAAATACCGATTGGAGCGGCCGCTGGCCGACGCTCGACAAGGTCGAGGTCACCGACAAGCAAAGCGGCACCATTATCCTCAGCGCGCCGTTCATTCCGACATGGCTCGTTGCCCTGTCTTCGGAGTCCGGCACGATCCTGCCGAAGGCGCTGGTGGAAAAACTACCCGACCAGAAGTTCACCACGACATTGCCGGCGGAATGCGGCGCCTACACGATGGCCGAGTGGCAGCCGAAGCAGAAGGTCATCCTGAAAGCGAATCCGGACTGGAAGTTCACCAAGCCGTATTTCAGCGAAGTTCACATCATCGACGTCGAGGAGAACAAGGCTGCGGAATTGGCCTATGAGGCCGGCGAACTGCACGGCACCTTCGTCACGCCGGACACAGCGGCCCGCTATAAGCAGACTCCGCCCGCCGACTCCGCGCTGCTCGAGATGGCCGGCCCGTACTGCACATGGATGGGCATGAATTGCGATCACGAAAAGCTGAAGGACATCCGCGTCCGCAAGGCCATCCAGCGCGCAATCGATGTAGACTCGATCCTGCAAGCCGCCTATGCGGGCGTTTCGCCCAAGGCAAATGGCGTCGTGCCGTCGGGGCTTCTGGGCGCGCGCTCGAGCGCCAAGTACAGCTACAACCCCGACGAGGCGCGCGCGCTTCTGAAGGAAGCCGGCGTCACCGACCTGTCGCTCGAGCTCAAGACGCTGAATCAACAGGATCGCCTGGTCGCCTCGCAGATCATCCAGACCAATCTGGCCGATGTCGGTATCAAGGTCGAAATAATCCCGCTGGATTCCGGCCCGTTCTGGAATCTGGGCCTCGAGGCTCAGGGCGAGGACTGGAAGACGCTTCAGCTCTGGCTGATGCGCTATCGGACCTCGCCCGATCCGGCCGACATGATCCAATGGTTCGTCAAGAGCCAGGTTGGCGTCTGGAACTGGGAGCGCTGGTCCGATCCGGAGTTCGAGGATCTCTGGAATGCCGGCCTTGCCGAGATCGATACGGCAAAGCGCGGCGAGATCTACACGCGGATGCAGGAGATCATGGAGGATACCGGCGCCTATGTCTGGATCACCCATGAGCCGCTGAACTACATCCACAAGACCAACGTCAAGCCGGGCTTCGATGCCGGCGGCGAATTGCTGGTCGAACGTTTCGGAAAAGCATAGACGACGATTTCCGGCGCATGCGGGCCCTCATGGAGAATTCTATTCGCCATGGGGGCCCGTTCCATTCTGAACCTGTGGCGGCCGGCGCTCGGCTCCGGAGTTCGACAACCAACTAGCGCATTGCGAGGGACATGCTTGCCTATTCTCTCCAGCGAATAGCTCTGGCCCTGCTGATCTGCACGGTCGCCATCACGGCGCTGATCAGCCTCATCCATGTGATCCCCGGCGACCCCGTCGTCATCATGCTGGGACCCCGCGCCACGCCGGAAATGCGCGAGGCCAAGTTCCGCGAAATGGGTCTCGACCGGCCGGTTCCCGTGCAAATTGCCGTGTTCCTGGGAAAGGCCGCCATGGGCGACCTCGGCAAGGATATGTGGAGCAAGCGGCCGGTCGCTACCGTGGTGGCGGAAACGCTGCCCTACACCCTGGCGCTGATCGCCGCCGGGTTGGGCTGGGCCGTCATTCTGGGCATTCCGCTCGGCTGCTTCTCCGCCGTGCGGCGCAATAGCGCCATCGACAAGCTGACCGGCGTCATTTCGGTCGGCACGATCTCAATTCCGTCGTTCGTTGTAGCTGTGTATGCAATGCTTCTCTTCGCCGTGGAGCTGAACTGGTTCCCGGCCATCGGCGCCGGCGAACGCGGCGATCTCGCCGATCAGCTCCATCATCTGGTGATGCCGGCGTTCGCGCTGGGCCTGGGCTGGGTTGGCTATCTCGCGCGCCTGGTCCGTGCGTCGATGCTCGAGGTCATGGGCGAGCATCATGTGCGCACCGCCCGCGCCTTCGGCCTGCGGGAGCGGTCGATCATCTTCAGCTATGCCCTGCGGATCGCCATCCTGCCAACGATCACGCTGATCAGCTTGGCATTCGGAACCCTGCTGTCCAGCGCAGTCTTCATCGAGTTCATTTTCGCCCGTCCGGGCATCGGCAAGCTCGTGGTCGATGCCGTGAACTTCCGCAACTACCCGGTGGTGATGGGCGCGGTGTTCATCACGGTTACCCTGTTTTCCTTCGGCACCATGCTGGCCGATATCCTCATCGCAAGGTTGGATCCCCGTGTCCGCGCAAGCCTCTGATATCGCGTCGGCGACGGCGGTTGCGATCGCCGGCCCGCCTTCGACGCTGCGGACCGTTGTCCAGCGGTTCCTCCATGAACCGCTGGGATTGCTGGGCCTGACGCTCGTCGCCCTGCTGCTGTTCACCGGCATTTTCGCGGATTTCATCGTTCCATTCGAACCGAACAAGATGAACATTCCCGACCGGATGCAGGCATTTTCCCTGACCCATCTTGCCGGCACAGACCAGATGGGCCGCGACATCTTCAGCCGCATCATCAAGGGCAGCCAGATCGCCCTCATCGTCGGCGTCAGCTCGATCGCCATCTCGCTGATTGTCGGCCTGGCGCTCGGCATGCTGGCCGGCTACGGGCCGCGCTGGCTGGACAACACGCTGCTGCTTCTGTTCGACACGATCTATTCGTTTCCTACGGTCATGCTGGCGCTGACGGTCGTCACGCTGCTGGGCGCGAGCCTGACAACGATCATGCTGGTCGTGGTCGTCTCGACGACGCCGGTCTATGCGCGGCTGGTCCGCACGCAGACTCTTTCACTGAAGAGTTCGGAATTCATCCTGGCCGAGCGTTCCCTGGGCGCCGGTCCCCTTCGCGTCATGCTGCGCCATCTGCTGCCGAATGTCGTCGGCCCCCTGCTGATCATCGCCAGCATGGATATCCCCTCGGTGATCACGTTGGAGGCGGGCTTGAGCTTCCTCGGGCTCGGCGTGCCGCCGCCGGCCGCAAGCTGGGGCCGGACTCTCAACGAGGGATACAACCTGATCCGCGAGGCGCCATGGATAGTAGTTGCGGCCGGCATTCCGCTGATCCTGACCACGCTCGGCTTCACCTTCCTCGGCGAGTGCCTCCGCGACATGCTGGATCCCAAGCTGAGGCGCATCGTCTGATGGCCGCCGCGCCGCTGCTGCAGATCGAGAATCTTTCCATCGATTTCCAGTCTGCGCGCGGGCCGGTCCATGCCCTGCGCAATGTCAGCCTGGCGGTCCCGCGCGGCAGCATCGTCGGCGTGGTCGGCGAAAGCGGTTCCGGAAAATCGACCCTGGCTTTGGCGACCATGGGCCTGTTGCAGAACAACGCGATGATCTCCGGCGGCCGGATCGACTTCGACGGCCGCGACCTGCTGAAACTGAGCCCTGCCGAACTCCGCGACCTGCGCGGGCGCCGCATTTCCATGGTGTTCCAGGATCCAATGACGGCGCTGAATCCCGTGCTGTCGATCGGCCGCCAGATGATCGACATCCAGTACCGCGATTCCGGCAGCACGGCGGACAAGCGCCACAAGGCATCGGCGCTGTTGCATCGCGTCGGCATTCCCGATGCCGAGCAACGGCTGGATCAGTACCCCAACGAATTCTCCGGCGGCATGCGGCAGCGGATCGCCATCGCCATGGGCCTGCTGGGAAATCCGCAACTGCTGATCGCCGACGAGCCGACGACGGCGCTGGACGTCACCATGGAGGCGCAGATTGTCCACCTGCTGCGGGAGCTGCAGCGGGATTTCAAGGGCTCGATCCTCTTCATCTCCCACAATCTCGGACTGATCGCCGAGCTCTGCGACTATGTGGTGATCCTCTATGCCGGCGAGGTGGTCGAGCAAGGGACCGTTCAGGATATCTTTCACCGGCCGCGCCATCCCTATACGGAGGCGTTGCTGGTCTGCGATCCCGCGCGGATCGAAGAGACCCGGCGCGAGCTGCCGACGATCAGCGGCGACGTGCCCAACCTGCTCAATTATCCCAAAGGCTGCGTTTTCGCACCCCGCTGCCCGCGCGTTTTCGAGCCCTGTCGCGACATCCAGCCCGTGGACACGGCGCTGAGCGAAACGCAATCCGCCCGCTGCCATCTGCTGAACGGGATGGCCCATGGCTGACGCGGCGGTAAACGACGCCCTCCTCCGGGTCAAAGACCTGCATGTGCGCTACCAGGTCATGGGGCCGATCAAGGCACTCATGACGGGAATACGGAACCGGTTCGTCGACGCCGTCATCGACGTTTCATTCGACGTGAAGCCAGGCACCACATTCGCTCTCGTCGGTGAAAGCGGATCGGGGAAAAGCTCGCTCGGCCGCGCCGTCATCGGCCTGACGCCGATACAGAGCGGCCGGGTCACGTTCGATGGCGCGGAACCGCTGTTGGGGAATGCTGCGACGCTTCAGGCCTACCGGCGCAATGTGGCGATGATGTTCCAGGATCCGGTCGCCAGCCTGAGCCCGCGCCTGTCGGTACAGACCTTGATTACAGAGCCGTTCCTGATTCACGGCATGGGCGAACGCGACCGTCCGGCGGAGGCGCGGCGCTTGCTGGGGCTGGTGGGGCTGCCGCCGGATTTTGCCAGCCGCTATCCGCATCAGCTCTCCGGCGGCCAAGCGCGGCGCGTGGGCGTGGCCCGGGCCCTGGCGCTATCGCCGAAGCTGATCATCGCCGACGAGCCCACGGCGGGCCTGGATGTGTCAGTACAGGGCGATATCTTGAATCTGTTGTCCCGGCTGCAGCGGGAACTCGGCCTGACCTACGTCATCATCACCCACAATCTCGCCGTCGTCCGCCATGTCAGCGACGAGATGGCGATCATGTATATGGGGCGGTTCGTCGAGCGCGGCCCGACGGGCGAGATTTTCCGGCGTCCCGGCCATCCTTATACTCACGGCCTGCTGGCGGCCCAGCCCGTGCCCGATCCGGACCGGCGGCGTGGAAATGTGGAACTGCAGGGCGAAGTGCCGAGCCTGACGCGCCGACCCGCAGGCTGCGAGTTCCATACTCGCTGCCCGCACCAGCGGGACAATTGCCGCATCGACCGCCCCGGACCGCGATCCCTTGGCGGGCGTCGCGAATTGCTCTGCCACTACCCGCTGACCGGCTGAAGCGGCGGTCCTATCTGATTACGGGGTAGCCAGAGGAAAGGGCCTCATTTTCGAAGGCATCGATCGCGGCGTAGGCGTTCCCCGGCAGGATCTGGATACCGACAATCAGGAGCTCCATGCGGGCCTCCCGGCCCATCGGGTCCTGCAGGGCCGCACCAATGCTGTTGCGCAGCTTGCGGACCGTATCCTTGTCGGCCTTGTGCGACGTGACATAGGGCAAGCCGGGCGCCAGCGGCGATTGCGCCAGGACGCGGACAGCCTTGCGCATGTCCGGACGATAGCGGGCAACCAGCGCCAGCGTGACACCATCGATCGCCGCCACATCAGCGGCATTATCAATTACCAGTTGCAGGCTAGTGACATGCCCGCCGCTGACCTTGACCTCGCTGAAGAAAGGACCACCCGCCGCCACGGGCGCCAGCATCGCCCGCAGGACGTTGTAGCCCGAATGGGAATGCGTGCCGTTGACGGAGCAACGGTAGCCCCGAAGATCCTCCAGGGATTGCGCGGGATCGCCGCTGCGCACCACTACGAAGCTCCGATAGCTTGCACCGTCGCAGCCATCGGCGAGGTAGACCGGCGTCGCCAGGTATTTGAGAGAGTTCCGGAAATCGTGGGTGAAAGGATAGCCGCAGGCTTGGCTGAACAGCAGATCCGGATTTCCCCACGGCGCCATATAGTCATCGCCCCGGGTGAGCGCGTTCGGTATATCCGCGATCCCTTCCCCGCTCATCGCCCGGGCAACCGCCTGCCACCACGCATCGGTCGCCGCCGTGATTTCCGGCAGATCGTACATCGGCAGGCTGGCGATCTTCATGGGGAGATCGGCCGGTTTAGTTGGCGGCGGCGCCGGACATCGTCCCGGGGAAACGATCGAGCCGATCGGCGATCTTGTAATAATCGCCGCTATGCTCGGTGAAGATGTGCCCGACCGTTTTCAGCCGCGTCGGCGCGTCGAGCGTGCCGGCTGCGATGCTGATGCCATCACCCTTGAAACGCTGCCAGAACAGGCTGGAACCGCATTTCCTACAGAAACCGCGGCGGGCCAGCTTGGATGAAACATACCATTTCAGATTGGTTCGTCCGACGATGGTGATGTCCTTGTTCTTTGCATTGGTGTAAGCGCCGAAATGGCCATGGAATTTTCGGCATTGGCCGCAATGGCAATTCCAGACCGGCCGCAAATCCCCTTTCACTTCGTACTTCACCGCACCGCACAAACACCCACCGGTCGCCCGGATCCGGGCAGGCTTCGCCGCCCTTGTCTCACGCTTGGCCATGATGCTTGGACTTTCCCCCTGATTTCTTGCTCTTACCACTCAACTCATCGAGCAGCTTTTGCAATAGCTTCGGCATATCCGGCGGTTGTACCACGGCATGGCGGATGAGGTTGTCGAAATGAGCGGCCAAAACGCGGATATGTTCAGTACTATTGAACACGAGATACATGTGTCCGCAATAGATGGCTGCACGGATCGGTCCGAAGACGGTTAACGGCACGGAGTAGAGCTGGGCGCCGTCGAACAGAAACCAGCGCAATGTAGGATAGAGTTCTTCGACCAGCCGGATCATCGCTTCGAGCTGACGCTGCCGCGGTTCCAGGGGAAAATCCCGCCAGATGCCCTCGCCGCGCGCAAAGCTTTCGATGCTCTGCAGTGGACAGCAGACTTCGAGATCGGTCTCCGGGCGGCGCTGGTTTTCCAACCGGGCGGTGTAGGCCTCGATGCGCGACTCCGGCACCGGCCCGCGATAGTCGCGGTACTCGTAGCGGATCAGCTCTTCGGTCTTCAGCAAGTCCGGCAAAGTCGAGGGGACGTAGCGCACCTTGTAGCCGGCGGCCTCGGCATGCCAGCGGGTGAGCCGCTCGTCGGCCGGCGACTGGCCACCGGCGGCGATTTCGAAGGGCTGATCGATGATGGCGGCTGAGAGGGCGCCTTCCTGGCTCAAACCCAGCAGCCAATCGATGCTGACTTGCTGGTCCGCCGCCACCGCCGCCAGGGTTTCCGCCCTCGGCAGCCGGTCGTTCGCCGGCGACAGGATCTGCGCCAGGGTCGAGCGGTCGATGCCCAGCCGCTTGGCGAAGGCGGCGCGGCTCAGGCCCGACCTTTCGATTACCTCGTCCAGCCGCTTGCGGAACGCCTGCGCCGTGTCCTGCCGCTTCATCGCCGCCTCGCCAAAAGCCTACGAAGGTATGTAGCATAAATACCCCAACCTTAGCGAATTATCAACAAATGTAGCAAATGATGATAATCCGTTACGCTTCATGCGCATTCCCTCATATGCCACGGGCGGCGGACGTGAGATGATAGGAATATGGGCCAATACGCAATTTTCTCTGCACCGGTGACGGAAAACGATCCGCCGGCGGCAAGGCGTCGTCCGGCCGTCGATTGGCCCACGGTTTTTGTGGGTATTGCCACCTATACGGCATTCCTGCTGCTGACTTGGAATCACGACCGCCTGCCCTGGTGGAGCCTGCCAATCCTCGGTGGCTATATCGTGGCCCTCCATGGCTCGCTGCAGCATGAGGCCGTGCATGGCATGCCGTTCCGCCGCCGCCGGCTGAATGCGGCCTTCGTGTTTCCCTCGCTTTGGCTGTGGTTGCCCTACAGCCTGTACCGGGAAACCCACCTGATCCATCACCGCAACGAGCATCTGACCTCGCCGCTGGACGATCCGGAGTCCAACTACCTGTCACCTTCGCAACTGGCGGCGATGGCCTGGCCGCATCGCCTTGTGCGCCAGGCGATGCGCACGCTGGCGGGCCGCATGATCCTGGGACCGGCCTATTACATGGTGCAGGCCTGGGGCGAGATGATCCAGCGGGCCAAGCACGGCGACTGGCACCATGTGCGCCACTGGCTGATCCAGATCCCGGCGGCGGCAATCGTCATCGTCTGGGTGGCTCTGGTGTGCGATATGCCGCTCTGGCAGTACTGCCTGCTGATCGCCTATCCCGCCGTGTCGCTGACTGTGATGCGCTCGTATCTGGAGCACCGTGCGGCCGCAGACGATGATCAGCGTTCCGCGCTGGTGGAGTCGGGACCGGTGTTGAGCCTGCTCTATCTCAACAACAACCTGCACCTGCTGCATCACGAGTTCCCGGCGGAACCCTGGCACAAGCGGCGGACCCGCTACCTCGCCGACCGCGAAGGCTGGATCAAGCGCAACAACGGTTACGTCTATAGGGGATACCGGCAGATCATCCTGCGACATCTGTTCAAGCCGAAGGAACCGTTGATCCACCCGCTAGGCAACGTCTAGCCGCTCAGCGTATTCCCGTATCAAAGGAGATCTCGACGCGCGTCAGGCCGGTTGCGCCGACACTGATGGTCCGCGGCTGCTGGTCGGGCTCGTGCAGCGGCGCTGCTTCGTCCGGCACGATCTCATAGGCGCCGGGTTCAAGGTAGACGACGAAATAGCCGTCGGTGCCCGTGGTGAATTGCTGGATGGGCGCGCCATTCCGTTTCACATGAAACGTCGCCGCAAAGGGCTCTTCGCAGGGCTGGCCATTAATGCAGACAGGCTGCACCGGACCACGGATCACATGGCCCTCCAGGCCGGTGGTAACGACCGTTGTCGGCGGACCAATCGGTTCATCGCTGCCAATGGACGTGTCCGAGGAATTGCTGCCACAGCCGGTGAGCAGCAGGACAGCAGCAGCTGCTAGGTACTTGCGAATATTCAAGGGAATGTCCTGAGGTTGCTTGCCGATGTCACGTCGTACCGCTAGGCGGCCAGGATACCACCCTGTTCCTTCCGCTTGGCAACGAACTCCTTTAGCGCTTCATCGATCGCGGGGTCCAGCGGAGGCGGCTGGAAATCCGTCAGGGCCTGCTTCCAGATCGCGTTTGCCCGCCGCGCGGTATCCAGGGCACCCGCCTCGCGCCAAGTCTCGAAGTTTCGCCAGTCCGAAAGGATCGGTGCGTAGAAGGCCGACTCGTACCGCGCCAGGGTGTGGGTGGCGCCGAAGAAATGGCCGCCGGGCTGCACCTCCGCAATGGCATCCAACGCCAGGGTATCGTCATTGACGACAATCGGCTGCAGGAACTCGCTCATGGACTGCAGCAGCTCGGCGTCCAGGACCAGCTTTTCGAAGGAAGCCACCAAGCCGCCCTCCATCCAGCCGGCGCCGTGGAGCACCAGATTGGCGTAGCCCATGACGGCGCCCCAGATGGACATCTCCGACTCATAGGCGGCTTGCGCATCGACCGCATTGGCGGCGCAGGCGTTCGACGAGCGGTAGGGGATGCCATATTTGCGGGCGAGCTGTCCGCCGGCCATAGCCGCGCGGGTGTATTCCGGCGTGCCGAATGCCGGTGCGCCCGACTTCATGTCGACGTTGGAGGTGAAGCCGCCATACATGCAGGGCACGCCCGGCGCGACGATCTGGATCAGCGCGATGCCCGCCAAGGCCTCGGCGTTCTGCTGCGCCAGGGCGCCGGCCACCGTCGCCGGAGCCATGGCGCCCGAGAGCGTGAATGGAGTCAGCACCACGGGCTGACCGTGGCGCGCCATCTCCAGCAGGCCTTGCAACATCGGACCGTCCAGGCGGCGCGGCGAATTCGAATTGACGATAGAAAAGATGCTGGGCTCGCGGCTGAGCTGCTCGTCGGAGATGAAACCGCGAGCGATCTTGATCATCCCGATGGCGTCGGAAATGCGCTGCTTGCCCAGAGAATAAGGATGCCAGACACGGTCCGTCAGGGTGATCGCCGCGTAGTGCGCGTCCAGATGCCGCGTGGCCGGCGGAATATCGGCCGGTTCCACCGGATAGCCGCCAATGAGCTGCACCACATTGAAGGTCTGGCAGAGCCGCAGCAGATTGCAGTAGTCCTCGAAATTGCCGGGGCGCCGGCCGCGGTCGAGATCGCTGACATTCGGCGCGCTGGCGACCGAGGCGAAGTTGATATTGTTGCCGCCCATGGTCAGGTTGCGCTCGGAGTTGCGCGCATGGAGCGTGAACTCCGACGGCACCTTGGCGATGCTCTGGGAAATGAGGCCGCGATCCAAACGGACCAGGTTCGAGCCCTGTTGCACATCGGCGCCGGCTGCTTTCAGCAGATTCAGGGACTCGCTGTCCAGGAACTCAATGCCGTGCTCCTCCAGGATCCGCAGCGACGTCTGGTGGATCGCCTCCAGCTGGTCAGCACTCAGCACTTCGATCGGCTTGTAGGGGTTACGCAGATTCCGCCAGGGCAGTTGCCGCAGGCCGGGGCCGCCGCGCCGTTCGCGCCGGCGGCTTGTCTCACGGGACATCTTGGTCTCCGAACAAACGAAAACCCGGCCGGTGGCCGGGCTGGGGCGACATTACTCTCTCGCCCGATCGCGCTCAACGATGCTGTGGCGATATCACGATGACACAGCAGGCCCGAACCGGTTGTGCAGGATGACAAACCATTTGCCGGCGCGGCCGTTAACCAGCCGGCCGCGATCCGCCGGGATCATTGTCTTCGACACTGAGTTCAGCACATTCCCGCCGATGCCTTCGATCTGCCCCTCCGGCGTTGCGTCCGAGCCATGATTGACCAGCACGAAATCGCAATGCATCGGCAGCGATCCCCCGAATTGATCGGGATCGTCGATCAGCGCCCTTGCGTCCGGCGCGTCGGCGCCGGCCCGGGTCTTGCAGATAATGTCGCCGGGGACCGGCCGGTAGTCTTCGATCATGCGCGGCTCGAAGATTGCGTCCGGCTGCTTCGAGCGCCGGATCAGGAAGCGCACATAGTCCCAATGCTCTGCGTCGGGCTCGAAGACCGAAGGCGGCGCGCCGGCTTCGACCAATACGTAGGAGATGAACACCGCCGACCAGGGTAGCTGCCAGGGGCACCGCTTGCCGAAATCGGAATAGCAGTCGGACCAACTGTCAAAATCGTCGATGCCGACAATAGCCCAGTAGTCACGCAGCGGCTCATAGGCCTTGTAGTCGTCTTCCCACAGCCGCACCGGATCGATCGCCCGCACTTCGGTACCGTCGGCCTCGCGGATATATACCACCTGGCCGCCGAAGCGCTGCCACTCGCCCTCGGCGATGGCCACGGAATGCTGCCAGATCGCCGGGCCGTCGACATGGCTGGGCACCGGGCGCTGCACGCAGCCGGCGACGGCGAAAAGCAACGCAAGTATTATGGAGAGCCTGAGAGTCGTCATGGACCATGGTCCGACGGCGCTGGGAAGACCGTCAATCCCGCAATGAGCACAGGGTCGTGAACAGATTGCATCTTCCCATTTCCGGCCGGCAGTCCAATATCCGCGGAGGTCTGGAATCTTTGCCTCGGGAGATCGGCATGTTCCCTGCCCGCCATTTGGCCCTCGTCCTTGCCTGCGGCCTCGCCGTCGTTCCATCAGCATCCGCGGAAACCTATAAAACTGAGAAAGCCACATTCCGGCTGGAAACAGTGGCGGAAAAACTGGAACACCCCTGGGGCATGGCCTTCCTGCCGGATGGCCGCATGTTGGTCACTGAGCGGCCGGGGCGGCTGCGGATCGTATCGGCTGACGGAACGAAATCGCCGCCGGTGGAGGGCGTACCCCGGGTGTTTGCGCACGGCCAGGGCGGTTTGCTGGACGTTGCTCTCGATCCTGCCTATGCCACCAACAACCTTATCTATCTCTCCTATGCCGAACCGGGTACGGGAGGCGGCGGCACCGCGGTGGCGCGGGGGCGGCTCGAACGCAACCGGTTGGTGGATCTGACCGTCATCTTCCGGCAGGTGCCGAAGCGCAATACCGTGAAGCATTTCGGCTCGCGGCTGGTCTTTGCCCGTGACGGCACGCTGTTCATCACCACAGGCGAACGGGACAACCGCGAACAGGCGCAGAACCTGGCCGTGCATCTGGGCAAGCTGATCCGCATCAACAGCGATGGCAGCATCCCAGAGGATAATCCGTTCATTGGCAAAGATGACGCGCAACCCGAAATCTGGTCCTACGGCCACCGCAATATGCAGGGCGCGGCCCTGCATCCGGACACCGGCGAGATCTGGACCGTCGAGCATGGCGCCCGCGGCGGCGACGAATTGAATATTCCGCAGGCCGGCAAGAACTATGGCTGGCCGGTGATCACCTACGGCAAGGACTATTCCGGTGCAAAGATCGGCGAAGGCACCACAAAGCCCGGCATGGAGCAGCCGATCTATTACTGGGATCCATCGATCGCGCCGTCAGGCATGGCCTTCTATACGGGCGATGCCTTTCCACAATGGCGCGGAAGTCTGTTTGTCGGCGCTCTCGGCTACGAACTTCTTGCGCGCCTGGAACTGGACGGCGCGAAGGTCACGCATGAGGAACGGCTGCTCGAGGATTTCGGCGAGCGCATCCGCGATGTGCGGCAAGGCCCCGATGGCCTGCTTTACTTGCTGACCGACAGCGAAGACGGCCGGTTGCTGCGGCTCGCGCCTTCGGCGCCATAGGCTTCTGCGAGCTGGAGGATGTCGTTCACCGCCCATTCGCTGGCCAGCCAGCGCGCCGCGTCGATCTGCTCGGGGGTCATCTTAGCGCTGACGCGTTCCGCCAGTTTCAGCGCCCGCGCCTGCAGTTCCGGCGGACCCGACTTGGCCGCGACCAAATACCACTTAAGGGCCTCCATGTAGTTCGCGGCCACGCCCGGCTCGCCATATTCATAGACACAGCCCAGCATAACCTGTGAATCGGCGTGACCGCTCAGCGCCGCGCGCCAGAGCCAATACATCATCTCGTCGATATCGCGGGGCACCATCAGGCCTTCAAACTGGAGGCGCGCCACTTCGTACTGCGCGGGAACATAGCCCCGGCCCGCGGCGCGCTGGTACCAGTAGACCGCCTTCTCGAAATCGCGGTAGCGCAGCCCTTTCCCCTGGCGATAGAGCTGGCCGATACGGTAGGACGCTGTCGCATCGCCGGCCTGGGCCACCTGCTGCCACTCGACCATCGCGCCGGCATAGTCGCCGCGGCGATAGGCGTTATCGCCTTTGGATTCGGCGAAGGCCGATGATGCCCCAAACGCCAGCATCGCAGCCGTAAGGATGGTCAGCAATTTGCCGCGCATCTCTGTCCTTTCTCCGGACGCATCCTAGTCCCAAGCCAATCCGGATGCAGCCGGAACTCTCGCTCTCATGATCCTACGCCGATGACTCCGGCTCTGTGAGCATTCTCACAAGTTCGATCCGACGCCGCGAACCCGTCAATCGCCGTGCTGAATTCCATGAGGCGCGACGGCGATGATGCCTTCCCCAACACCAGTTTTCCGTATCTCGTGCCGGGAAACAGTCCAGCGGCGGAATTCGCGGTGCCGATGTACCAACAGTTAGGGTGGCCGACTGATTACGACTGTGGCGCCTGTCACAAACCGGCGAGAATTGATCGGCTGGTTCGCAGCACCGGACCATTGTCTTTCATTTAAGTATTTGATTTTTATGCATATAAATGAAAGGTTGCCGGAAAAGCCAGCCTGACCTTCCTGCAAGGAATCGCCGGCCTATTCCGCGGCGCGCCGTGGCGGCGCTTGCCGCGCCGTTTGCTCCCACTCGAACATATAGTCGCGTGTCGTCGGCACCGCGCGCTGCTGCCTGGTGATCTGCATCTGGAAGACCATCTGGTTCATATGGCGGAACGAGAGCTCGCAGCCCACGAGATAGAACTCCCACATGCGGCAGAATCGCTCGTCGTAGAGCGCGCGGATTTTGTCCCGGTTGGCTTCAAACCGTTCACGCCATGCGCGCAGCGTCTCCGCATAGTGCAGCCGCAGGATCTCCAGGTCCGTAACCCAGAGGCCGGCGTTCTGCACGGACTCGAACACTTCCGACAGCGCCGGCGTATAACCGCCCGGGAAGATGTACTTCCGGATCCAGGGATTCATGCCGCCCGGCGGCTCCATCCGGCCGATTGAGTGCAGCAGCGCGATGCCATCATCCTCCAGCAGATCCTTCAGCTTGCGGAAGAACTCGCGGTAGTGCGACGGCCCGACATGCTCGAACATGCCCACGGAAACGATGCGGTCATAGCGGCCCGGCTCCTGGCGATAGTCGCGGAGATGGAAGCGCACGCGGTCGCGCAAGCCGGCGCTCGCCACCCGTTCCTCGCTGACCTTATGCTGTTCGACGCTGAGCGTGACGCCGGTGACGTCGGCCCCGGTCTCGTTGGCGAGAAAGAGCCCCATGCCGCCCCAGCCGGAGCCGATATCCAGTACCTTCAGCCGCGGCCGATTCAGCAGCAGCTTCGAGGCGATGTGGCGCTTCTTGTTCTCCTGGGCCGCCTCGATGCTGTCGCGCGGATCCAGGAAATAGGCGCAGGAATATTGCCGGTCCTTGTCCAGGAACAGATCATAGAGCTGATCTGAAAGATCGTAGTGATGGGCGACATTCTTCTTGGCCCGGCCGACCGGATTGTACTGGCCGATGCGCTTTGCGGTGCGGCTGATCAGGCTGTACCAGGGATTGCCATCGAGGTTAGCGATGTTGCGCGCCGCCAGGTCGAGGAAATCATAGAGGCTGCCCTCGGCCATCGTCAGGCGGCCATCCATGAAGGCCTCGCCGACATAGAGCCCGGGATTGAAGGCGATGCTGTGGTCGAGCCAGCGGTCACCCAGTCGGATCGCGCATGAAGGCGCGCTGCCGTCGCCGAGGACATGCGTCCGTCCCCGGCTATCAATGATCTTCAAGCTGCCTAGTTTGATGATCGATCGGAACGCAGCGACTGTGAGCATACTGTTACGCGTACCCCTACGCAGATTTTCGCAGTAGCGACGTTGCTTATCCCGCAGACGCAGCAAAATCATAGCACAGGAGAACGCCCGGCTGGCAAGACCAGCCGGGTGCCGCAGAAATCCGATAGTTAGCCCGCTTAGGACTGGCCGCCGACCACCGCCAGACGCACATTTCCGCGCAGGACGCGGTCCCGGGGCAGGCGCAAGGTCACGACCGTACCGGTGCCCACATTGCTCTCCACATTGAGCTGGCCGCCGTGAAGCTCGACCATCGCCTTGGCCAACGGAATGCCGAGCCCGGCGCCCTCATGGCGGCGGGTCCAGGCATTATCCACCTGGCCGAAGGCGGCAAACACCTTAGGCATGTCTTCCGGGGCGATGCCGATGCCCGTATCCGCAACGCGGATCTGGACATCGCCGCGATCGTCGCGCGTCAACGCCACGCGGACCTCGCCGCTGGCCGGTGTGAATTTTATGGCGTTGGACAGCACATTGAGGAACACCTGCCGCAGCTTGCGCTCGTCACCGAAGAAACGGATTGTCTGGTCGACGCCGTCGCGGCCCAACGTGACGCCGGCCACCTCAGCCCGCGCGCCAAGCTGGCGGATGCAGGAGGACAGCAATTGCGTCAGGTCGAGCTCGCTTTCGATCAGCCGCAGCTTGCCACTTTCCGACTTCGAATACTCCAGGATGTCGGAGATCAGGTTCAGCAGGTGGACGCCGCTCTCGTTGATGTCCTTTGAATATTCGCGGTAGCGCTCCTGTCCCAGGGGCCCCAGCAGCTCGCGCTTCAACACCTCGGAGAAGCCGATGATCGCGTTCAGCGGCGTGCGCAGCTCATGGCTCATCGACGCCAGGAATTCCGTCTTCGCGCGGCTCGCCAACTCGGCCCGCTCCATCGCCTCATGCAGCTTGCGCTGGATGCGGCCATAGCGCAGCAGGAATCGGGCGCGGTGGTTGAACAGCGGCCAATTGATCGGCTTGGTGATGAAATCCGTTGCGCCAGCTTTGTAGGCGCGGTCAATGGACTCGGTGTCGTCCAGGCCGGTCACCATCAGCACGGGCACGTGGGCGCCATAGGGGCGCTTGCGCGTCTCGACGCAGGCGGCGAAACCGTCGACCCGCGGCATCATCGCGTCAAGGAAGATCAGCTCGGGTTTGAGCTTGTCCACCAGGTCCAAAGCCTCCAGCCCGTCGCCGCCCTCATGGACAGCGAAGCCAGCGGACTCCAGCGACTCCCGCATCAGCAGGCGATGGACGAGATCATCATCGGCGATGACAACCACCGCCGACTGGGGCGATCCCAGGCCGTCGTCCTCCGTTGGGGGACCTATGCGCTCTTCCGACATGACTCTTTCTCCTCGCGCAGCGTTGTCGTCAACGCTGTGCTCACTTTCTTAAACTCCGATTCCAGCTTCTCGAGATGTGCTGGCGCCTCGTTCAGGTCGTTCTCCCGCGCGCGGCTTTCCATATCACCCATCTGCTGCGCCAGGTTCTTGGCGCCTAGGCTTGCACTGCTCGACTTAAGGCTATGCGCAATGCGCCAGACCGCCGAGGCATCGCCCGCCGCCACGCAGCGGCGCAGCTCCTCGAGCGCGGTCGGCGCCGTATCCAGATACACGCCGATGGCGCGCTCGAGCACCGACGGCCCGTCGCCGCGCTTCAGCGAGCGCAAATAGGCGATGGTTTCCAAATCAAGCGATTTCATCGCCTCGGCCGCCGCCGGATCTTGCGTGCTCACATCCATGCTCCCATTCGTCACCGCAGCATCGGCTGACGGTGTGTTCCCGGCACTAGCGGCCTCAGCGTGGCCATTGCCGGATTCCGGCGCCGGGGCATTGGTCGGCGCGGCCAGTGTAATATCGATCATCTGCGGTTCCGATGTCGCTGTCTCGGTCCCATTTTCGGCAGGCGCCGGCATTTCATCTGCCGCCCCGTTCGAAATCGTCGCCACGGCGCGCGATTGCTGCGGCACGACTACCAGGGCGCGGCCGGTCGTTTCCGGCTCCGCTACCATGATGAAATTGACAGTCGACGGTTGCGCGGTCGTTGCGGCCGGCGGCGGCGGGGCCGCTGCGGGTTCCGCAGCAGCTGCAGCAGGTTCCGATGCGGATGATGCCGGCTCCGGTGTTGCCGTCGACGGCAAGGGCGGCAATTCGAACGACGGCATCTTGAAGGCCGTGATGTCCAGCATGGACGTCGGCCGAGGTAGGACGGGCGCCGGCGTTTCGGTCGCAGAGGCAGCAGGCGCCTTGGGCCCGGAAGCAGCCGGCGAGGTCGCTTCGGGTTCCCGGACCGGGCTGCGCTCCGGGATCGGCTGGATGGCATTGGCTCCAAGCCAACGCGACAGCGACACGCCCAGTTCCTTGAGGGTGAGCGGCTTGGTCAGGTAGTCGTTCATGCCGACAGCCATGCAGCGATCATAGTCCTCGCCGCGGACATTGGCAGTCAGCGCCACGATGGGGATGCCCTTGATCACGCCGTTGGTGCGCTCGATACCGCGGATTTCCCGCGCCGCGTCGATGCCGTCCAGATTCGGCATGTGGCAATCCATCAGGATGAGATCGAACTTGGTCGTCTTCCACTTCTCGATGGCTTCCCGGCCGTCATTGGCGGTTTCGACCTCGAGCCCGAGTTGCAGCAGCGCCTCGCAGGCCACTTCGCGATTCACCGGATTGTCCTCGGCGAGCAGGATCTTGCAGCCGGGCTTTCGGACCTCGGCCCCAGCGTTCGTGGCCGACTTCGCATGTTCCGGCATGGCGATGCCGCCGCGCGGATCGCGCGAGGTCTCCACCTTGTCGCGAATGATATCGGACAGGCAATCGAACAATGCCGACTGGCGCAGCGGGCGCAGCAATATCCGGCAGTTCGAAGGGAAGCCCTGTTCCTTGACCTCCTGCTCGCCCAGGACATTGCCCATGAGCACGACACGCACCGGCTGCGTGTTCGCGTTCGACCTGATGGCGCGCACCAGGCGCGCCGCCGGCCGGCCGCTGGTGGCGTCGATGAAGGCGACGTCGAAGGGCTTGGCGCTCTGCGCCGCCGACTGCATGAGCGTGAGGCCTTCATCGAGATTGCCCGTCGCCGTCGCGATGATTCCCAGGGCGGCCAATTGCGACATCAGGGCATCGCGCGCCGCGGCGTCGCCGTCGACCACGATGATCCGCACCCCGCTGAGCATGCGCCGCTTCTCGTCCTGCGCCGCGGAGACGCCGGCCAGGCCGAGACGGACCGTGAACCAGAATGTCGAGCCGCTGCCGATCTGGCTGTCCAGCCCTATGCCGCCGCCCATGATCTGGGAGAGCTGCTTGGCGATGGTCAGGCCCAGGCCCGTGCCACCATAGCGGCGCGTTGTCGATTGATCGGCCTGCGCGAAGGATTCGAAGATGCGCTCTCGCGCCGAGGGATCGATGCCGATGCCCGTATCCTTGACCTCGAAGCGCAGCAGAACGGTGGCGCCGCTGGTCTCCTGCACCTGCAGGCGCACCGACACCTTGCCTTTTTCGGTGAACTTCATCGCGTTGCCGACAAGGTTTGTCAGCACCTGCCGCAGGCGCCCGGAGTCGCCGCGCACCTGTTGCGGCACATTCGGCGCGATGACGGACTCGTATTTCAGGCCCTTCTTGTCCGCAACCTCGAGGAACAGATCCTGCACCTCCTCGACGATCTCCCGCGGATTGAAGTCGACGGTTTCCAGCTCGACTTTGCCGGCTTCGATCTTGGAGAAATCCAGGATGGTATTGATGATCGCCAGCAACGTCTTCGCCGATCCATGGACGATCTGGGCAAAGCGGAGCTGCTTCTCGGTCAGGCCCGACGACAGCAGAATCTCGGTGGTGCCGAGCACGCCGTTCAGCGGTGTGCGGATCTCGTGGCTGACCGTGGCCAGGAACTCGGACTTCGCCTTGTTGGCGGCCTCGGCCTTGCTCTTCGCCTCTTCCAGGTCATTGACGGCCTGCCAGAGGCTGGCGTTGGTCTGCACCAGTTCCTGGGTGCGCGCCTTCACCTGCTGTTCCAGGTCGTTGCGGTTTTCGCTCAGCTTCTCGTCCCGCAGCTGGATCTGTTCCAACATCGCATTGAAGCTGTCGATCAACTGACCCATCTCGTCGTTGCCGTGCTTCTTCATGCGCTGGCGGTAGTCTTTCTCCTTCTCGATCGTGCGCATGGTCTTGCTGAGATAGGACAGCGGCTTGGAGATCACAAAGCCGAGCAGCAGCGATACCAGCAGCGCCACGACGATCGCGGAACCCAAAACGCCCATCGCCAGCCAGAAATATTCCTGCATCCGCGCCTGAATGCGGCTGAGGTCGGCAACCATGTACAGGGTGGCGATCGTCTCGCCGTCGAGCGAGATCGGCACTTGGACGTACATGTCCTTGCGGTCGTCGCGGATAATCCTGTCGACCGTGCCGGCGGCGCGAAGCTCGTCCACCATCGCCTGCGCGCCGCTCTCGCCCGGCCGCAGATAGGATGCGAATTGATCGTTGTTGGCCCAGATGAACGCCGCCTTGATGTTCGGATCGGTCGCCAGCTTGCCGAGTCCTTCCCGGGCGGCTTCGCGATCCTCGAACGCGACGGCCGCCGTGCTGTTGGCGCTGATGACGCGTGCCAGCGTGGTCAGCTTGTCGAGTTCATCATCGCGGAACGTGAAATAGTCGCGCGCGAGAACCACGGACAAGGCAAGGGTGAGCACAGCCGTGCTGACGAGCACGATCGTGACCGTCGCCTTGGTTCGGATTGAGAAGTTCCGCAGGATCCCCATTTTCTCTTCCTGCCTCAGTTCACTAGTCGGATCGCCAGGTCGAGGAGCGCGGAACTGAGTTTCAGTCCGGCGTCCTGAGCGGCTCTCGGGTTGATTTCAAATTTGATGGTGTCGTTCACCTTGACGAGGCGGATCATGCCGCCATCGTCGGCGAACCCGTCGAGATCGCTGATCGTCAGCGCATGACCGATGGCGCTGGTCTCGACGATTTTCTTCACTCGCGACTTCTCGGACGGCGCGATGTAGATGACGTTGCAGACGTCATCCTTTTTCAGCCTCTCCAGGTATTTCAGTTCGACGGGCCGGCCGGCGACCTTCTTGCCCTGCAGCGTCTTGTCGAACGCTTCGCCGAGTTCATGCTTGCCGATCACGCAGAAGCTGATCGTCTTCCCGTCGCCGCCGAAACTGTCGGCCGGCCAGGTGGTGAACTTTGCGAAGTGGTAGATGAACGCCGCCTTGAGCGAAGGCTCGTCGGCAACCTGCGCGGCCGCTTGTGTCGTAGTGCTCGACAGCGGCGCCGGCAGCAGCAACGCGGCAATGAGCAAAGTGTGCAGGAGCCGGACGAACGGTCCGTTCCTGCGCCTCCCCGCTATTTGCTCGAGACTTACCACGCCGTCGTCCTTTTACCGCGCCGAATTGAAACTGCCGGCACACCGACGGCCGAACGGATACACGCGCAAATGACGGCCTAGTGCCAGCCGCAATACCGCCGCCGCTAGAGTTGCTCCCTGCGCCATGGGCTGGCGTCGCACTCCCGTTCGTCCAAAAAATTGCGCCCCTGTGCGGCCGGCATCGCGCTTCGGGGCATAAACAGACATTTCAGCCGAAAAGACCTACGGTTAATCTTTGCATCCGATTCTCTTACGGAATTGGTTAATATTCGCTGAAGTCACGGCTTTATCAGGCATTTTTGCACTAGGTTACCATCCTGTTAACCATTTTTTCCGTGCCAGCAGATTCAAAGACTTAAGACCCGGCACCGAATGCCGAAGAAAGCGCTTGGCCGCTCCGGACCGGCGCCGCGCAGGTTTATTTCTCCGCAGCCGTGGATAGGCCGGCCCGGCGAGCGCCGCCGGTGAAAAAACCATCCACAACAGGCGAGCCCGGCAGGAGCACCGGACTGATCAGGGCATCGCCGACGGCAACTCCGCCGGGGGCGAGACTGCCCGCATCGATTGGCGGAGCACGAAGCTCAACGCGGTCGAGGACATGGCACTCTCCAACGGTCCGATGTCCAAGGGTGAGGCCTAGCGCAGTGGGCGCGCAGCCATCGCCTGAGGTTCCCCCTCGCGTTTCCGGTCATTCCCCCAGACCGGAAAAGCGAGGGGGCGGTTAGCGGGCCCGCCACGGACTGCGACACTTTCCGCGAAATGTATCCTTTCCCGCACTTGTCCGTCTGGCTAGTCTGGCTGCCGGCAGACCTGAACGCGGAGACGGATCTTGCGCGCCTATCACGATATCGGCGGCTTGCCGCTGGGAGAGATCGACCGCGGCGAGCATGACTACGCGATGTGGGAGAAGCGCGTCGACGCCATGCTGGTGCTGCTCTCGAAAAAGGGAATCATCACCGTCGACGAATTGCGGCATGGGATCGAAAACCTGGGCGCCGAAAACTACGAGAACCTGAGCTACTACGAGCGATGGATAGCCTCGATAACCCGTGCGCTGCAGGCGCGCGGCGTCATCACCACCAACGAACTCGGCCGGAAGATGGCCGGCGCCGATGCCAGCAAATGAATACCATGCCAAGAGTTGCCGTGATTCCGTTGGCGTTCTGCAGACCGCGTGATCTGCTGCGATAGGGGTGTATGGCGATGCGGGGCTATCACGATATCGGCGGCATGAAGCTGGGTCCTGTCGAAAGATCCGAGCACGATTACGCCCTCTGGGAAAAGCGGGTGGACGCGATGATGGTGCTGCTCTGGCAAAAGAAGGGGCTTCTGACCCTCGACGAGCATCGCCATGCCATGGAGACGCTGGATGCCGAAGAATACAGAACGATAACCTACTATGAGCGCTGGATGGTGGGCATAGCCAAGGCGTTGCTGGCGCGCGGCGTCATCACGACCGACGAGCTTGGCCGGCATATGGCCGCCGCCGGGGACAAGCGATGAGCGCGCGCTTCAAGACGGGCGACCGCGTGTTCGTGCGGCGGGCCGAACCCATCGGCCATGTCCGCACGCCCTATTACATCCGCGGCAAAACCGGCTCGGTCGAGCGGCTATGCGGCGAATTCCCCAATCCCGAGGAACTCGCCTTCGGCCGCAGCGGATTACCGCGGCTGCCGATGTATCGCGTGCGGTTCCTGCAGACGGAAATCTGGCCGGATTACCGTGGCCAGGCGTCTGATTCCGTTGACGTCGAAATCTACGAGCACTGGCTGGAGTCAGCAAAACAGGGGTAGTGCCATGCACGATGGCCATCACGATCACGAGCCGGCCGGAAAACGCGACCACGACGGGCCGCTGACCGACTATCAACGCATGGAGATCGCCGTGCGCGAGTTGCTGATCGAGAAAGGCGTCGTCACCGCCGAAGAGATCCGGCGCACGGTCGAAGCCATGGATGCGCGCAGCCCTGCCCTGGGCGCCCGGGTCGTCGCTCGGGCCTGGAGCGATCCTGCTTTCAAAGCGCGGCTGCTCGCCAACGGCACAGCCACTTGCGAAGAACTGGGCATCGAAATGGGGCCCACAAAGCTCGTGGTGGTCGAAAACACCGCCGACACCCACAACATGATCGTCTGCACCCTCTGTTCCTGCTATCCGCGCTCGCTCCTGGGCCTGCCGCCGGACTGGTACAAGGGCCGCGCCTACCGCGCCCGTGCCGTCCGCGAACCGCGCCAGGTCCTGAAGGAGTTCGGATTCTCTCTGGCGGACAATCTCAATCTCCGCGTGCACGACTCGACCGCCGACATGCGCTATATGGTGCTGCCCGCACGCCCGGCTGGCACAGAGGGGTGGAGCGAAGAGCGGCTTGCCGCAATCGTCACGCGCGATTGCATGATCGGCGTTGCGGTGCCGAAAGCCCGATAATCCGACAATCTTTTCGCCTCCCACCCGATCGGCGAATCGGCCAGGGATGGGCCCTCGATAAGATGCGCAAGATCGAGCGCCGATGTCAGCTTTGGTCGCGCTAGGTGCAGAATCCTAGATCCGAGGCGCGTGGTCGCAGTGCAATTAATATTTTTCAATCTTTAATTGTATGCGGCGCCCATGCTTCGATGGCAGATTCGACATCCTTAAACGATTCGTTAACCATCTTTCCTTCAGAATGTTGCGGCTGTGTGACATCATTCACGGCCGGAACGCGCGGCATGACGCAGATTTGGAGGCGCCGGACCGCAACTGG
>DATKFM010000298.1:0-2531 GCA_035544395.1 Verrucomicrobiia bacterium
CGTCTCCTCGTCATGGCCGAACGCAAAATAGATCGTGCGCCTGGGGCGGAAGCCGACCTTGGCCATCACTTCTGCCGCTTCCAGCATGGAATACAGATTGCCCTTGTCGTCCCAGGCGCCGCGGCCCCAGATGAAGCCGTCTGCGATGACGCCGTCATAGGGCGGCTGCTGCCAGTCCCTCTCGGTGCCCGGCGCAACCGGCACCACGTCCTGATGCGCGAGCAGTGCGATCGGCGCGGCCTTCGGATCCGAGCCTTCCCATGTGTAGAGCAGGCTGTATTGGGCGACCAATTCGCGCCTGGCCGCGGCATGAAAAGCCGGAAAGCTGTTTTCGATATGCGCCTGCATGCCCTGCAGCGCCTCGGCGTGCTGGTCGGGCTTTTCGTAGCTTGAAATGGTCCGAAAGCGGATGGCTTCGCCAAGCCGGGTCGCGGCGGCCTGCATATCGACCGGCGCGCGCGGCACGGCGGCCGCCTGGAGCTGTCGTGAACCGTGGGTGAGGGTGTTGAACGCCAGCACGCCGGCCACGATCACGATCGCCGCGACCGCGAGCAGCAGGATGTTGCGGATGATTCGGAACAGCCGGCGCATGATCGATTCCACATTCTCGTCATGCCCGGCCTTGTGCCGGGCATCCACGTCCTAACAGTATAGCAGCCGACGACGTGGATGGCCGGGACAAGCCCGGCCATGACGGTGAAAATGAGCCAGCTCCTTGCGCGACGGCTACTTGGCCTTCGCCCGCTCGATGCCTTCCATGATCAGCCGGTGGGCGTCCTCGGCGCCGCCCCAGCGCAGCACCTTCACCCATTTGCCTTTCTCGAGATCCTTGTAGTGCTCGAAGAAGTGCTGGATCTGCTGCAACGTGATATCGGGGAGGTCGTTGTAGTTCCTGACCTTGTCGTAGCGCTGGGTCAGCTTCGAGGACGGCACCGCGATGATCTTCTCGTCGCCCCCGGCCTCGTCCTCCATCAGCAGCACGCCGACCGGCCGCACGCTCATGACGGCGCCGGGCACGATCGCGCGGGTATTGGCGACGAGGACGTCGCAGGGATCACCGTCGCCCGACAGCGTGTGCGGGATGAAGCCGTAATTGCCGGGATAGCGCATCGCCGTATAGAGGAAGCGATCGACCACCAGCGTGCCGGCGTCCTTGTCCATTTCATATTTGATCGGTTCGCCGCCAACGGGCACTTCGATGATGACGTTGACTTCGTGCGGCGGATTGATTCCGATTGAGATGGCGTCGATGCGCATGGAGGGCTCCGCTTGGCGTTGAGGGACGCGCCTGGAATAAGGCACCCGTCAGGGTCCGTTTAGACCCGTAGCAGAGGAGGGAAAAGCCTGAATTAGGCTCAGTTGGTCCAGGCGAAGGCGACTTTGTCGAGCGATTTGGGCCCAAACTTCTCCGAGGAGCGCGCCACCATGCGGCCGCCGAGCGCGCGGTAAAACTCTGTCGCCGGGTCGTTGTCGGAGAGCGCCCAGATCACCATGCTCTTCAACCCGCTCTGCACCAGATCGCGCCGGGCGGCGGTGAAGAGCCGGCGACCGAAGCCCAGCCCCTGGAATTCCGGCCGCAAATAGAGTTCGTAGATCTCGCCTTCGAAATGCAGGCTGCGGGCGCGGTTGCGGCCGTAATTGGCGTAGCCTGCGACCTTGTCGCCGAACACCAGCACGCTGACACGGCTGCCCTTGCGGATCGCGCTGTCCCACCATTGCGGGCCGCGACGGTTGATCAGCTTTTCCAGTTCGGCGCCGGGAATGATGCCCTGATAGGCCGATCGCCAGGCTTCGTCATGCGTAGACGCCACCGCGGCTGCGTCAGCAGCTTTGGCCGGTCGAACCTCGATCAGGGTTGTGCTCATGACCGGATCAAAGCAAGTCAGCGGCCCGGCTTCAAGGTCCATCCTTAATTATCGGTTAACCTGTGGATTTTGTGCATCAGTTTTTGCAAGTCTGTGCCGAAAGAGGACAGGGAACGGCTTTAACCGGCGATTTTAAGGATGTGACTGCGGCAGGATAGTTGTCGGAATCTTCCAAAGGGTGCGCCGCCGCGAAGCTTACTCGCGAAAAACCGCCGGATTTGATTCGCCGACGGTATTGTGTAGGCCATACCGCCCGCCGCCGGCTCTGTCAGGCCAGTTCATGCATCCGCCAAACGTGTTTTTTGCAGTGGCCATCCTTGCCGTGTTCGGTGTGAAGGCCGGTGCAGCGCAGCCCGGCTTCGGCGCGCAAGGCGCCGAAGGGGCGCCCAATCGCCTGCAACAATGGCTGGTGCCCTCGCCCGATCTTGCGACCGCGGCGCATGCGGTGCTGTTCCGGCCGCCGGGTGATGGACCGTTTCCGCTGGCCGTGATCGCGCACGCCTCCACCCAGAACGTCCTGCGACGCGCCCAAATGCCGCAACCCGAATACCGCGCGCTCTCGGCGTGGCTGGTGGCGCGCGGCTTTGCCGTGCTGGTTCCGGAACGCCCGGGTCATGGTGCGACCGGCGGAAAATACCTCGAGGATCAGGGCGGCTGCGACGAGGC
>DATKFM010000299.1:0-15822 GCA_035544395.1 Verrucomicrobiia bacterium
CCAGGGCATCGAGGCGAGGAAGAAAACCAGGAATGCCCGATTGCGCAGCACGCGCGACAGGCTGGTGGCGATGGCGGTCGGCTCGCCATGTACCGCGTCAATCTCGCGCAAAGTCACGGTCCAGGCGGCCAGCAACATGAAGACAATGCCGCCGCCGATAAAGAGCGAACGGATGTCCAGGGCAAGAGCCAGACTGCCGATCAGCGGCCCCACCATCACGCCGATATTGAGGAACTGGTTGTTGACAATGAAGACTCGTGACGCGAGCGCCGTCGGCTGGCGGCCGAATACGCCGTTGATGGCGGATTCGTATAATGCCGTTCCCAGTCCGATGAGGAAGGCCATGCCCGACAGCGACGGCCAGTCGGTCCAGAAGGCAAATCCGATCAGCCCCGCGCCGCGCAAGAACAATCCAGCGATCAGGAAAATGCGCAGGCCGAAGCGGTCTGCGATCGGGCCGGTGAGGGACGGCAGCACCTGACGCGTCACCAGGTGGACTGTGAGGACGGTGCCGAGCTCTCCCGGTTGAAATCCCAGATTGTTGGCCATGTAGACCGCGAAGAGCGGGAAGGCCATGAAGTGGGTCGCGTTCATACAGCCCTGGGTGGCCAGCAATCGCCACAACAGGGAGGGGATCTCGCCGTAGTTCTTCGTGAGATCGCGAAGCAAAGTCGATATGGATCTCGATTTAGATGAGCCGGGCAGCCCGGCGCCGGATCAGGCTCTCGAACTTATCCTCGATGAACAACGCTTCTTCCTTGCGCGGCGCAATCGCCAGAAAGTCGAGCACGCCAAGCTGCTGGGTGTCCTCGGCCATGACGACGATGCCGCGCCGTTCCGCCAGGTCGAATTGCAGCCCTTCCTCGATCGCGATGTCGATGACTTCGTCGATCAGCGGCGCCGGCACGCGATGATGGGTGGCGATCACGCTGTTGTCGCCATATCCGGGGCCGAGCAGCAGCGAGGCGATATGATGGACCTGCGAACAGCCGCCGATGCGGCCGTTGATCTCGTTGAAGATCAAGTCGCCATCAAGCGTGATGACGCCATCGACGCTCAGCCGTCCAGCCATGCCGAGATCGCAGGAAATGCGCGCCAGTTCGGTGGCGCCGGACACGAACCGCGCACCCTGAAAGGCCGGCAGCGACGGCGGAATGACGAAGCCGGTGAAGACCGGCTCCATGCGTTGCTCGCCCCAATTCAACAATTCCACGGCGCGGCGCCGGGGATCGACGGCAAACTCGGCATACAGACTCACCGATGAGGGATAATAGACCTCGACGATCAGCGGCGCCCGTTCATGGTAGGCGAGCCGTTTCCAGATCGCCGCGACCGCCTTGCGCATCGCCGGTTCGTCCTCGGCATAGATCGCCTCCAGCGCGCCTTCGCCGCAGATGTCGCGCTTGCGGCTGAGCACCAAATTGCCTTCGGCGCCGGAGTGGCGGTCCTGCTTGATGATCACGGCGTTGGTGACGCCGATGAGGCGCGATACCGCCCGCTCGAGCTCATCGCGGCTGGCGACGATCGCGCCCGCCGCCAGGGGGATGCCGCGCCCGGCGGCAAGGCCGCGAAACGCCCGCTTGTCGTTCAGCATCTCGCAACCGCCTTCATGGGCGAAGGGCGTAATGAGCGCGGAGTCAGGCAGGCCGAGTTCCTGCGACAGCGCAATGACGGCGCGGTCGCATAGGTAGGGCGCCATGACCCAGTCCCGGCGGTTGCCCATCAGGCCGCGGACCTTGCTGACGAAACGGGGCTCCAGCAGGTTCTGCGCGCCCAACGGCAGGGGACCGTGATTGCCGGGGTCGGGCGAGAGGATGCGGATCTCGTCGGGATCGCAATGCTTCCAGCCCGCGAGATAGCGCTTCATCGCCACCGACGGCGGACTGGGCAGCAGCACGATATCACCGGGCTCGGCGAACCAGAGCATGCGCTGCGCGATGAGTGCGCTGCCGGCGCAGAACTCCGGCGTCAGGCCGGATGGGTCCGCCATCATGTTCTCATTGTCCACATTGGCGACGACGATTTGCGGCGGCCGCAAATGTCCGTATGCAGCGAGCGGGAGGCCCAGGGCATCGATGGCTTGTTGCATTCTGATTCTTTCACTGCGTTGCAAGCGGAAGCCTGAAGGCAACAGCGATTCTTAGGTTTCCGCCTAAGTATAAGAGTTATGGGGCGTCAGAATCTGCGAATCGGAATACGAATGAAAGTTTTGCGGAACTTGCCGCGAATCACGTTCAACTCTTGCGCCAGATATCCTCATAGTGAGTGTAGGTCAGGATCTCAGTCACGATACGCTCGTCCGGCGACAGCGGCATGAACAAAGTCTCATCGATCACATAGTTGCCGGAACGGCCGATGAAACGCTCGAACTCATAAAGACAGGCGCCCTGAGTCGTGACGTAACTGTAGTTGCCGAGCACCGCCTCCATGCCGCCGCCGCCATGCCAGTAGTCGGCAACGCTCTTTCCCGTCGGGTCGGAGCCGCGGGCTTCGATCTCGCGGGCACCGACACTGCGATATATGTATTCAAGCGGGTCGCGCCGCACTTCGACAAATACTATTCCCGGCAGGTGCCCGGCGAAATCCGCGGGATTGATATCGGTCCGCGACGGCATCCGCCGCCCTTCGCGGCGGCGGTCCCAGTAGGCGTAGATATCGCGCACCGGGCCGCTGCAAACGGAGAGAAACTCCAGGGTCGTAATGACCTTCTGTATCGAACCCTGCGGTCGACCGCTTCCCATCATCGGCCTCTGACGCGCGAAGGAATACTAGGTCGCGCGCAGTCTCAGTGGTTTCGAGGCTTCCACAGTTTCACTGCGGGACGCAATCAAAAACGAAGTTAGACAGGCTTTGTTCCTAGTAATAGCCGGGCGTTCTCCTGTTCCACGAGCACGCCAGGCGGATTGTGGGATATTGCTGTTGGCCCCGGCATGTCCTACGTTCCATCTGGTACCTGCTCCGGCCGCCAAGAGCGGCGGCGGGCGCAGACGAGATGCTTGTTGCGCGCGGAATAGGTCCATGGAAACAGCTGCGGCGCTGCCCGGTCACAACACCCACGCGGCCCTTTTTGCCGAATTGCAGGCGCTCCTAGGCGATCGCTTCACGACGGCCCTCGCCGTGCGTGAGCAGCATGGCCATGATGAATCCTATCACGCCACCCATGCACCCGATGCCGTCGTCTTTGCGCTGACGACCGAGGAAGTGAGTCAGATCGTCAAAGCCTGTGCGCTGCACCGCACGCCGGTCATCGCTTTCGGCACGGGAACATCGCTGGAAGGTCACGTGGCCGCTCTCCATGGCGGGATCTGCCTGGATCTCAGCCGGATGAATAATGTCCTGCGGGTCAGCGCCGAGGATCTGGATGTCACGGTCCAGGCCGGCGTCACCCGCAAACAGCTTAACGAGCATCTCAAGGATGTGGGGCTGTTCTTTCCGATCGATCCCGGCGCGGACGCCTCATTGGGCGGAATGGCGGCCACCCGCGCTTCCGGCACCAACGCAGTCCGCTACGGCACCATGCGGGAAAATGTGCTGGGCCTGACGGTGGTGACCGCCGACGGCCGGATTATCAAGACCGGCGGCAGGGCGCGGAAGTCGGCGGCTGGCTACGACCTGACGCGGATCTTCGTCGGCTCCGAGGGCACGCTGGGCGTGATCACGGAGGTGACATTGCGCCTCTATGGCGTGCCCGAAGCGATCTCCGCCGCGGTCGGCTCCTTCCCGACCATCGAGGACGCCGTCAACACGGTCATCCAGACGATCCAGACCGGCATACCCGTCGCCCGGATCGAGCTGCTGGACGAAGTGCAGATGGATGCCGTGAACCGTTACGCCAAGTTCGACTACCCGGTGCAGCCCACCCTTTTCTTCGAGTTCCACGGCACCGCGGCCGGCGTGGCCGAGCAGGCGGCGATGGTCAAGGAGATCGCCGGCGGCTATGGCGTCGGCGATTTCCGCTGGGCGTCAAAGGCGGAGGAGCGCAATCGCCTTTGGCAGGCCCGGCACAATGCGTACTACGCCTGCAAGGCGATGCGCCCGGGAAGCAAGGGCTGGGCCACGGATGTCTGCGTTCCGATCTCGCGGTTGGCGGAGTGTATTTCCGAGACCAAGGCCGATCTGCGGACATCGACGCTGCTGGCGCCGATCGTCGGCCATGTCGGCGACGGGAACTTCCACGTGACGTTCCTCGTCGACCCGGACAAGCCTGCGGAATTGGCGGAAGCAAAGCAATTGAACGAGCGCATGGTCATGCGAGCGCTGGCGTTGGGCGGCACCTGCACGGGGGAACATGGCATCGGCTATGGCAAGCTCGACTTCCTTACCGCCGAGCATGGCGATGCTGTCGCCGTCATGCGGCAAGTGAAGCTGGCCCTGGATCCCCTCAATATAATGAACCCCGGCAAGATCCTGCGTCTGTGAGCCGCGCATGACCCAGAACCAATCCGGCCTGACCAAATTCTTCGATATCCGGGAGGAAGCGGTAACCCCGGCGACCCAGTTCATCAGCAAGAAGAACAAGCATCTCTATGACTGGTGGCGTAATGCCAATGGCGGCCTGATACCGCTGCGCAAGATGTTCGATGTCACCGACCACAAGATGATTGTGGCCAACATCTTCCTGACCGAAGTGTTGCCCGATGGCGATTTCGTGTTCCGGCTTTTCGGCGAGGGCGTGATCCAGATCGTCGGCAGCAACCGCAAGGGCGAATTGGTGCAGAAGGGTGCTTTGGGCGACTACGGCCATGCCCTCTACGAGTATTACCATATCGTGGTCGCCGGCCGGGTTTGCCGGATGTGCGAGGGATCCCTGGCATTCGCCGGCCGCGAACTGCGCAAATTTGAATCAATCGACTGTCCCCTCACTGACGAGAACGGCAAGGTCACGTTCATCGTCGGGGTCATGGACTTCATCGTTTAATCGGCTGCAAACCGACCCCAGTTATTCGGCAACCTCCCCATCCCTATGGTTAAGAAATTCCGAAAATCCGGTTCAGATGCGGTTCAGGTCGGTTGCTGGAACATGGCAACCGTTTGGTTTGCGGCGCATTGAACATGCGCCGTCACAGTTTTGCCACGACGACAGCGAAAGCTGCCACACCGCCATGCTGGGGATCGAGATGTCGCCGGAGGAAATTTCAGGCCGCGCCAAAGAGTTCAGGCCGAGGCTGCAAGAGGCCCGTCAATCCAGGAGTTTATCGTCCAGATTGCGGATTTCCCGATCCTTTTCGGCGCGGACCCGGCTCCGGTCGGTCTTGTCGCGGCCGAATTTCACGCGATTCTCTGCAGCGCGCTTGGCTGTTGCCAGCTTCTCCCGCTGCTTGCGGTATTTGTTGAGATTGACCAACTCTCCCATAGGATCACCGCTGATCGCTGCACTGACTTGGTAGGCGGCGTACCGGTCGCCGGATTACGTGCCAGACGATCGGGTGCTACAATAGACCGAATCTTCCGCGGCGCAAAGAGAATGCTGCATTCGGCACGCGGACGTGAACAGGAGTTGCTCTGCGCATGAAGAAGATTCTAATCGGACTCGGCGTCCTGCTGGTGCTGCTCGTCGTCGCCGTCCTTGTCGGTCCCAGTTTCTATGACTGGAATCAGCATAAGCAGCTGATCACCGAGGAGGCGCGCAAGGCGACCGGCCGGGATCTTGTGATCGATGGCGATATCTCCGCCGCCATCCTGCCGATGCCGACGATTTCCGTGGCCGGCATCCGGTTCGCCAATGCCGAGGGCGGCAGCGCGCCGGACATGGTCACGCTCGAGACTCTGAAAGTGCGTGTCGCGCTGTTCCCGCTGATTCAGGGCAATGTGCAGATCGAAGAGATCACCTTGGTAAAGCCGGTGATCCTCCTGGAGAAGCTGCCGAACGGGAAGGGCAATTGGGAAATCACCCCGGCGGCTGCCGAGCCGGCGACGACTACGCCTGAGCAAGGCGGTGGTGGCATGCCCGCCGTCAGTCTGGATAATGTTAACATCACTGACGGCACCCTGATCTACCGGGATGCCGTGGCCAAAAGCGAACAGAAGATCGAGGCGCTGAACGCCAATCTGGCGGCGGCGTCCTTGCAAGGACCGTTCGGCGCCAAGGGCAGCCTGAACTATCAAGGCTTGCCGGCCACGTTCGATGTCTCGACCGGCAAGATCGACCCGGCGCAGCCTGCGCCTGTTGCCATCGCCCTCGGCTTGGGCGGCGCAGGAAGCCAGGGTGACGCTCAGATCAAGTTCACGGGCACGCTGGCCCAGGCGGCCGATGGCGTCAGCGCCGTGGGCAAGCTGGAGGGCGGCAGCGCCAATCTGGCGGCGGCCCTGGAGGCGTTGGCGCCGGGCAGCGGCAGCGGCGCGCCGATCGCCTTGGACAAGCCATTCAAGATCGCGGGCGACGTCAATTACGCGCCGGCGGGCGGCAAGATCGAGAAGTTCACTCTTGCTCTCGGCGATCTGACCGCCGCCGGCGATGTCAGTTTCACTCCGGGATCCCCGTCCCAGGCGGCGGTCAAGCTGGCCATCAATCGCATCGACCTGGATGCGCTGCTGGCCCAGGCGGCCGCAAAACCGGCGGCGCCGGCCGCGGAAACCGCGCCGCAGGATGCGGGTGCGTTCGCCCTGCCGACGGGGATCAATGCGGCCGTCGATATCGCCATCGACGCCATCAGCTATCGCGGCGGCCTGATCGACAACACGAAGTTCGTGGGCGAGTTGGCGAATGGCGAGTTCGCGATCAAGCAATTCTCCGCCCAACTACCCGGCGGCGCCGCGGTTTCGGCCGCCGGCGCGCTGACGGCGGTGGACGGCAAGCCGCAGATCGGCGGCGCGCTGGAGGCCAAGGCCGACAATCTGCGGGCTTTGCTGGATTGGCTGCAGGTGGCGCCGGCGGGGGTGCCGGCAGAACGGCTGCGCAGCCTGGCGCTGACTAGCCGCTTCACCGCTGCCGCCGACCTGCTGGAGCTGGCGGACCTGGATCTCAAGCTGGACAGTTCCCACGTCACCGGCGGCCTGCGCATCGCCCTGCCGCGGGGCGGCCAGCAGAAGATGGCGTTCGGCGTCGGCCTCGCGATCGATCAGCTCAATGTCGACGACTATATGCCGCCGGCAGCGGCGCCGGCCGATGCCGCGCCGAAGCCTGCGGGCGGCGGTGGTCTGCCGCTGGACAGTCTGAAGCCGTTGGCGGACTTGGACGCCAATGTCGAAATGCGCGTCGGCAAGCTGACGGTCAACCAGCAGACGTTGCAGGGCGTGCATCTGGACGGCACCGTTACCGGTGGCACGCTCACGCTGCGCGATCTCTCGGTGAAGGAATTCGCCGGCGGCAAGGTTGCGCTCAACGGCACAGTGACCGATCTCGCCGGCAATCCGCGGTTCGACACCAAGTTCGATCTCACCGCCAAGGATGCCAACAAGGCGTTCCAGGCGGCGGGCATGGGCGACCGGGTCAAAGGTAAGCTCGGTGCATTGAAACTCGCCGGCGCGCTCGCCGGCGGTGCGCAGGATGTGAATTTCGATATCGATTTCGGCCTGAGCGGCATCGGCGCTTCCGGCCAGGCGAAGGGCAAGGCCTCCGGCATCGGCCAAGGCGTGGTGCCGCGCATCGACAGTACCTTCAACGTGCAGGCCAAGGATGCCGGGCCGCTATTGGCGCTGGCGGGCATCAAGGGCGATGTCAGCAAGCTTGGCGCGCTGTCGCTGAAGGGCAACGCGGCCAGCGGCGCGGATGATCTCACCTACGACGTGGCAATCTCAATCGCCGGTGCCGGCGCGAAAGGTACCTTCAAGGGCCGGGTGCTCGCTTTGTCGTCCGCGGCGCCGAAAGTCGATACCAAGCTGGACTTCTCCGCCGACAAGCCAGCGCCATTGCTGGCGCTGGCGGGCATGGCCGGGCCGGAGGCGAACAAGCTGGGCAAGATCGCCGCCACCGGATCCATGGCCGGCAATGCCAACGACATGAAGCTCGATCTGGCGCTGCAGGGTTTCGGCGGTGCGGCCACCGTGGCCGGCACGGTGCAGACGGCCGCCGCACCGGCGCCGACGAGGTTTGATCTGGCGGTAACCGCCAACCATCCGGAATTCCGCCAGCTCCTGTCGGCGCTGGTTCCCGGCTATCAGCCGGCGGCGGCCAAGCTCGGGCCGCTGCAGTTCTCCGCCAAGGCCCAGGGCAGCACGGACAAGGCGAATATCTCTGGTCTTTCGCTGCGCGCCGGCCAGACATCGCTGACCGGTCAGGCGAGCATGGACAAGAGCAGCGGCAAGCCGTTCTACAGCGCTGCCCTCAGGGGCGGCACTGTCGATGTGTCGCCCTTCATGCCGCCACCGGCCAAAGGTGGCAGCGGTGGCGGCGAGCGCTGGTCGCGGGAGAAACTGGATCTTTCGGCGCTGCAGTCGATGGATGCCGATGTGGATTTCAGCGCCGACCATTTCGTCGCCAACACCACCGTCATCGACAATCTGAAGGCGCTGCTCACCCTGCGTGATGGGACGCTGACGATCAAGCAGCTCAACGGCAACACCTATGGCGGAGTCATCGATCTGACGGGCGCTCTGGCGAGCCGCGGCGTGCCGACCTTCAACGGCCATGTGACCGGCAGCAATGTGGCCGTCAGCCAGCTTATGGGCGGCGGCTTCCTGGCCAATCGCATCACCGGTCCGGTGTCGTTCGATACTGACCTGACCTCCAGCGGCTACAGCATGGCTGACCTGGTCGGCGGCCTGCAGGGCAACGGCAAGGTCGACGGCTCCATCACTGTGCTCTCACAGGTGGAGCAGCAAGTGGGTTCGGCGCTCCTGGGAATCCTTGGCCAGCAGGTCAAGCAGCTCCAGGGCTTCACGGAGAGTGTCAACGCCGTCTATTCGGCCTTCACCGGCTCGCCGAACGCGCTGAATGGCACGTTCGATATCAACCAAGGTGTGCTGAACACCCAGGATCTCAGCCTGACGAACAACCGGGCCAGGTTGCTGGCCACAGGTGATGCGAATATCGCCGCCTGGACCATGGACATGATCGCCAACATCTTTTCCCAGGAGTATCCGGACCAGCCTTATCTCAGCATCGATCTCGACGGGCCGATGGACGGGCCGAATACGAAGTTCAGCGGCAATGCCTTCGCGCGCGGCAGCGATCAGTCCCAGGGCGTGTTCGGCAATCAATCGCCGACCGACATCTTCAATGGCATCATCCCCGGCCTGCCGGGCTCTGAGGGCAGCGGCGAGGGCGGCGGCGTCGGTATTCCGGGGCTCGGTGGCGTCATCCCGGGTATCGGCGGCGGCGATGCAGGCGCCCAGGGTGGCGGCGAAACGCCTGGCATCGGCGGCATTGGCACAGAGAGCCTGCCCGACGTGCCGGGAGCCGATCAGCAGAATGAAGCATTGCCGGAAGGCGCTGCACCGGATGTCGCGGCACCCGGTGAGCAGGCACCCGGTGAGGCCCCGGCGGGGGAACAGCCGGGCGAGGCGGTAGCGCCGGAGACCGAGCCGGCGCCTGCGGATCAGCCTTCGGCCGAGCCGGACGCAGCCACGCCTGAAGGCGAGCAACCATCGGCCGAACCCGAAGGCGAGGAAAACGCTCCTGTGCCGCCGGAGAAGCCGGATACGCCGAGCGACTTCGGCCAGCAGCCCGCTGCTGAACCGGAGGTCGCCCCCGAACCGGCGCCGGAGCCGGTGCCCGAGGCACAGCCAGAGCCCGAACCCCAACCGGAACCGGCTCCGCAACCTGAACCGGAGGCCGAGCCGGAGATCGCGCCCGAGCCGGCGCCGGAACCGGAACCGCAGGTTGCTCCTCAGCCTGCACCCGAGCCGGAGCCGGAGGTTGCGCCGCAGCCCGAGGCGGCACCTGAGCCTGCTCCAGAACCGGCACCCGAGGTGGCGCCTGAGCCGGTTCCCGACAGCGCTCCGGTGCTGGTGCCGCAGCCTGAGGAATCGCAGACAGAGCAGCCGAAGAAGCGCACGGCGACCGACGCGCAGACGCAGGAGCAGCCGGCCGAACAGGCAGTTCCGGAAGCGCAGCCGGAAGGCGAGCAGAGCACGGACCCCGGCACGATCGTGCCGCTGATCGAGCCCGAGCCGCAGTAGGGCTAGACGATCTCCACGGTGACCGCGCCCAGGCCGTCGAACGACGCTTCGACGCGGCCCGGGCGGTCGAGGCGAAGGGCCGCGACGATGCTGCCGAGGGTGATGAGCTCGCCGGCGCGCAGCGGCGTTTTCCGCGCGGCGCAGTGATCCGCCAGCCAGGCCAGCGAATTCAGTGGATGACCGAGAATATCCCGGGCGTTGCCGGCACTGGCGACCTCGCCATCGACCGTGAACCGTCCGGGGATATCGGCATCATCAGCCAGGATCGACGGCGATTGCTCAGCGCCGAGCACACAGCCGCAGGAGAAAAAATCATCGGCCACCAGGCTGGGCACGCCGGCGTTCCTGATATCCTGGAAACGCCACTCGACGATTTCGACCGAGGTCATGACGGCTGCGATGGATGGCAACACACTCGCCCGGTCATGACCACCGGTGCGGCCAGGGAGATCCGTGGCCAAGCGTACGGCAATCTCACATTCCAGCCCGAGCTTTGAGTAGTCGCTGCGGCTAAGGGCGGTATGCGTGCGATGCACACTGCCGGCATAGAGCGTTCCGGCGCAGGGAAATGGGATGCCGAGCGCCGCCTGCATCGGCGGCGACGTGGAGCCGATCTTCCAGCCCACTGGCGTGCCGCGGCCGCGGGCGGCGATCAGGCGCCGCGCGGCCTCCTGCACCGCGTAGCCATCGTCAAGCGATTGCGGCCGAAAGGCCTCGGGAATGGCATCGACTGGCGGCAGTCGGCCGTTGCGGCGTTGGCGCAAGTCGGCGAGGAAGTCGGCACAGGTGCCGATGGCATCGGGAGTCAGCGGCATGTGTCTTCGTGCCCTTTGTGACCTCGTGGTGGAACTATTTTCTGTCTGCCGCAAGATGCTTGAGCACAAAGACCCGGATCGCGCTTGAGAGGTTTGCCGGCGTGGACTGTGCGCTTCGCGCCGTATCGATCTCAGCCACCAGCTTGTTCAGCGACAGGCCGCGCGCATCAGCGATTGCTTTCAATTGATCCCAGAATGCCGCCTCCAGCGACAGGCTGGTGCGGTGGCCCTCAATGCGGACCGAACGCTTGCGGATCGTATGGGGATCGTCCATCGGCCGGACGGCGGCGTTCGCGCTACTTGCGCGGCCCGATCATCTGCTCCGGCCGCACGAACTTGTCGAAATCTTCAGCCGTGAGGAAACCGAGGGCCACAGCGGCCTCCTTCAAGCTGGTGCCTTCGGCATGGGCCTTTTTCGCCACCTTCGCCGCCTTGTCGTAGCCGATATGGGGATTGAGCGCGGTCACCAGCATCAACGACTGATCCAGGAGCTGCTTGATCCGCGCACGGTTCGGCACGATGCCGGCGACACAATTGTCGGTGAAGCTGATGCAGGCGTCAGCGATCAGGCGGCCCGACTGCAGCAGATTGTAGATCATGACCGGCTTGAACACGTTCAGCTCGAAATGACCCTGGCTGCCGGCGACGGTCACGGCGACATGGTTGCCCATCACTTGGGTCGCGACCATGGTCATTGCCTCCGCCTGCGTCGGATTGACCTTGCCCGGCATGATCGAGGAGCCGGGCTCGTTCTCCGGGAGCAGGATCTCGCCGAGGCCGGAGCGCGGACCGGAACCCATGAGCCGCAAATCGTTGGCGATCTTCAGCAGCGACGCCGCCAGCACGTTGTAGGCGCCGGAGAGCTCAATGATGGCATCATGGGACGCCAGCGCCTCGAATTTATTGGCGGCGGTGACGAAAGGCAGCTTGGTCAGCCGCGCCACCTGGGCGGCGAACTCCTCGGCAAAGCCGGCCTTGGCGTTCAATCCCGTGCCGACGGCGGTGCCGCCCTGGGCCAGGGGATAGATGCGCGGCAGGCAGCTCTCGACCCGCTGGATGCCGAGCTCGATCTGCGCCGCATAGCCGGAGAATTCCTGCCCCAGCGTGACCGGCGTCGCATCCTGCAGATGCGTGCGGCCGATCTTGATGATGTCGGCGAACTCCTTCTGCTTGGCGGCGAGTGCGTTCTGCAGATGCTTGAGCGCCGGAATCACGGAGCGCACGGCCTGCTCGCCGGCGGCGATATGCATCGCCGACGGGAAGCTGTCGTTCGAGGACTGCCCCATATTGACATGGTCGTTGGGATGCACCGGCGATTTGCCGCCGCGCTTGCCGGCCAGCATCTCGTTGGCACGGCCGGCGATCACCTCATTGGCGTTCATGTTCGACTGCGTGCCAGAGCCGGTTTGCCAGACCACCAGGGGAAATTCATCGTCCAGCTTGCCGGCGACGGCTTCGGCCGCGGCGGCGGCGATGGCATCGCCCAGTTTCTTGTCCAGCCCGCCGAGCTTCATGTTGGTTTCCGCCGCCGCCTGTTTCACCAGGGCGAGAGCGCGCACCAGGGGAATGGGCATCCGCTCGCCGCCGATCTTGAAATTCTGCAGCGACCGCTGGGTCTGAGCGCCCCAATAGCGGTCGGCGGGAACGGCAATCTCCCCCATGGAATCGCTTTCAATGCGGGTCTGCGGCGTGGCGTTCATCGTGATCTCCGGCGGCAATTGGCGCGCCTCTTTTACCCGCAATCGCCTGATGGGCAAAGGCCGGCAAATGGTTGCGCGGAGCCGCTAGACCGGCCGGCGCGACAGGCAGTAATGGCCAGTATGAAGCCAGCAGGACTCGTCGCGCGCGTGCTTGTCCCGGCGTAGCGAGCGGACGGTCTCGTGATCGGTTCTGATGAAGGCGTCGCTGAGCGCCGCCTCTGTCTGGGGATCGCGGCTGCTGATGCAATGAATGAAGCCGCAACGGCCGAGGAGCTGCGCCTCGAACGCCACGCCCCGCCGCACGATCTTGAGGGAGCGGCCCCAATTGTCCCGGGCCGTGAGCATCAACAGGAGCCGGCCGCCGTTGGCCAGCCGGTCGAGCCATAGCGGCGCCGGTTCGGTGACACCGGCATTGACGTAGATGGCGTCGACGATACCTGCATCATAGGCCGTGCCGTCGCCGCAGACGGCCCGGACAGTGGAATAGGACGCCAGGTTCTGCCGCAGCCGTTCGGCCAGTTCCGGCTCGAACTCAACGGCCGTGACGTGTCCCCGGGGACCGGCAAGCTCGGCCAGGATCGCCGTGTAGTAGCCGGTGCCCGTGCCGATATGCAGCACCCGGTCGCCGGGCTGCACCGCCAGCGCCGCCAGCAGCCGCACATGCAGGGACGGCTCGCCATTGTTGATGCCTTTGATCGGATCGATGGCGACGACCACATCCTGATAGAGCCGGATCGGATCGCCGTCAGGTGTCGGCTCGTAACCGCTCTCTCCCAGCAAAAGCCAGGGACCGGCGGCGAGGAATTTCTCCCGCGGCACCGTGGCGAAGGCTTCGATGATACGGCGGTCGTCGATCTCCGTGATGCGCGCCAGTTGTTCTGCATAGGCACGCCGCGCCTGTTCAGGGCTCTTCATCGTTTCTTCTTGCCCGGCTTTTTCAGCCGGGTCTTGCGGGCAGGGGCCTTCTTTGTGACTTTCGGCCGGGCGGATTTCTTTGGCTTGGCCTTGGCGCGGCGGGAGACAGCCAGGGATTTCGCCGCCCAATCGCGCAACAATTCCGGTTCTTCCAGCACATCGGCCGGGCATTCCCAATAGGTATTGATGGTCGCGGTCTGATGACTGCGCCGGTAGCGAAACGGCTCCGCGCCCGCGGCTTCGAAATCCGGACGGTTCGAGTCGTCGGCCTTCAAGTAGAATGTGTCGAAGGCGATGAGGCCGATGATGAACCCGTCGAGATAGACCCCGAAGCCGCCGAACATCGGGCGGCCCTGAGCCGCACCCAGCGGCGACAGATGGTCGACCAGATGGTCGAGAAGCGGGTCGCTTTTGGCCATGGCGGGACCTTAGCCCGGCCGAAAAGAAAGGGCGAGCCGCGCACGGCTCGCCCCTGGTTACGCGCAATCGATGGACCTATCAGATCCTGTGATCGCCCCAGCGATCCTTTCCCGGAATCGGATCGAGGCCGATGTCGCGGCGCAAGTGATTGCTGAGGAACTCCACCGGGGGCCCTTGCGTCCATCGCCTGGGTTTCAGCATGGCCAGGACCGAAGGTGCCGGCTGTTTGCCGGGCGTCGCTTCCGGGCGAGTCTTGCTGATGGCCTGGTGGGACGAAATGAGCAGTCCGAGGAACGAAGCGGCGGTCTTCATGACAAAGTCTCCTTAGGGTTGAATGTTGAAATCAGCATCGCTGGCCTTGGCGCTTCGCCGGACCGCTGGGCAAGCCTCCGACCTTCGCCGGCTCGAGGTTTCGAGCGGCGTGGAGGAAGCCGACGGTGACGGAACGGCTGTCAGGGAGACTGAAGAGGCGTCTTCACATCGCGACTCCGTCCTTGCGGAACGGAATCACGCTCGCGGAATCGACTAACGGAAGCCGTCAGAAGCGGATTGGGATGATCTTTCGGGAGATCCTAGCAATCCAAGCGAGATGGAGACGCCTTTTCAGGCGCTCACCGACATCGGCCGTTAGGCTGCGCTGCAGCCTCGAAGATAAATACGGGTCATTGATGCTCTCCCCTCGCTGAGAAAGGATGCCGGAACTTAATGATTCCAGCCGTTTTCGTCAATCGCGAATGGGGGCGAGCCGAAAAATCTCACGGAGGTGTGGCCGAGTTGCAACAGTCGCGCGACGTTGTGACATACGTCACAGACAGGCGGACAGCCTTACTTCTTCCGGAAGGCGTCGAGCGTGATGACCTTCTCGTCCTTGCCATGTTCCGGATTTTTTTCCGAGTTTTCGGCTTTCTCCGGCAGCTTGGCGGGCACGGATGCCTTCGGCGGCTTGGACTCTTCCTCGCCCTCGCGGCGGGTCTGGAATTCCAGACCGAAATTCACGGCGGGATCATGGAACGCCGTCACGGCAGCGACCGGCACGAACAGCCGCTCCTGCTGATTGTTGAAGCTGAGCGTGACGGCGAAGCTGCTCTCTTCGATTTCCAGGGCCCAGAACTGATACTGCAGGACGATGGTCATCGCTTCCGGGTATTGCTGATGCAGCCAGTCGGCGATCTGCACATCCGGATGGTCGGTGCGGAAGGTGATGTAGAAATGATGGTTGCCCGGAAGCCCGCGCTTGCCCACGTCGATCAGCGCCGTGCGCACGACGCCGCGCAGCGCTTCGTCGATCATGCGGTCATAACGTAGACGTTCTTGCGCCATTGTTCCCCGTTGAGCTTACAATGAGCGGCGGCTGCCTGAGTTTTCCGCCAAGCGGGGCGCGCCTGTCAACAAGGTCCGACCGACGATTCGGTCACTGCGTGGGCCGTCAACCCGATCTCCTTGGATCAAGTGTGCAATCAAGTGGGGGGCTTCTGTTGCCCGGTGCCCCCCGGACCGCGCTTTCCTAAACTAGTTAGGCAGCGAGAGCCATACGGTTATCGTTGGCACTTTCAGAATAGCCCGATAACGGTGGTACCATGCCGGGCGAAAACCAAGCCTTTATTGCGCGCGTCGATCCTGCTTCGCCCCCAGAGTGGCCGCGGCACGCATTCGTGCGAATCGCGGCTGAAGAAACTGGTGGAGGCGCCGGGTACTGCCCCCGGGTCCGCTACGCCTATGTCGCAGGGCGTTTATCGTCATAGTCGGTTGCCCGACAATTGAAATATATAGTGTCTCGCGCCGCGAATCAAAGGTGCTGGCGGCCCCTATGGTGCAGCGCGAAAGTTCCCGTTAATCTGCAAATAGCTGCAAATGATTCGCGGTTCCCGAAAAATGGCGCTTACCAAAGACCAGCAGGCGGAAGTCGACGCCCT
>DATKFM010000300.1:0-9852 GCA_035544395.1 Verrucomicrobiia bacterium
GCCGTCAATGCCGGCGCCCAGCACCAGCTCGCCCTTGTCGGACTGGCTGACATAAACATGGACCGCACCGGACATCACGACGGTGTGCAGCACCGGCTTGACCGGCTCGGACACCAGCGCCTGCAGCGGATGGCTCTCCACCGGGAAGCGGAGGCCGGCCATGGCGGCGATGACGCTGGAATGGCCGGCGGGAACGCAGCCGACCTTTGGGGCGGCGATGTAGCCGCGGGTGGTCTCCACGCCCTGGATGCGATTGTTCGCGATGCGGAGGCCGGTGACTTCGCAATTCTGGATGATGTCGACGCCCAGCGCATCGGCCGCGCGGGCATAGCCCCAGGCGACCGCGTCGTGGCGTGCCACGCCGCCGCGCCGCTGCAGCGAGGCGCCCATGATCGGATGCCGCGCCTTCGGGTCGAAGTTCAGGATCGGGCAGAGCTGCCGCACCTGATCCACGGTGAGAAATTCCGAGTCGATGTCATTGAGGCGGATGGCGTTCACCCGCCGGTTGATCTCGCGCAAATCGTGCAGATTGTGCGCCAGGTTCATCAGGCCGCGCTGGCTGAACATGACGTTGAAGTTGAGCTCCTGGCTCAGCGACTCCCAGAGCTTCAGCGCATGCTCGTAGAGAAACGCGCTCTCGTCCCAGAGGTAGTTGGAGCGCACGATGGTCGTGTTGCGACCGGTGTTGCCGCCGCCGATCCAGCCTTTTTCCAGCACGGCGATGTTGGTGAGGCCGTGCAACTTCGCCAGATAGTAGGCCGTCGCGAGGCCGTGGCCCCCACCGCCGACGATAACAGCATCATAGGCCGGCTTGGGCTCCGGACTGCGCCAAGCCTCCGACCAATTTTCGTGATAATCCAGCGCGTTGCGGGCCAGACTGAAGATCGAATATCTGCTCTTCATGGGCGCTTTCGAGGGCGGGTCGGTCGGTCGGTTGGCGGGGCGTCTTTATTGCAATGGCGGCCCCGCCCGGCAAGGGCCGATGGCGAAATATGCCGTGAATCCAAGCGAATGACACGACCGGCCCGTCCGGCATTGTCCATGCTGCGACATGCGGCAACGTCCCGCACCGATTTCGAACCAGCGGCGATTTGCCGCCATCATGCAAAGCTTTTCTCCATTTGCGACATAGGCTAGGATGCCCCTAACGAAACAACAAACGCGGGACGCGCCCCGAATGGCGCGCCAAGGGCTAGATGTTCGGGTCTCCGTCAAAAGAACTGCCGCAGCGCATCGCATTCCTGCTGGTGCCGAATTTTTCCATGATCGCCTTCACCTCAGCGGTGGAGCCGTTGCGCCTGGCGAATCGCGCCAGCGGCAAGCAGCTCTACTCCTGGCATCTGTTCTCGCCCGACAGCAAACCGATCGCCGCCAGCAACGGCATCGCCCTGTCGCCCGAGGGCTCGATCGAGGGGCTGGGCATTTTCAAGACGGTCATCGTCTGCAGTGGCATCGACGCGCATCTGTACGAGGACCGCAATGTCTTCGCCCAGCTCCGCCGCCTGGACCGCCAGGGCGCCGATATCGGCGCCGTCTGCACCGCCAGCCACATCCTGGCCCGCGCCGGCCTGCTGGACGGGTACCGCTGCACGATCCACTGGGAGAACCTGGCGGGCTTCAGCGAGAGCTTCCCGGAGATCGACGTCACCTCCGAACTGTTCGAGATCGACCGCAACCGCTTCACCTGCTCCGGCGGCACCGCCTCGCTGGATCTCATGTTGAAGCTGATCAGCAGCCAGCATGGCCATGAGCTTGCCGCCCATGTCTCCGACCAGTTCATGCATGAGCGCATCCGCGACGAGCATGACCAGCAGCGCATGGCGCTGCCGGCCCGCCTGGGCGTGCGCCATCCCAAGCTGATGTCCGTCATCCGCCTGATGGAGGAGCATCTGGAGGAACCGCTGGACCGCGGCGATCTGGCCAAAGCCGCCGGGCTCTCGAGCCGGCAGCTCGAGCGGCTATTCCGCAAATACCTGAACCGCTCGCCGGCACGGTACTATGTGGAGCTGCGCCTCAACCGGGCGCGGCTGCTGCTGCTGCAGACCAACATGCCGGTCATCGACGTGGCGCTGGCCTGCGGCTTCGTCTCCGCCAGCCATTTCTCCAAATGCTACCGCGATTACTTCGGCAAGACGCCGCGGAAAGAACGGGCGGTGCCGCCGCGCGCGGCGATGCCCGAGCGCATGGTCGTCAACGGCTAGCCCTCCGATCACGGCGGCGTGCGCCCGTCTCATTTCCCCGCGAGATCGCCGTGATACGCGCGGCAGGGGCGCAAATATCTGCTAGGCATGGAAACCATAGCCGCGCCCTCGAACCGGGATGGCGGTGTTTCCTTGTTGGCCTACGGCATTCCTGAAACACTCGCGCCATGTTCGGACAGACAAAACCGGGGCTGAAGCTCGTCCTCACGGGACTGATTCTGCTCACCGTGCTGCTGACGGCGCTGCTGGTGCATGCGCTCTGGTCCTACACGGCGCGGCAGAATGTCGAGGACGTGGTCGGCCAGCTCAATCAGGAGATTGTCACCACGGTCAAGAACGAGTTGGGTGGCGTGCGCGACCAGGCGGTGGCGGCGCAGATCGCGGTCGGATCGGCTTTCGTCAACGGTATCTTCGATTTCGAGAAGCAGGCGGGCCAGCGGGATTTCATTTTCCTGTCGCTGCTGCGCGCCATGCCCAGCGTGTCCTGGATTTCAATCGGCACGCCGCAAGGCAATTTCTATGGTGCGCAGCGCGCCGGCGACGGTGGATTCCGACTGCTGTCCATTACCTGGGACCAGGCCAGCGGGCAGGGTGCGCAGACGACCTACAAATACCGGGTCAAGGGCGCCGAGGCTGAGTATGAAAGCGCCGAGTCGGCGACGACCGATTTCAACTCGGTCGAACAGGGCTGGTACAAGCGCGCGATTGCCGAAGGCTGCGATGAAGTGCGGTGCAGTGCCGAGCGCGGCGCCGGTTGGAATCTGGTGTCGCACTTCCCCGACGGCGACCGTGCCGGCATCAGCACATCGATGCCGCTGGTGGCGAACACTAAGTTCGGCGGCGTGATCAACGTGGTGATCGAGCTGGAACTTGTCTCCCAGTTTCTGTCTCATCAGATGATCGGCGAGGGCGGCACGGTCATCGTCATCGATCGTGAGGGCCGCATCGTCGCCTCGGCCGATCCACAGGCGATCGAACAGCAGCGGCGGGGCCAGTTGCCGATGCTGGGGGAGCTGGGCCGCGGTGATCCCCGGCTCGAGCTGATCGAAAATGCGACCAAGGGTGGCAGCGTCGACCTCGCCCGGCTTTCCGAGGTGCGCTCGCTGGAAATGACGTCGGATGCCGACGGCAACGAGTATTTCGTCACCTTCTCGCCGGTGCAGTTCCGCGACTGGGTGATCGCGACGGTGATCCCCGCCCATGATTTCCTGGCTTCGATCGAGGAAAGCGCGGAGACGCTGTTGGTCGCCCTGGTGGTCCTGGTCATCGCCATGGCGGTACTGGCCGTGCTGCTGACCAACAACCTGGTAGCTCGGCCCTTGGGTCGGATCGCAGCCCAGCTCGGCCATATCGAGAGCTTCCGTCTCGACCAAGTCGTGCGCGTGCCGTCGCGGCTGCGGGAGTTCGACGGCCTGTCCAATGCCCTGGTGCAGATGAGCCAGGGCCTGGCGTCCTTCGCCAAATACATGCCGACTGAACTGGTGCGCACGTTGGTGTCCCAGGGCATCGAGGCTAAACCCGGTGGCGAACATGAGAATTTGACGGTCATGTTCGCCGATCTCGCGGGATTCACGTCGCTGTCGGAGTTCCTTGGCGAATCCGTGGTGCCGGTGCTGACCGAGTATCTGGAGACGGCCTCTTCGGCGGTGCTGTCCCATCGCGGCACCATCGACAAATTCATCGGCGATGCTGTCATGGCCTTCTGGGGCGCGCCGATCGAGAACGAAAACCATGCGCGGGACGCCTGCGCGGCGGCGCTGGCGCTGCATCAGATGATGACGGCGCGTCAGGCCGCATTGCCGCCTGAAGATCCCCGCGCGGCACTACGGGCGCGGATCGGCATCAATACCGGCCGCATGCTCGTGGGCAATATCGGCTCGGCGGACCGGCTGAACTACACGGTCATCGGCGATCCCGTGAATGTGGCGAGCCGCCTGGAAGCCCTCAATAAGCGCTATGGCACTGCAATCATGATCGGCGACGAGACCCGCCGCGCCGCCGGCGGCGCCATCCTGTGCCGGCAATTGGATTGGGTCGCCGTTTTCGGACGCACCGAAGGCATGGCCATACATGAGTTGCTGGCGATGTCGGAGGGAGCCGACACCAAGGCCTTTGCCTGGGTGAAAGATTATGAGACGGGCATCGACGCTTATGGCCGCCGGGATTTCCCGGACGCGCTCAGGTTTTTCGAAGCCGTCGACTCCGCGCGAACCGGCGGCGATGCGCCCTCACGGATCTTTATCGAGCGCTGCCATCGACTGATCGCGACTCCGCCGGGGCCCGATTGGAACCCCATCGCCGTGCAGATGGAGAAGTAAGCGCGATCCTTAGTTGCCGTAGGTGAATGGCTTCTTCGCGAACAGCCTGTGCACCATCGGCTCGAAATCCGACAGCGGCATGGTGTCGTAGTCGGGGTCGAACGACATCTGGTCCCACTTCTCGCAGAAATGCGCCGTCTTCTCGAAGTGAGGATGGCCGCGGAACCGCTCGCGCTCGTCACGGTCGCGGCCAACATGGTGATAGTAGTAGTAACCCTGGAACACCGGGTGCTGCTTGATCAGCCAGTAGTTCGCCTCGGAGATATAGGGGCGCAGCACCGCGGAGGCGAACTCGCCATGGTTCTCCGGCGCCAGATTGTCGCCGATATCGTGAAGCAGGGCGACGACCACGGTCTCCTCGTCGGCGTTGTCGCGGAAAGCGCGGGTCGCGGTCTGCAGGGAATGGTGCAGCCGATCGATCTTGTAGCCCATCTTGTCGCCGCCGAGCAGCTTCAGGCAGCCGAGCACGTTGTCGGGCAGCCGTCCGAAGAGCGGCTGGTACAGCTCTTCCAGCATCTCATATTCTTCACGCGTGCCCTGATCCATGCGGGTGAAAGCGACCGTGCCGTCCATGGCAATTCTCTCCTAGGCCAAGTTCATCGTCGTCAGAATACCCAATACCGCCCGGCTATTCCATGCCATTGCCGCCTTCGGCCAGGTAGCGGGCAAAGCTGGCGCCGTCGATATTGCTGCCGCAGACCAGGACGCCGACACGCTGGCCCTTCAGCCGGTCGCGCAGCGGGCCGGTCAAGGCGGCCGTCGCCGCCCCGCCTGCCGGCTCCACCGCCAGCTTTGCCTCGGCGAACAGCAGCGACATGGCTCGCTTCATGGCGGCATCGTCGATCATGACCAGTTCATCGATGTAGCGCCGGCAGACGCCATAGCTGTAGGGCAGGGCATAGGGCGGGGCGAGGCTGTCGGCGATGGTGGTGACCTTGTCGGCCTTTTCCGGCCGGCCGGCGGCGAAGGAGCGGTGCATCGTGTCGGCGCCTTCGGGCTCGACGCCGAAGACCCTGCATTTCGGCTGCAGCAGCTTGATGGCGAGCGAGGCGCCCGCCGCCAGCCCGCCGCCGCCGATGGGAATGATCACCGCGTCCATGTCGGGCACCTGATGCGCCCATTCGAATCCTAGAGTTGAATCCCCCAGCACCGTCGTGCGGCCCTCAAAGGGATGGATGAAGGCGCGGCCCTCCTTGGCCTCGATCTCCTTCACGAACGCGAAGGCGGCATGCACGTCCTCGGCGAGGATGACTTCGGCGCCAAGGCGCTTGCACAGCGCGACGCGAAAAGGATTGGCGGTCTTCATCATCACCACTTTCGCCGAGGTGCCCAGCCTCTGCGCCGCATAGGAGATGGCGATGGCATGATTGCCGGCGCTGACGGCGGTGACGCCGCGCTTCATCGCGTCCGGCGGCAAGCGCAGGAGATTGAGCAGCGCCGGCCGCGCCTTGAAGCTGCCGGTGTGCTGGAGCAGTTCCAGCTTCAGCACTATATCGGATTTGTCGCCGACAATTTCCGCCAGCCGCGAGCCGCGCCAGCGATGCACCGGAGTCTCCACGATGTATGGATCGAGCAGCCGCCGCGCGGCCGCGATCTCATCCAATGTCGGAATATCCAGATCGATCTCGGAAATTGCCGCCTGTGTGTTCATGATCTTCGCACTGCTGTTGCGGGAGGCGGAGTTTAGCCACAGGATGCCGTCTGCACCATGCAGCTTTCCGCACTCATTACCCTGATTGCCGCAACCGGGCTCGCTTTTCGCGGCGGCTTTTGTCCCGATACAATTGATGGCGTGCCCGCTGGTCGCGATGGCAACGCGACGGCGACTCTCGTTCTCGTTGGCGACATTGGCGGCGCGATGTGGCCGTTCTTCTCTCAATCGCCGGAGGCAACCGACGGCGCGCCCGACCCGCTCGATCGCTGGACGCGGCGGGTGGTCGACGACCTCGCGTCAGCGGCCGGCGCCACGCCGATCTACCCTTTCGGCGGGCCGCCCTATTGGCCCTTCCAGCGCTGGGCGCAGCGCGCGGAGTCCGTCTTCCCGTCGCCGCTGGGCATTCTAATCCATCCCGAGCATGGACTGTGGCACGCCTACCGCGCGGCGCTGGCCTTTGCGGAGCCGATCAACCTGCCACCGAAGACCGACGCTCAGTCGCCCTGCGATAGCTGCGCCGGCAAGCCCTGCCTTTCGGCCTGTCCAGTGGGAGCCTTCAGCGGGCAGGGCTTCGCTGTCGATGCCTGCGCCCGCCATATCGGCCAGCCCGCGGGCGAACCCTGCATGACCGGGGGCTGCCTGGCGCGCCATGCCTGCCCGGTGGCCGAGGACCGGCGCTATTCCGGCCCGCAGACCCGCTTTCATATGGCGGCCTTCCGCAAGGCCCGGGCGAAATAGGGGGCCGTTCACCTTGCCGCAACCGTTGACGACTAGAATCCCGGCCTGATACATGCCGCAGCGCAGCATTTGAGAACGGCCAGCTTGAGTAACACCATCCTTTTCGTTGTTCACAGTTCCTGGCGGGAAAAGCGCGTGGCGCCGCTCCTGCGCTCCAGGGGCTATGAGATCGAGTACCGTTGCCCGGCCATGGGCGACCGCCTGCCGGAAGATCGCGCGACCTACGCTGGCGCCATCGTGTTTGGCGGTACCCAGAGCGCCAACGATGCGGCTTCGGCCCCCTACCTGCAGCACGAGATCGACTGGATCCGCGACCATGTGGATGCCGGCGGCCGCTATCTCGGCATCTGCCTGGGCGGGCAATTGCTGGCCCGGGCGCTGGACGCGCCGGTGGCGCGCCATCAGGACGGCATCGTCGAGATCGGCTATTATGCGGTGACTCCGACTGACGAGGGCCGCGACCTCTTCCCCGATAGCCTGCATGTCTATCACTGGCATGAGGAAGGGTTCGACCTGCCCGAGGGCGCCAGCCTGCTGGCCCGGGGCGGTAATGCGTTCCCCAACCAGGCGTTCCGCTGGCGCAGCTCGGCCTACGGCTTCCAATTCCATCCGGAGGTCACCGCGGACTCCGCGCGGGGCTGGCTGAAGGATTGTGGCAACTCCCTGAGCCGTCCCGGCGCCCAAACCCGGGATCATCAGGAGACCCAAATGTGCCGTCACGATCCAACTCTCCATAATTGGATGGATGGATTTCTCGATCACTGGCTGGCGCTGCCACATTTGGCTTGAAAGCCACCGGTTGATTCCCGGCGCACTCTTTCGCACGCAAACTTGATCGAATATTGCGCAGCTGTGTGAAATCGCACGGTCTTAAGAAGGTATTAATGTTGTGGTGGCTCACTAATCCGGGTTACGATTCCTTAACGCACTGACATTTGGAACAAGGGGGTGGCTTTGTTCAAAACTCGTTGGCCAGCGGGCCTTATCGCATTTCTGCTCGTCTTCACCGTCGGGGCTGCCTGGGCCGCCGATACGGTGGCCGTGAAATTCCATGCCGTGTCCGCGCAGGGCGCGTCGCCGCTGAAAGAGGACCTGAAATGGGTCATCCAGCCCACGAAGGGGACCGATGGCGAGACGATCAAGGCGACGAAGCCGCGCGTCGAAGCCAATCTCGTGCCCGGTCACTACAAGGTGACGGTTACGATGGGTTTCGCGACGGTCACGAAGCAGGTCGACGTCGCTAAGGCCGGCAAGCAGGAAATCGTCATGGACACTGGCTATGCCAGCTTCCGCATGATTCCCAGCAACAAGGGCAAGTCGATCGACGAGCAGATCACTTGGACGATCTTTCGCTACACCAAGGGCGGTCCCGACCTGAACCAGAAGGTCGGCGAGGTCGTCGGTCCCAATCCCCAAGTTACCCTGCCGGCCGGATTCTATACCGTGCGCGGCAAGTATGACGGCGTTCAGGCCGACGTGGTCGCCGAGGTGAAGCCGGGCATCGGCTACAAATACACCGTGAACCTCTATGCCGGGAAGACGACGCTGAGCGCGTCGGCGAAAGGCAAGGCGGTGAAGGACGTCACCTGGAAGATCCTGAAGACCGCCAAGAACAAGAAGGGCGTGCAGGAGGTGCTCTATACCAGCACCGAAGCCTCGCCGACGGTGACGTTGCGAGAGGGCAACTACATTGTAACTGCCCAGTCGGGCGATATGGCTGCCGAAGGCAAGCTAGCGATCGTCGAGGGCAAGACCAACAAGATGAAGCTCGAGTTGAAAGAGGGCGTGAAAGTCGCCGCCGGCACCTAACGCGCCGCGCAACCTTCGTTCCAAAAGTAACGGCCCGGGTGTTGAACCTGGGCCGTTTTCTTTTTGTCCGCCCGTGCCGGGGTGACAGCCATCACACTTCCGTCCGGCCCGTGCGGGCCATCACACCCTGCCGCGCCAACAGAGCCTAAATGAATCCCTAACGACAGCGGCCGCAAAGACGGCCGGTGCAGGCTCGATGAGAAGGGAAGGTGTCAGATGACGAACATGAAGGCGCACACCGTTGTTCTCGTAACGGCCATGGCGGCGGTGACGGCAGCGATCGCGCTGGCCGGTAGCTCGGCTTTCGCCGCGGAATCGACGAAACTTACCGGCTGCCGCTACGAGGCCTACGATCCTGCGACCACGCCGCGCTGCAGCCATGAGGAGGCGGCGCTCCATATTTCGGACCCGCCGCCGCCGATGACCACGCCGCCGCCCGAGGTCATCTACAGCATTCACACCGGTGAAGGCGGCAAGAATGAACATGAGAGCCGCGGTATTGGCGGCGCCCGCACCGATCGCGATGCAGCCGGGAAGCCGAAATAAGCTCGGTTCGGCAGTTCAGCGATAGAATGGCCTCGCCATCCGGCGGAGCCAATTGCCGCTCGACCGCCAATCTCGATGGAACCATGCGTCCACACCAAATCGCGCGGATGTGACTGGGTCGTGGCCCGGCAGGGATCTAAGGTGGCGATGAGAGTGCGGAGTGCCAGGAGATTGAATGGCGGGCGCCGGCTAAAAGTAGGATGAAGGTCATGTCGAGGAGTCGCATCGGATACTTTGTGCGCAACTGCGTCGTGGCGATTCTGCTCTCGGGTATGCTGCTCAGCGTCACGGCTTGTCCGGAAAAGGGCGAGAGCTCCTCGGTCCGTGACGGTGCCGACAATCACAAACCCGCAGACCATATGGGCGGCGGCATGGGAATGCCGTAGGAACGTGCCGCCTCGTCGCGGCACGTGACGGTACTCACAAACTCTCGACATAGTCGATCATTCGAGCGCGCATCTTGGTGTCGGGCACGGGGCCATAGGCGGCGCCCATGTTCTCCCGCATGTGATCGACGCGGGAGGTTGCTGGAATGGCGCAGGTCACCGCCGGATGGGACACCGCGAATTTCAATAAGAACTGCGGC
>DATKFM010000301.1:0-18437 GCA_035544395.1 Verrucomicrobiia bacterium
CCATGACCGCCACCAGCCGGTTGATCGCGGACTCCAAGCCTTCGTTGTTCATCGCGGCCGCCTGCGGATTGATTCGGGATCTCAAGAGAGGCGGGACGTTAGCGAAGGCGCCACCGGATTGAAAGCCGCCCTACGCGCATCCGATTATCGCATAATGTATATTATGGGAAATTTATTATATATTATCCATATCAAACAGATGTGGGGAATCGGAGTCCTTATATATAGGTGTGCGGCGTCGATCTCACGGCAGCTCCACCGTCAATCCATCGAACCCCGGCTCCACGCCCGGCGGGCACCGGCGCGCCAGCTCGTCATAATCCACCGTGTGGTTCAGATGCGTGAGGATCGCCCGCTTCGGCTTCAGTTCGGCGATCCATCCCAGCGTCCGTTCGAAATGGGTATGGGTGGGATGCGGCTCAAATCGGAGGCAATCCACCACCCAGAGATCCAGCCCGCCTAGTGCCGCCTTGGCGGCAGCCGGCAGCTCCACCAAGTCGGTCGAATAGGCGAAGCTCCCAATGCGGTATCCCGTGCTGACCGCCCCAAACCCGTGGTCCTGGTCGAATGGGATGACCTGCACCCCGGCGGCCGAGAACGCCATTTCATCGATCTCGTGCGCCCGAAGCACCGGTCGGTACAGGCCGCTGACACTGCCTTCGACTTGACTGAAAATGTAGGCAAACCGCTGGCGCAAAGCCGCCATCGTAGCCGCTGTACCGTAGGCGTCGATCGGCTGACCGTTTTTTTCGTAGCTCAGCGCCCGCAACTCATCGATGCCATGGCAATGATCGGCGTGGTCATGGGTATAGAGCACCGCGTCGATCTTGCTGAGCTTGGCGTCCAGAAGCTGGAGCCGAAGATCCGGCGAGGTATCGATCAGGATGTTCGCACCTTGGTGCTTGACCAGTACCGATACCCGGCGCCGGCGATTCCTGGGGTTGTCCGGATTGCAGCTTCCCCAATTGCCATTGGCCAGCGGTACGCCGCCGGAGCCGCCGCAGCCAAGTACAGTCACCTGCATGGTCAGGCTTGGGCCGGAGTTGCCGGCCGGACCGTCTTTGCAAACAATTTGAAGAAATTGTCGGTGGTCCTCTCAGCCAATTCTTCAAGTGAAATGCCACGTAGCTGGGCAATGAAGGCGGCCGTGTCGGCGACAAACGATGGCTCATTCCGGCGGCCTCGGTGCGGCACTGGCGCCAAATAGGGAGAATCGGTCTCCACGAGCATCCGCTCGATCGGGATATCTTCTGCGATTTTACGCAGTTCCACGGCATTCTTGAAGGTGACGATACCCGACAACGAGATCGAGAAGCCGATCTCCAACGCCGCCTCTGAAAGGGTCTCCGTGGAGCTGAAGCAATGGATCAGGCCGGGGACCGGCCCCTTCCCGTGCGCCGCCCGCAGAGTGGCGGCCATCTCTACATCGGCATCCCGGCAATGGATGATCAGCGGGAGCCTGGTCTGGCGCGACGCCTCGATATGCATGGCGAAGACCTTGGCCTGACGGTCCCGAGGACTGTGGTCGTAGTAGAAATCCAGCCCAGTCTCGCCGATGCCCACCACTTTTGGATGCTGGGCCAGTTCCACAAGGCGATCGACGCTGGCGGCATCCTCCGCTTCGGCCTCGTGGGGATGGACGCCGACGGTGCAGTAGACATGGTCATAGCGCTCGGCGATTGCCCGCACCCGGTCAAACTCCCGCAGCTTGGTGCCTATGGTTACCATGGTGTGAACGCCACGGCCGGCGGCCCGCGCCATGATGGCGTCGAGCTCACCGTCGAAGTCCTTGAAATCCAGATGGCAGTGGCTATCGACCAGCATGCGCCCTGCCCGGCCCTAGGCCGCGCTCCCCGCTTCGACAAACTTCGGGAAAATGCCGGCCGGATCCGGCAATGCCGTGCCGGGCTTGAGCGCATGCGCCTTGGTTAAAGCGCTGAATGTGCGCTCCGACGGCGGCACCGCGAGCTGGTCCAGCATGCGGCCACAGGACTCCGGCATGAACGGCTGACACAGGATCGCCAGCCGGCGCACCAGTTCGGCCACGACATAGAGCACGGTGTTCATCCGCTCCAAGTCGCCATTTTTCCGCAGAGTCCAGGGCGCCTGGGCGTCGACATACTTATTGCCATCGGCGATGACCAGCCAGATCGCGTCCAGTGCCTTGTTGAAGGACTGTTGGTTAATCTCGGTTCGAACTATGTCCAGCAGCTGCCCTGCTGCGTCCAGCAATGCGACATCCTCCGCGGCGAGCTTCTCGGTTGGCGCCGGCAACTTGGCGTCACAATTCTTCTGGATCATCTTCAGGATGCGCTGGGCCAGATTGCCGAACTTGTCCGCCAGGTCGTTGTTCATCCGGTTGATCATGGCTTGCCGGGAGAAGTCACCGTCATTGCCGAACGGCACCTCCCGCAATAGGAAATAACGCACCTGATCCAGGCCGAACTGCTTAACCAATTCGTGCGGATCGATGACATTGCCGAGGGACTTCGAGATCTTCTGGCCCTCATTCGTCCACCAGCCATGGGCGAACACCCGTTGCGGTGGCGCCAGTTTGGCGCCCATCAGAAAGGCCGGCCAGTAGATGGCGTGAAAGCGCAGGATATCCTTCCCGACCATGTGCAAATTGGCCGGCCAGAACGACTTATAGTCTGCGCTCTCTACATCTGGAAATCCGGCCGCGGTGATATAGTTGGTTAACGCGTCCAGCCAGACGTACATGATGTGCTTCGGATCGTCGGGCACAGGGATACCCCAACTGAATGTGGTCCGCGAGACCGATAGGTCGGCGAGCCCGCTTTTCACGAAGCTGATAACCTCGTTCCGCCTGGAAGTTGGCGCTACGAAGTCCGGGTTCTTTTCATAAAATTCGAGCAATGGCTTTTGCCAGGCGGAGAGCCGGAAGAAATAGCTCGGCTCCTCCACCCATTCGCATTCGGCGCCCGACGGCGCGATCTTCTTGCCGCCTTCGTCGCGCAATTCATCCTCGCCATAGAAGGCTTCGTCGCGGACGGCATACCAGCCGGCATACTTTCCGAGATAGATCTGGTCGTTCGCGATAAGCCGGCGCCAAAGCGCTTGGCAGGATTTCTGATGGCGCTGCTCCGTCGTGCGGATGAAGTCGTCATTGCTGAAATTCATCGCCTTCGCCAGATCGCGAAAATTTTGCGAAACTTTATCGGTGAAAGCCTTGGGCTCGAGCCCGGCGGCCTGGGCGGATTTCTCCACCTTTTGCCCATGCTCGTCGGTTCCCGTGAGGAACTTCACCCGCTTGCCGTCAAGACGCATGAATCGGGCGATCACATCGCACGCCAATGTCGTATAGGCATGCCCGATGTGGGGCGCATCATTCACGTAGTAGATGGGCGTCGTTATGTAATAAGTGTCGCGCACGCCAGTCTTCTCCCGCGCACCGAAGCGTCATCGGGCGCCGACCCGCACTGACTCCGGTAAACGATGTCTTGAGGTTACCGCGCCGCCGTCAACTGGGCGATGTCGACCATGGCGCCAATCCATACCTGCTTGCGGTCCAAATTGATGGCGTCGGTCCGCCTGAACAGGCTATCGGTCTTTTCCCACAGGGCCAGCCATTGTTCAAGACTCCCCCGGGCCGCCGCGGCGGCCGATGGCGGACGCCCTGCCCCGGTTGCCCGCTGCCGGACAACCCGGCCGAGCCAGATCAGCAGCAGTTCCGATGCCATTTCGAACGGGCTTTCACCACCTGGCTTTCCCACTTTTTCGGCAAATGCATGGATTTCGCCCATGGGCAGGTTGGGCAGCGCCGAAAGCTGCCGGTTCAGCTCGGCATGGATCTCAAGACCACCCGCGCCGGCCACAGAAAGGGCGCGGCCGATCGAACCGCCGGCAATTTCCAACAGTTGGCGCACTTCCGCGGCATCAAGACCCGGTTCGTAGTAGTGAATAAGCTCGCTGACGATGGCGTCCGGCAGCGGCGCCAGTTCCAGACGCCGGCATCTCGAGCGGATCGTCGGCAACAGCCCGCCCGGAGCATGACTGACAAGCAGGAGCAGCGTCCGCTGCGGCGGCTCTTCCAGTATCTTGAGGAGCGCGTTGGCGCTGTTCCGGTTCATGTCGTCGGCACAATCGACGATGACTACCCGCCAACCGCCCATCGCCGACTTCAAATGCATGAAATCGACCGCGCGGCGGATGTCGTCGACGACGATCTCGGTCCGCAAGCGATCCCTTTTGTCGTCGTAACCACGTTCGACCACCATCAGGTCCGGATGAGCGCCGGCGGCAACTGCGCGGAACACCGCCGATGCCGGCTCGATCTCAAGGGATGGCGCCGTCGCGCCAAACAGTCCGTCTTCGCCGCCTTGCCCGCTCAAGGCCAGGCGCGCGAAACGATAGGCCAGCGTCGCCTTGCCGATGCCGCGCGGTCCGGTGATTAACCATGCGTGGGGGACGCGGCTCGAAGACCAGGTGCGGAGGATCGCCGCCACCGCATCATCATGACCGCGGAAATAGCTGTTGCGCCGCGGCTCCAGGACTTCCTGCTCTTCATCCGCCATGGTTAAGCCGTAAGCTCGAAGTGCTTGGAGATCGCAGCGCGTATCTGGCGTTGCACCGATTCGATGCTCTGTAGCGCGTCGATGGTCCGGCAGCGCTCCGGCTCTTGCCGCGCGATGGCCTGGAACCCTTCGCGAAGCCGTTCGTGAAACTCGACTGGCATCGATTCGTAGCGACGCTCGGTATTCACCCGACTCTGGCTGCGCTTGAGACCTTCGGCAGCGGGCAAATCTAGAATCAGCGTGAGATCCGGCCGATATCGGTCGCCAACAACCGCGTTGCGCAGCGTTTCAATAAAATCCAACGCAACGCCGTGCCCATATCCCTGGTAGGCCAACGTGGAATCGAAGAACCGATCGCATACAACCCAGCGTCCGGCTGCAAGAGCCGGCTCGATGTTCCGCTGAATATGATCATGACGTGCCGCGTAATGGAGCAGGACCTCGGTATTCGGAGTCCAACGGCCGGTATCGCCGGTCACCAGCAGTTCGCGGATCCGCTCAGCGCCCGGCGAGCCTCCCGGCTCCCGTGTCGCCACGGCGTGGACTCCCCGCTCGCTTAACCATGGCAGCAGCAGTTTGGTCTGGGTCGACTTGCCGCCACCCTCCCCGCCTTCAAAAGTGATGAACCGGCCGCGTCCGCCGGCGTTCGATGTCATGGAATGTACTCATGCAATCAGGAGCCCGCTCCCTGTCTACATGCCAAACAGGAAGTACTCCAGATTGCTGAATGCGCGGCCGACAAATCCCTGGCGATCGACAGCGGCCGCAGCCACCAGTGGGGCTTCGGTCTTGCCATAGCCGGGTGTCTCGATGACGATCTTGCCGACCTCCTGGCCCTGGGCGATCGGCGCCGGGATCGGTCCGTCGAAGATAACCTTAATTTGCGCCTGGTCACGGCCGCTGCGGGGCAAAGTGGCGACGAGATCGGTCGCGACGGTCAGCGGCACCGTCGGCGCGCTACCGTACCAGACCGGCGCCTCGTCGAGGACCTGGCCCGGCTTAGCCAGAGCGTAGTTGTTGAACTCGCGGAAGGCCCACTCGACCATGTTCGTCGCTTCGTCGGAACGCTGCTGCATGTCTTCCATGCCATGCAGGACCATGAAGATGCGGCGGCCGTCGCGCTGCGCGGAGACCACGACGCCGAATCCCGACACGCTGAGATGTCCGGTCTTCAACCCGTCGACGCCGATGTTCTTGTAGATCAACGGATTGCGGTTCTGCTGCTTGATATTGTTGAAGACAAACTCTTTCTCGGAGAAATAGTGATAATACTCCGGGTATTCGCGATAAATGTGCTCGGCGAGCTTGAGCAGATCGCGCACGGTCATCTTGTGGTTCGGGTCCTCGAGGCCGTGCGAATTCCGGAAGTGGCTGTTTTCGAGTCCGAGCTCTGCGGCCCGTTTGTTCATCAGCTCAACGAAGGCTTCTTCGGTTCCGGAAAGACCCTCCGCCACCACGATGCAGGCGTCATTGCCTGACTGCACCACGATGCCGCGGATCAGATCCTCCACCGGGATCTGGGTGTTGATGCCGACGAACATGGTGGAGCCTTCGTTATGCGCCCAAGCCCGCTCCGAAACCGGAAAAGTGTCGGTCAGCTTGATCTGTCCCTTCTTCAGCTGCTGGAACAGGATCTCCAGGGTCATGAGCTTGCTCATGGAGGCCGGATGGATCGACTCGTCGGCGTTCTTCTCCATCAGCACGGTCCCGGTCTGGTAGTCGACGATGATCGCCTGCTTGGCGAGCGTATCCACCGCTCCTGCCGCGCCGGCGGCAAACATCGTCATAATCGCCGCAATGGCGGCAAACACATCGCGTTTCAATAAGCCTGACAGCATCTTATCCCTCAGAGTCAGAATGGACCGGCCTGTTTCGACCCGGCCGGAAATCTCGCACGCAGCCACAGGGCCAATAAAAGCAAATTTGGTCGAAATTGTGTTAACGTCGGTGCAGCTTCCCCCTACTCGACGACGATCTTGGCCTGCGGATTGCCGGCGCCGACCACCTGCTCCAGGATTCGATCGGCATCCTCCACCGAAGCGATCGGACCGACCCGGACCCGGTAGAATTTCTGCCTGTCCACGACCACCGGCACAATCCGGGCCTGGCCGAACTTGGCCAAACGGCTTGCAAGGCGGTTGGCATTGCCCTGACTCGTGAAAGCGCCCGCCTGGACATACATGTTCGCCGCCTTGACTGGCACCTTTGTGACTTTTCCGTCCGGCGCCGGCGCTGCCGCCAGCACTTTGTCCTCGATCGGCGCGGCCGATGGCGCCGGCTTGGTTACCGGCTGATTGACCTTTGGCGTCGCGGCCTGGCCGCCAGGCGGTGGCGGCAGGGGTTCCTCGGCGAGATCGCCAACTGGCGCGGCAGCAACCTGCGGACTGCCCGATTGAGCGGAGGCTGTCGAGCCGCCGGTTCCGCTGGCGACCTCCGGTGCGACCTTATAGGCGCCGGCCTGATAGGCGAGTTGCCGGCTTTCCTCGGCCAGGATCTCGACTCTGACCTTGGCAGTTCCGGTTCTCTCGAAGTCCAGGAGCTGAGCTCCGCGCCGGGAGACATCCAGGATCCGCCCATGGGCGAACGGCCCCCGGTCGTTAACCTTAAGGGTGATCTGGCGCCCGTTGGCGAGGTTCGTCACCCGGACCATGCTGGGCAGCGGCAATGTCCGATGCGCAGCGGTCAGCCCATTCTGGTCGTAGGTTTCGCCGCTCGCTGTCTTCTTCCCGTGAAAGCCGGGACCATACCAGGAGGCGATGCCGGTCTCGTCATACTCATAATCGACGTGCGGGTAGTACCAGACGCCGGCGATCTGATAGGGCTTGCCGACCTTGTAACCTGTGGAAGTCGGCGCGCTTGGCGACTTGCCGGCACAGCCGGCAAGCGTGGCCACAGCCAGGGCGACCAGAATCAGTCTCAGTCGGGGGAAGCGCGTCATATCCTCGATCCAGATTCCTGAATCCGCTGCCTATAGTAGTCATGAGCCAAGCGCAATCAATGGATTGGGTCCGTCGCCCGGATAGCGCGGCCAGAGCCTAGTAAAGTCCAGGCGGCCTGTGTATGTAACGCCGTCCTTCGGGGATGGGTGGCCGAGCGGTTGAAGGCACCGGTCTTGAAAACCGGCAGGGGTGCAAGCCCCTCGTGGGTTCGAATCCCACCCCATCCGCCAGCTCCGCAGAAGCCACCGATCCCGTGGCAACGCGTTGCCGGCGGCAGTCCCTCCGTGACATCAGCGATCAGGCCGTTAGGATTATGGTGCGCAGCCGGCAACGATGGTGGCCGGATTGCCTAAGGCAGCGCCGCTGTCGCCGGGCCCTTCAAGATTCCATTCGTCACAGGGGAGATAGAACCGATGCTAAAGGAATTTCGCGACTTTGCCATGCGCGGCAATCTTATCGACATGGCCGTCGGTATCATCATCGGCGTTGCCTTTGGTGCCTTGGTCAATTCCATGGTGAACGATCTGATAATGCCTGTTGTCGGTGCAATCACCGGGGGCGTGGATTTCAGCAACATCTTCATCAACCTCAGCGGACCACAGGATCAGTACACCACCTTGGCCGCGGCAAAGGAGGCTGGAGCGGCAACGATCAACCTCGGGCTCTTCATCAACCTGGTCATCAACTTCATCATTGTGGCCTTTGTGATGTTCATGTTGATAAAGGCCATGAACAAGGCGATGCGGAAGGCGCCCCCTGCTCCAGCCGCGCCACCGGCGCCGACTCGCTCCGAGGTCCTTCTCGAGGAAATCCGCGACCTGATGAAGCGGGCCTGATCAGCTTCCGAGCGGAGATTCCGCCGGGAGATCCGGGCGTTTGATACGAGAACCCGGGGATGCCGTGAAACTCGGCATCCCCGGGAATTTTTTCTGCATTCGGCCCACGCACCCACCAACTTTTCTTGAGTAACAAATACTTAGGCTTAATCGCCGTTAACCAAGTGCTAAGTACTTTTGCCGCAATATCCGCGTCGCTTAGGGACTTGCCCCCATTATTGCTCCACGCGGAGGCTTTTTATGCCATTTCCAACCAAGGCCCATTGGACAGCCATTCTCGCCATTGGGTTACCACTCATCGTCAGCGGCTGCGCCCAGCCCGGGAACCAGGACCAGATGTCCGCTCCCACAGCCTCGGAGTCCGGCAATGTCAACGCGATGACACTGGCGCGTCAGCTGGAGGCGGATGGCAACTACGCCAACGCCGCAAGCATTTACCAGCAGGTTGTCGCCGCCGATCCAACCAACATCGATGCGTTGCTCGGCATGGGCGACTGCTATCTGGCGATCGGCTCACTCGATAACGCGGCTCTCGTCTATGCACGGGCAATTGAGATTAATCCCAATAGCAGCCGCGCCCTCCGCGGCTTGGGAAGCGCCCGCATGATGAAGGGCGAACCGCAGTTCGCCGTGGCGCAACTCGAAAAGGCCGTACAGATCGACGGTAACGATACCAAGGCGATGAACACGCTGGGCGTGACGAAGGATATGCTCGGCAAGCATAGTGAAGCGCAGGCGGTCTATCGCCGGGTGCTGCAGATCAGTCCCGGAAACTACTCGGCCAAGAACAACCTGGCCCTGTCCCTGGCCCTCACGGGCAATCATGGTGAATCGATCAAGTTGCTGGAGGAGATCGCCTCCTCCACCAGGTCGACTCCCATCACCAAACAGAACCTCGCCCTGGTCTATGCGGCCGCCGGCCGGACTCAGGATGCGATGAACACCGCACATTCCGGCGCGACAGCCGGGACAGCGCAACAGGTTGCCGCGCTTGAGAGCGCGGAGTCCAATGAAGACAAGGCCATCCTTCTCCGCCGGGCTTTCGGCATCGAATTCAATGGCACTCAGTTCGTCGCGCCGAGCCAGCAGATCGCCGTTGTCACCGGCATTCAGGAGTCGACGTCATATCAGGAGCCGACGCCATATACTGAAAATTACGTGAACATCGCAACAGCCGGGCAAACCCAGGCTCCCACCATCATCAATGTGAAGACGAATGTTCCCGGCTCCACGACGCCGGCCACCACCACGACCGCCTCAAAGGGCAAGGTGGCGGACGAAGATTGGGCCGATGACTGGAACGAGGAGCTGGTTGACGCGGCCGACATTGCCGCTTTGCCGGACACACCGCCCAGCGCAACGGCATCGGACGAGGGCAACGAACCACTGCCCGCTACTCCCAGCTCGAAATCGACCATATCACAGGCGACAGCAACTTCCGCGACGGCCGAGCCAGCTAAGACGGAGACGCCTGAGAACCTGCCGATGGCGAGCGCTGGCCCCGTTAACGATACGCCCGCAGATGATGCGAACGCACCGGTACAGGTTGCCGAGAACAAGGATCGCGCTGCTGGCGTCATCTCGACGCCGGTCACCGCGTCGACGGCTCAGACGCCGCCGGTGACTGCGACCGCTTCGCTGGCGACCAGCACGGCCCGTGAAACGGGCAGCATGACCGCCCGGGAAACGCCGGCAGCCACACCTGTGGTTAAGACAGAGACAGCATCGGCCACGACAACGACGACAACGGCCACATCAGCAAATTCCTCTGTGCAGATTGCCGCCTTGCCGCCCACCGAGACCGAGAAGCCGAAGGCGACCGACACCGTTTCACCGGCTGCGACCGCTTCGACTGAAGCGAAGAGTGAGCCGAAGCAGCTGACGACCGCCAACGGGACGCCGATCACCGAGCAATCGGTGAACTCGGCAAAGATCTACACGGTGCAGATCGCCTCCTTCCGCAAGGAAGACGAAGCGGCCGCGTCCTGGCAGATGCTGACCAGCTCCCAGAAGGACCTCTTCGCCGCCCTGCCCCACAATGTGGAAAAGGCGGATCTCGGCAAAGACAAGGGTATCTACTATCGCCTGCAGGCCGGCAGCTTCGTCGACATGAAGGAAGCCAAGTCGCTCTGCAACAGCCTGAAGAAGCGTTCGATCGAATGCATGGTCGTCGAGGCCAAGCAGATGAGCATGAACAATTCGCCGGCGGCGACATCCACAACGTCGGTCCAGTAGTCCCGGGAGTAAGCGACGACAAGTCTATCCACCACACGTCCCAGGAGAAGGCCGCACCCGGTTGGTGCGGCCTTTTCTTTATGTGCGTTAACTACAAGGCGATGCTGTGGCCGCCATCGATCACCAGGACAGCGCCGTTGATATAGCTTCCGGCATCCGACGCCAGTAGCAACAAGGCGCCATCGAGCTCTGCTGCCTCTCCGGCCCGCCGTAGCGGATTGCGCTTCAGGATCGACGCGCCGGCCGGGCTGTCCAGGAACTCCTTGTTGAGATCACTCCTTATATATCCCGGCGCGAGCGCATTCACGCGAATGCCATGCCTCGCCCATTCGACTGCGAGCACTCGGGTGAGTTGATGCATTGCCGCCTTGGCGGCACTATAGGCCGGGACCTGCCCCACGGCCTGCAATCCAAGTATCGATCCGACATTGATGATCGAACCGCCATGGCCAAGCTTAACCATGTGGCGCGCCGCGGACTGTGCCACCAGCCAGGCGCCCTTCAGATCGGTGTCGATCACGGAGTTCCAGTCTGCCTGCGAAAGATCCAAAGCAGGCGCGGTCATCACGATTCCGGCGTTGTTGACCACGATGGCGATCGGACCCAGCTCGGTCTCGACTTCGGCAATGGCGTGATCGATGCTGGCGGCATCGGTCACATCCATCACGACAGGTAGTGCGCGGCCACCGCCCTTCTGAATTTTCTCTGAGAGCAGCACAAGCTTTGCCTCCCGTCGCGCGGCGATCGCGACCTTGGCGCCGGCACTCGCGAGTGTTTGCGCAAAATGCGCGCCGATACCGCTGGATGCGCCCGTGATGAGCGCGACGCGGCCTTCGAGCGAGAATGGAGTCCTCATATATAGGAGTCTCTCTGCACGGTGCTCACGCGAGACTCTTCGCCTGCTCGCGCAGGACGAACTTCTGTATCTTCCCAGTCGACGTCTTCGGCAGCGGCCCGAACACGATGATGCGCGGCGCCTTAAAATGCGCCATGTGTTTCTTGCAAAATTCGATGATCTCTTCAGGCGAGCATTCGGCGATATCAGCCCGTAGCGTGACGAAGGCGCAGGGCGTCTCACCCCAGTGGTCGTCCGGCTTGGCGACAACGGCGGCTTCCAAAATCTTCGGATGGCGGTAGAGAGTTTCCTCGATCTCCAGGCTGGAGATGTTCTCGCCGCCACTGATGATGATGTCCTTCGAGCGGTCCTTAACCTCGGCGTAACCATCGGGATGACGCACAGCAAGATCGCCGGTATGGAACCAGCCTCCCCGGAATGCCGCCGCCGTCGCCTTCGGATTCTTCAGGTAGCCCTTCACGACCGTGTTGCCGCGGAGCATCAGTTCGCCGATGACCTGTCCATCCGGCGGCACCGGTGACATAGTTTCCGGATCGGCAACCATCATTTCTTCCATGGTCGGTTGCGGCACGCCCTGCCGCGCCATTTTGCGCGAGCGGTCGCCCATTGCCAAACCGTCCCACTCCGTCTGCCAGGCGCAGACGGTCGCCGGTCCGTAAGTCTCGGTCAGCCCGTACATGTGGGTGACGCGGAAGCCGCTGTTCTCCATCGCCTCGATGATGGCGCTCGGCGGCGCCGCGCCGCCGGTAGTGATCTCCACCTGGTGGTCGAATTTGATCTTCACAGAGGCTGGCGCGTTCGCCAGCAGGTTCATGACGATCGGCGCCCCGCACATATGGGTGACGCCATGGCGTTTGATCAGGGGGTATATTAACGCGGGATCAACCTTCCTCAAGCAGACGTGCGTGCCGCAGGCGGCGGTCACACCCCACGTGAAGCACCAGCCGTTGCAATGGAACATCGGCAGGGTCCACAGATAGACCGACTGCCTGTTGACGCCGCAACTCAAGATATCGCCGATTGCGTTCAGGTAGGCGCCGCGGTGATGATAGACCACGCCCTTTGGATCGCCAGTCGTGCCCGAGGTGTAGTTCAGGCTAATTGCCTGCCACTCGTCCGCGATGGGCGGACCGGCATAGTCGGGATCGCCGCCCCTGAGAAACTCTTCGTAGTCGATGCCGCCGAGCCGCGGCGCGTTCGGCGCATACTGTGCCTCGGCGTCATTCACTTCTACTAACATTGGCTTCCGGTCCAGCTTCGCGACGGCCTCAAGCGCGATGGGCACCCATTCCCGCTCGACTATGAAAACCTTCGCCTCCGCATGGTTAAGGCAGAACGTCACCGTGCCCGCATCCAGGCGCGTGTTCTGGGCGTTGAGGACGGCGCCAGCCATCGGCACGCCGTAATGGGCTTCGAGCGTCGCCGGGATATTCGGCGATAGCACCGCCACCGTATCCCCGATCGCGACACCGGCCTTTGCCAATGCCGATGCAAGGCGATGACAGCGCTCGCGGAACTCCCGATAGGAATAGCTGCGCTCGCCATGTACCACAGCCGCCTTGTCCGGATAGACCGCGGCGGCACGCTCAAGAAAACTCAAGGGCGTCAGCGGGGTGTAGTTCGCCGCGTTCTTGTCCAGATCCCGGTCATAGATCCCGGACGGCATTTCACCCCTCCCCTTTGCGATGCTCTTTGGGGTATGGTCGGCGCGGCGGTGCTGCGGGTCAAGGGTACAAGCAAGGCACCTGGCCACAGAAGGAAAGCGGCCATGCAAGTCGATGTCTTCTCCGATACGATCTGCCCCTGGTGCTTTGTCGGCAAGCGCCGCTTCGAGCGGGCATTGTCGATCCGCCCGCAGTCGGGCCTCAGGGTCCGCTGGCGCGCTTTCCAGCTCAATCCGGCCATGCCGGCCGAGGGCATGGAGCGGCAGGCCTATTTGGAAGCAAAATTTGGCGGCGGTGATCGGGCCCGCTCCCTCTACGATACGGTCCGCACGGCTGGATCCGGTGAATCGATCGAGTTTCGCTTCGATCTCATCAAGCGGACGCCGAGCACCCTGCTCTCCCATCGGCTGCTAAGGCGGGCCATGGCGCAAGGCCAGCAGGACACGCTGCTCGAGCTGATCTTCCGCGGCTATTTCCAGGAAGGGCAGGATATCGGCAACATGGAAGTGCTGGCCGAGATGGCAGACGCCGTCGGCATGGGCGAGCAATCGACCCTGGAGTATCTCGAGGGGAAGGATGATGCAGACGCCATCATTGCCGAGGACACGGTTGCCCGGCGCGCCGGCATCAACGGCGTCCCCTGTTTCATCTTCAATGGGAAATTCGCCCTCTCGGGGGCGCAGGAGCCGGAAGCGTTCCTGCAGATGTTCGATCTCGCCCGGGAGCACGAGACCATGGAGGCCGAGCAGGCGGCGTCTGCCTAGGAGGCCGTCAACCCTGGAGCAGGCCTTCCGCCAGCATGATGATATCCGATTCCATCTGTTCGACGACGCTGCGATAGAGATCGCGGATCGAGACAATTCCCATGAGCCGGCCGGCGCCGATGACAGGCAGATGCCGGAAATGCCCTCGGTTCATAAGATCGAGCGCCGAACGCACCGAGTCGCCAGGCGTTAAGACCGCAGGATCCGGAGTCATCACCGTGCGCAGGGCCGTCTTGGCGGCATCCAATCCCGCTGAAACGACCCGGGTTACCACGTCGCGCTCGGTGAAAATGCCGATCAGCCGTCCGTTGTCGGAAACTGGCACCGCCCCGATCCGCCTGCTGACCATCAGCTCAATCGCTGCCGCGACACTTGCCGATGGCGGCAGGGTCGCAAGTTCCTGCTCCTGGATCACGTCGGGGATGATGGTGCGGGCGACGGGCTGGAGCATGGCTAGAAGAACAGGCTCTGCAGATCGACGGACGACTCGTTGCCGATGGCACTGAGATTCCGGCCAAGCCATTCATCAGCCGTGACGCGGCCGAGATCGAACAGCGTGGTTAAGAATCCCCAGTCGGCGTTGAGCTTGCTGGAGACGCCGAAGGCCGCCATCTCCCGCTCCGCCTGGATCATGTGAAAATTGATGCGCCGGTAGCGCGTGCGGCCGAGAAGCTGCTGCTGGTCCAGCATCCGGGTGACGAAAGCGATGGTCCGCATCTCCCGCATCATCGTGGCGTTAAAACTGATGCCGTTCATCCGGTCCGCGATCGCCCGGGCTGTGGTTGGCACCTCATCGATGCGGATGGGGTTGATCTCCACCAGCATGATGTCGCTGGCCTGGCACTTATAGAGGAGCGGGAACATGGCGGGATTGCCCATGAAGCCGCCGTCCCAGTAATGCTCGCCATCGATCTCCACCGCGCGATGGATGGTCGGCAGGCAAGCTGACGCCAACAGCGCCTCGGCGCTGATTTCGCTGGGATCGAAGACGCGGATCTTGCCGCTGCGGACATTGGTGGCGCTGACGAACAGCTTGTTCGGCGCCGCGCGGCGCAATTCATCGAAATCGATCAAATCCAAAAGAATGTCGCGCAGCGGATTGTAATCGAACGGATTGAGCTGATAAGGCGACATCATGCGCGTCATCAGGTCGAAAGCCTGATAGACAGGCGAATGATCGAGATTGTGATTGCCAGTCAGCCGGTCGAACAAGGTGGGCTGGATCGGGCTCATCCGCGCGCCGTCGGCGACCCGGCGCCAGAACTGCCGCAGGAGTCCCCGCGCCCCCGCCCTGCCCCCAAGCTGCAGGCCATGAATCAGGATGGCGCCATTCATGGCCCCAGCGCTGGTGGCGCTGATGCCGTCGATCGCGACGCGCTCATCTTCCATCAGCCGGTCCAGCACGCCCCAGGTGAAAGCGCCGTGGGCGCCACCGCCCTGGAGAGCCAGGTTGATGGTCTTCACGGTCGCACTCGAGTCAGTGCTCTCGATGAGCATCGGGTCTTGGCGATCCACTCGGGCCTGCCACCGGGATCGCGCCTTAGCGCCACCCGGTAATCTGAAGGAGGAAGCCGGCAATACTCCGGCATCTGCCCTACGATAGGCCGGCAGCGCTACGCCACGGTTGCGGATCAGATTGTGGAAGGTTAAGCGGCGGTTAAGATTCGCCGCTAGGCCGCCAGCGCGGCGATCTCTTTCATCAGGCTGCGGATACCGGCGACCCGGCTTTTCGCGCTGTCCCAGTTCTGCCGCACCACAAGCTTGTGATCCGGCCGCAAGTTGATGTTCGCCGCCCGCTGGCCGATATAGGCCACCAGCTTGTCCGGCCGGGCGAAGCGGTTCTGGCGGAACGACAGGAGGCAGCCTTTCGGTCCCGCTTCCACCTTGTCGATCCCGGCGGCACGGCACAGCCGCTTGATGGCGATGACCTCCAGCAAGTTGTCGACCTCGGCCGGCAGCGGCCCGAAACGATCCACCAGTTCGGCGGCAAAGGCTTCGATCTCCGCTGCATCCACCAGCCCGCCGAGCCGGCGATAGAGACTGAGTCGCACGCCAAGATCGGCGACGTAGTTCTCGGGGATGAGCACGGGCATGCCCAGATTGATCTGCGGCGCCCAGGCTTCGGCGGTCTCGGTCCGCACTGCGCCCCGCGCTTCTGATACGGCTTCCTCCAGCATGTGCTGATAGAGCTCGACGCCCACTTCGCGGATATGGCCGGATTGCTCCTCGCCCAGCAGGTTGCCTGCGCCGCGGATGTCAAGATCATGGCTGGCGAGGGTAAATCCGGCGCCAAGCTGGTCCAGCGTCTGCATTACTTCCAACCGCTTCTCTGCCGTGCCCATCAGGACCTTGCCTGGCGGCAGTGTCAGGTAGGCATAGCCGCGCTGCTTTGCCCGGCCGACGCGGCCTCGCAATTGGTAGAGCTGAGACAGGCCGAACATCTCGGCACGGTGAATGACGATGGTGTTGGCCGTCGGAATATCCAGGCCGGACTCGACGATACTGGTGGACAGCAGCATGTCGTACTGCCGGTCATAGAATGCCGTCATGGCGGCTTCCAGCTGGGTCGGCGCCATCTGGCCGTGCGCGACCACAAACTTGATTTCCGGCACCAGCTCCCGCAACCGTTCGGAGACCCGGTCCAGATCCTCGATGCGCGGGCAGATGTAGAATAGCTGGCCGCCGCGGTAATGCTCGCGGAGGATCGCCTCACGCAGGATCACGGGATCATAGGGCAATACGAAGGTCCTCACCGCCAGCCGGTCGACCGGCGGCGTAGCGATCAAGCTCATCTCCCGCACGCCCGACAGCGCCATCTGTAGCGTGCGCGGGATCGGCGTCGCCGTGAGCGTCAATACATGCACATCGGCGCGCAGCTCCTTCAAACGCTCCTTCTGCGACACGCCGAAATGCTGCTCCTCGTCGACGATCATCAGGCCCAGCGACTTGAAGGCCACGCTCTTGCCCAGTAGGGCATGGGTGCCGACGATAATGTCGATCTTGCCATCGGCCAGATCGGCCTTGACAGCTGCCGCCGTCTTGCCGGCGACGAGACGCGATAGTTGCGCCACCCTGACCGGCAGGCCGGTAAACCGCTCGCTGAAGGTCTTTAGATGCTGCCGGCAGAGCAGTGTCGTCGGCGCCACGATTGCGACCTGGAATCCGGCCATGACGGCAATGAAGGCGGCCCGCAGCGCTACCTCGGTCTTGCCGAAGCCGACATCGCCGCAGATCAGCCGGTCCATCGGCTTGCCGGACCCCAGATCCTCGATGACGTCTTCGATCGCCCGCGCCTGATCCTCGGTCTCCATATAGGGGAAACGGGCGCAGAATTCCTCGTACAGCCCTTCCGGCGGCTGCATGGTCTGGCCGGATCGGACCTGCCGCTCAGCCGCGGTCTTGATGAGTTGCTGCGCGATCTCGCGGATCCGCTGCTTGACCCGCGATTTCCGCGATTGCCAGGCCAGGCCGCCCAGCTTGTCGAGCTGGACGAAAGCATCTTCCGAACTGTAGCGGGAGATGACGTCGATATTTTCGACCGGGATATAGAGCTTGTCGCCGCCGTCATAGATCAGGCGCAGGCAATCATGGGGCGCGCCGCCGACATCGAGAGTTTCCAACCCGTCATAGCGGCCGATGCCGTGATCGACATGGACGACATAGTCGCCCTCGGCGAAGGTCGCCAGTTCGGCCAGGAACTGCTCGGGCCGCTTGCGCTTGCGCGCCGGCCGGCTGAGGCGGTCGCCCAGGATCTCCGGCTCGGCGATGATGGCGGCATCGGCGGTCTCAAAACCGGAATCCAGCGGCAAGGCCACGAGGCCTAGCTCATCCGGCTGCAGCTTGGCGGCGTCGCTCCAGGACTGGATGGCCTGTTGCCGGTCGAGACCATGGTCGCGGAACACGTGGCTCAGGCGGTCGAGGCTGCCGGCGGTGTAACCGCTGACGATCACCCGCTTGCCGGTGGCTTGCAGCTCCTGCACATGGGCGCGGACCGCGTCATAAAGGTTCACGTTTGGCTGGGCGCGGGCCTCGGCGAAATCCCGCCCTTTGCGGGCCGGCACCGCGATCACATGCTGGTGCCCGTCCGGCAGGCTGAATGGGGACAGCAGCGCCACGGAACGCCCGGCCATCGCCTCATCCCAGTCCCCCTTGTTCAGATAGAGCATTTCCGCCGGCAAGGGCCGATAGGGCGTACCGCCCGGCTCCTCGACCTTCTGATGGGCAATGCGGGCTTCGTGCAGATCGGCAATCAGTTCGAGCCGCGCGTCCCGCGCCTCATCGGCCTGCGGGTCCAAACTGACCAGGGCGCCCGGCAGATAGTCGAACAGCGTGACCATCCGGTCATGGAACAGCGGCAGCCAATGTTCCATGCCCGCGTAGTAGCGCCCGCTCGTGACGGACTCATAGAGTGGATCGTCGGCTGAACCGGCGCCGAAGCGTTCGCGGTATCTCGTACGAAACCGCTCGATGGATTGTTCATCCAGGCGGAACTCCTTCACCGGCCGGAGCCGGATGGAGTCGAGCTTTTCCGTGCTGCGCTGGCTCAGGGGATCGAAGCTGCGCAGCGACTCCACATCGTCGCCGAAGAAATCGATACGCAGCGGCTGT
>DATKFM010000302.1:0-13469 GCA_035544395.1 Verrucomicrobiia bacterium
TTCCGCCTTGTCGCCCATGCCGGCGAGGAAGGACCACCGCAATATGTCTGGGAGGCGCTGGATATCCTGGGCGTCGACCGCATCGATCACGGCAATCGTGCGATGGAGGATGAAGCGCTGGTGCAGCGCCTGGCGCGCGACCGCATGGCACTTACGGTCTGCCCGCTATCCAACCTCCGCCTGCAGGGCGTCCGCGACCTCCGCGAACATCCGCTCAAGCGCATGCTGGACAAGGGCCTGTTCGTCACCTTGAATTCCGACGATCCCGCCTATTTCGGTGGCTATGTTGGTGAGAATTACAGCGCGATCCAGAAAGCCCTCGGCCTTGCCGACAACGAATTGCGCTCCATTGCCCGCAACGGCTTCGCCGCGTCGTTCATGGCAGATGAGGAGAAGAAGAAGGCGCTCGCCGCCTTCGACCGGGCGGCGGTGTAAGCAGCGTAGCCAACTAAGCTGCCGGCTTTGCGGCGACTCCGGCCATCGACAACGTCTTCGGCGACAGCCGGTCCTTATTCAACCGCCGCTCGAAGTAGTTGAAGCAGCGCGTGATGATGAAGGTCAACACGATATAGATGACCGCAGCGGCCAGTAGCGGCTCATAGGTGCGGAAGGTATCGGCGCGGATCTTCTGCACCATGCCCAACACTTCGGCGACTGCCACCGTGGAAGCCAGCGCCGTCGCCTTCAGCAGGAGGATGACTTCGCCGCTGAATGCCGGCAGCGTGATGCGGATGGCGCGCGGCAGGATCACGCGCCGCAGCATCAGCCAGCGCGACATGCCAAAAGCCTTGCAAGCCTCGATCTCGCCATGGGGCACGGCCTGGATGCCGCCGCGCAGGATCTCGCCGGAATAGCCGGCGACGTTCAGGCTCAGCGCCAAGCAGACATAGTAGAAGCCGTCGCGCAGATAAGGCCAGAGGAAGCTTTCGCGAAGGCCGGGAATGCCCGGGAACAGGCTGCCGAGGCCGTAGTAGATCAAATAGATCTGCGCCAGCAGTGGCGTGCCACGCATTACCAGGATGTACAGATAGCTGGGAATCCACAGCAGGGGATTGTGGGATACGCGCGCCAGAGCAACGGGGACTGCCAGCAGATTGCCAACGATCCCCGAGATAACCAGCAGCTTCAGTGTCATCCATACGCCGGCCATCAGCAGCGGAAACAAACTGATGAAGAATTCGGCCGGGCCTTGCATCGTTCCCCTCGTCACGCCCGCCGAAGGCCGCGCGTGGAGCGGCGCTCGAGCTGTTGGCTGCCGATCATGGAAATGATCGTCAGTGTGAGGAAGCAAAGCGCCGTCACCGCATAGAAGAACATGTAATCCCGCGTCGAGGCGGCCGCCTGCTTGCCGGCGAACAACAGCTCATAATATCCGACGACGCTGATGAGCGAGCTGTCCTTGATCATGACCAGCCAGAGATTGTTCAGACCCGGAAGCGCATAGCGCATAAGCTGCGGGAACAGGATGCGCCGAAATCGCAGCGTCGCGGGCATGCCGTAGGCGCGGGCGGCTTCCATCTGCCCTTTTGGCACGGCCAGAATGGCGCCGCGGAAAACTTCCGTCATGTAAGCGCCAACAATGAAACCCAGCGCCGCAACGGCGGCGCCGAATGGGCTGACGTCGATCCCTTCGCCGATGCCGATCATAAGAAGCAACTGCTTCAGCGCGGAGGTGCCGGTGTAGTAGATCAGGATGATCAGCAGCAGTTCCGGCACGGCGCGCACGATCGTCGTATAGATATCGGCAATCCAGCGCAGGATGCGGTTATGGGACAGCTTGGCGCCGGCACCGAGGAGGCCAAGGACCATGCCCACGAGATACGAGCATATCGAAATCTGTATTGTCAGCCACGCGCCGCGCAGAAGTTCATCGCCCCAGCCTTGATCGCCGAAGCTCAGGAGACCGAGAAAGGACGTCTCATCCGCCATGGCCGAATTTCACGGGGTGGCCGCGGGACCGGACCGAATGTCCGGCCCAGCCCCGCGCCAACAGTCGAGCCGCTACGAGGAACGGCCGGAGATATCGAAGTCGAAGTACTTCTTGGCGATCTCCTGATACTTGCCGTTGCCGAGCAGCGCCTTGATGGCAGTGTTCAGCTTGCCCTCGAGTTCGTCGTCTTCCTTGCGCAAGCCGCCGCCGACACCCTGACCAAAGATCGGGTCATCGGGGGCCTGGGCCTTCATCTCATAGTCCTTGCCGGTGTCGGACTTCAGGAACGCATCCAGCGCGATCGAATCCGCCAGCAGCACGTCCACGCGTCCAGCAACCAGGTCGGCATTGGCATTGTCCTGGGTGTCATAGATCTTGACCTCCGCGACGTCGCCATAGGTCTTCTGGGCGAAATCCGCGTGGGTGGTCGAGGTCTGCACGCCGATGATCTTGCCGGTCAGGCCTTCCTTGGTGATCTGAATGTCGGAGCTCTTGGCGGCCACGAACACGGCCGGCGTGTCATAGTACATCTCCGTGAAATCGATCACTTCCTTGCGCTTGTCGGTGATCGACATCGACGACCAGATCACGTCGATCTTCTTTTCCTGCAGCGAGGGGATGATGCCGTCCCACGCCACTTCAACCAGTTCGCATTTCGCCTTCATCTCTTCGCAGACGGCGTTCATCAGATCGATCTCGAAACCTTCCCAGACGCCGGCGGCATTCTTGCTGGAGAAGGGCGGATAGGGCTCGGCAGCAACGCCGAATTTGATCGCGTCCTGCGCCTGCGCGCCGACGGAAAACACCAAAGCGGCAGCAGCGATGACCGTGCCGAGGATACGGTTCTTCATGTTGTCTCCTGTTTTGTTTCGCGCGGCATTCCGGGGAGTACCGCGCCTCCCTGCGAGGCTGCTTCTTATTGGGGGACAGCCCCGTCTGGCCACAGGCTAGCACAGACCGCCGGGAAGAAAAGTGGGTAAAAATCAAGGCGGAAGCCCCCGCCCGGCAGTCCGGGCGGGGTGCGCGAACATACGGCCTGAGCCTACTTCGACGAGGCGGCGCCTGTATTCCGGTCAGCCAGGGCGGTCAGCACGCCCAGGCCGATATACACGCTGCCCGAGACCCAACGTTGCGCCGTGAGGAACCGCGGCTGGCCGCGGAGGAAGTGACCAAGTGAACCGGAGACCATCGCGTAGGTCCCATCGCTCAGGATCGCCAGAACTACAAACACCGCACCGAGCAGAAGAGCCTGTTCGGTGAAATGCGCCGGGTCGGCAAACTGAGGCAGGAACGCCAGGAAGAACAGCGCCGTCTTCGGATTCAGCACGTTCACGACGATGCCATCGACGAAAAGGCGCCGGTGGCTTTTCCGCTCGATTTTCGGATTGACCTCCGGCGTTCGCTTCTTCAGCAGCGTCATGACACCGAGATAGATGAGGTAAGCCGCGCCGACATATTTGACGACGCTGAAGGCGAGCGCGGAACCAGCCATCAGGGCCGACAACCCGACCACGGCGGCAATGACGTGAACGAACGATCCCACGGCCACGCCCAACACGGACGCAAACGCCGCCAGGCGGCCCTGCGAAATGCCGCGGGCAACGATGAACAGCACCGCCGGTCCGGGGATGACCAGCATGACGATGCTGGCGCCAATGAAAAGAATGAGCTTATGCAGCTCCGGTAAATGCAATTCCATAGGGCGACTCCTTTTGCGGGATAAATCCCGAGCCGCCGCAACTTGTCAATCCGGCTATTGCCAGCGCGTCCACGCCGCCGAACCTACGCCCTGACCCTTGTCTTTTCAGGATCATAATGCGGGAAGCGCACCACGGTCGCGGGGATGCGCTTCTGATGTCCGTCCAGCTTGCCGATCTCCACCTCGGTGCCGATCGCGCTATGGGCCACGTCGATGCGGCAGAGCGCGATGTTCTTCTTCAGCACCGGACTCCGCATCGCGCTGGTGACTACGCCCACCTGGGCACGGCCCACATGGATGCAATCGCCATGCCCCACTGCGTCGTTGGCGTGGACATCCAGACCGACAAGCACCTTTTGTGGGTTCTGCTTGCGGCGGAGCAGCGCGTCGCGCCCGACGAAATCCTCGTTGCTCTTCAGCGCCACCGTGAACCCGATGCCCGCCTCGAACGGATCGGTCTGGTCGCTGAATTCGTAGTTGAAGAAGATCAGGCCGGCCTCGATGCGCAGCATGTCCAGCGCCTCGAGTCCCAGCGGCGCCATGCCATGCGGCTTGCCCGCCTGCCACACCGCGTCCCACACAGCCAGCGCATGCTTCGGGTGGCAGAAAATCTCGTAGCCCAGTTCGCCGGTATAGCCGGTGCGGGACACCAGCACAGGTATGCCGTTGAAATCGCCGATGCGGCCGATGGTGAAATGAAACCAGGCCAGCTCCGGCAGACTCGTCTGCGCTGGCGGCGTCCAGACGATTTCCTTGAGAATGTCGCGGCTCTTCGGCCCCTGCACGGCGATATTGTGCAGGTGATCGGTCGAAGATCTCACCCAGGCTTTGAGCCCCCGCTGCTCTGCCAGCTCCCGCAACCACTTTCCGCCATACTCATCGCCGCCGATCCAACGGAAATTGTCGCGGCCCAGGCGGAACACCGTGCCGTCGTCGAGCATACCGCCATGCTCGTAGCACATGGCCGTATAGACCACCTGCCCCACGGCCAGCTTGCGGATGTTCCGGGTGCAGGCGATCTGCAGCAGGGTCTCCGCGTCCGGCCCCGTCACCTCGAACTTGCGCAGCGGTGACAAGTCCAGCACCACCGCCCGCTCGCGGCAGGCGTGATACTCTTCAACCGCGCCATGGTTGTTGAACTTAGTCGGCAACCAATAGCCGCGATACTCAGCGAAATTGCGCGTCAGGGCCGCGGTGCGAGGGTGAAACGCGGTTTCCTTGGTCAGCTTGGGTTCTGCGTCGGGAGCCATGCGGAATGCGATCGCCTTGCTGAAGTTGTGGTGCGCCGGATAGATGCGCAAATGGATATCCGTGGGTTGCCAGCCATTGGCGGGGCTGATGTCGTCGGGGCAGGCCGATGACGCGCAGACCAGGTCGGTCATCGCCCGCAACAGCACATAGTCCCCCGGCCGCGACCAGGGCTCGTCGAAGACGAAGGCATTATGGGTGTCTATGCCCGTGTTGTAGAAGAAATTGATCGCCGGCCAGCCGCCGCGCGGAGCGACGCCGAAGGGCTGCAACGCGCCGTTCATGTTCTCGGTGCAGTTCACATGGCCGGGATAGCCGACATCGTCATAGTAACGCGGCGTGCAGGCGAGACCGAAGGCGTCGTGCCGGCCCACCGTGTCCCGCACCACCTCCACCAGCGGCTGCAGATCAGTGTCGAAGAACTTCGAGAACAGCCCCGGCCCGGGATAGCCCAGCCCGATCATGCTGCGGGTCGCCGTCGCGTCGACGCCGCGCTCGATGCCTTTCTCGAGTTGCCGCGCATCGAAGGCAACGAAGTCGCTGCATTCACGTCCCGCAACATCGATGATCTGGATATATTCGCCCGCCTTGACCAGATAGCCGCGCGCGGTCGCCTTGCTGATGCGGATGTCTTCCCGCGGATCGGCAAGTGGATCCGGCAAGGCTGGCTGCGCCAGTGTCGGCAATTTTGCGCGCTTGATGTAGACGACCAGATCGGTCGGCGGATTCTGCGCATCGACAGCCATCGGCTCACCGGGCGCATGCAGCAGCAGCGTGCCGCCCCGCGCGGCCGTGATGCTCACCTGCTCGCCTGCGCGGCCGCCTTCGAACAGCAGCGCCGCCTTGTCGGTTCGCCCCGGCAATCCGCGGCGTTTGAGTGCCGCGCTGATGGCCACCGCATCCTCGCCCTCGCCGGCCAGCAGCTTGTTGATGCCGGGCGACTGCTCCTCGGCACGAAGGTTCAATGCCGCCAGATCCTCGCGGCCCTCGCCCGAGAAATATGCCGCCTCGCAGCGCTGCAGCCCTTCACGGTCGATGACAGTGATTTCATCGCCTGCTTCGACCGATAGCGCCAAAGCTCCAGCACCCGGCACAATGTAGCGCTCGGTCCCGCGGGGCAGCAGTGGCAAGCCGGGCTGCCGCGCCTGGTGGAGGGTCGCAGGTGAAAGAGGAACATTCACGGTGAAAGCTCCGCTGACTCGATCATCGGACTATTGCCGAGCCGCCATGCCGCAGCAAGCTGTGGGCCGGATTGGTTTCACGCGGAAGTAGGCGCGCAGTGCTCAGTCTTTGGGATATTTCAGGCTGAGGATTTCGAGACCCAGATCCCCCGTGGGCCGCTTCCAGGTGACGGTATCGCCGACCGATGCGCCATTCAGCGTCTTGGCCAGCGGCGATACCCAGCTGATGCGGCCTTGCTTGGGATCGGCCTCGTCCTCTCCCACGATGCGGAACTTGTGCTTCTCGTCATTGTCGTCGACGCATTCCACCAGCGCGCCAAAGCCGATCTTGTCGGCCGGCTGGCTGGCTGGATCGATCAGCACGGCCCGCTCGATGCGCTCCTTGAAATAGCGGAGGTCGCGTTCCACGAGCTTGAGATGCTCCTTGTCCAGCATCTCCGGTTCGCCGCTTTCGGTGAGATGGCGCTTCTCCTCCAGCAATTTGGCATGCTGCTCCTGCAGCGCCCGCAAGCCCGAAGCTGTCACGTAGTTCGGGTGGGGACTCTGGGGCCGCTCGGGCAGTTCGTCGCCCGGCTGGTCGCCGTCGGACTCCTTGACAAAGGCGCGGCTCATGGCCTCCTCTCGCTACCGCTGCGTAACAGCAAGCATAGGGCGTTTTCCTGCCCGAGTGCCACAGCAATCGTTGTAGGCCCCCACCCGACTAAAACAGGCCCCCATGAACACGCCCACGCCCGAATGCATCGTCGAGATCCCCACGCTTCTCGGTGAGAACCCCCTTTGGATTCCCTCGGAAAAACGCCTCTATTGGCTCGATCTGATGAAGCCGGCTGTCTACCGGTTCGATCCCGCCACCGGCAAGAATAGCGCCTTGAGAGCGGACCTGGGCAGCTATGTCAGCGGCATGGTGCAGCGGCAAAAGGGCGGCTGGATCATAGTCCGGGAAGATGGAGTATCCGCCCTGGACCTTGCCACCGGTCGGTTGCAACCGCTGGTCAATCCGGAACCGGATCAGCCCGAAAACATGCTCAACGACGCCAAATGCGATCGCCAGGGGCGGCTCTGGACCGGTTCTCTGGACAAACGGGAAACCCATCCCAACGGGAATCACTATGTCATCGACAAGAAATTGAAGGTCACGAAGGTCGCCGATTCCCTGATCTGCTCGAACGGTCCCGCCTTCAGCCCCGACGGCCGCATTGCCTATCTGGCCGACAGCAACGGCCGCGCCATCTTCCGTCTGACCATCGATCCTGAGACCGGGAAGGTCGGGCCGAAGCAGCCATTCGCACAGACCACGGTCGAGACCGGCATGCCCGACGGCATGACTGTCGACGCCGAGGGTTATCTCTGGAGCGCCCGCTGGGATGGCGGCCGCGTGGTGCGCCATGCGCCAGACGGCAGCGTAGACCGGGAGATCATGTTGCCCGTGCCACGGGTAACCTCGGTTTCCTTCGGCGGCGAGAACCTCGACACCCTCTACATCACCACGGCCACTACCGGCCTGACCGACGATCAACTCGCAAAGGCGCCGCTGTCCGGCAGCCTCTTCGCCTGCAAGCCGGGCGTGCGCGGCCTTCCCGAACCGGCTTTCGCGGGATAGGGCGGCCTATCATGCAGAGCTACGACGTCGTCATCGTCGGCGGCGGGGTGATGGGCAGTTCCGTCGCCTACTTCCTCAAGGGCTGGCTCAACTTTCCAGGTTCCGTGCTGGTGGTGGAACGGGATCCGACCTATGCCGATGCGGCCACGCCCCGCGCCGCCGGTGGCATCCGCCAGCAATTCTCCACGCCGGAAAATATCCGCATGGGTCAGTTCGCCGCCGACTTCATCAAGAAGGCGGGTGAGTATCTGGCGGTGGACGGCGACGCGCCGCTGATTCCTTTCGTCGAGAACGGTTACCTGTTCCTGGCCAGCGGCGCCGGCATGGACATTCTGCGCGGCAATCACGAGGTCCAGAAATCCCTCGGCGCCAACAATGTCCTGCTATCGGCCGACGAGATTCGAGCGCGCTTTCCCTGGATGAACACCGAAGATTTGGCCGGTGGCTGCTATGGCCTAAGCAATGAAGGCTGGACCGATCCCTACGGCCTGCTGCAGGCCTTCCGCCGCAAGGCCCGTGCCCTGGGCGTGACCTATCTCGCAGACACGGCCACGGCGCTGAAGCGCGATGGCAATCGCATGACCGCCGTGACAACCAAAGAGAACGGCGAAATTGCCTGCGGCGCCGTGGTCAATTCATCCGGCTACCGGGCGCGGGAGATCGCCGCGACCGCCGGGATCGACCTGCCGGTGCACCCGCGCAAGCGCCTGGTCTATGTCTTCGATTGCCGTGAGCAACTCAGCCGCGTGCCGCTTACCATCGAACCTAACGGCGTCTGGTTCCGGCCGGAAGGAGCCAGCTATATCTGCGGCGTTTCGCCGGATGAGTCCGACGATCCCGACTGCACAAATTTTGAGATCGACTACAGCTTCTATGAAGATTTGATCTGGCCGACCATCGCCACCCGCGTGCCGGCCTTCGAGGCGATCAAGCTGACCCGCGCCTGGGCCGGGCATTACGACTACAACACGCTGGACCAGAACGCGATCCTCGGACCCCATCCAGACATCGGCAATTTCTACTTCTGCAACGGATTCAGCGGCCATGGCCTGCAACAATCCCCCGCCGTGGGCCGCGCCACCGCTGAACTGATCGTCGATGGTGCCTACAAGAGCATCGACCTGAAGCGTTTCGGCTTCGAACGCATCCTGCGCAACGAGCCGCTGCGGGAAATCAATGTCGTGTAACGCACTGCGCGATGCTGCCAATGATTGTCATCCCGGAAATTTCGCGCTGCGAAATTGTCCGGGACCCATGAACATCGAGCGGTCGACAGCTAACTCCGATGGTACCGTGTTCCTAGGTCCCGGGCTCCGCCCCTGACGCGGCGGCCCGGGATGACAGGTTTGCCATTCAATCGGCCGTAGCCATCACAGCGCCGGCACCGGCATATCCTCAGGATATGTCACTGCATAACCGAAGGTGATCGCCTTGTGCTCGTCCGGCTTGTACTCGCCGGACCAGGCCAGCACGCCCTGGCGGTCTTCCCAGTTCTTCTTGCTCGGCTCAGTGGTGCCACGCAGAAGCTCCACCTCGATGCGTTCGTCCTGCGGCACCGGCAACTGGTCGAGCACGGTGATTTCGATCGGCTGGCTGTGATAATTGTCGATCTCGATGCGGTACTTGCGTTCGACCCGACGGTTGCTCGTGAACACACCCTCGGTCGACTGCCCGCCATCTTCCAGCCAGTAGTCGACGCTTACCTTGTCGTCAATGCCGAAGCCCATCGCCCGCTCCTCCTGCGGCCGCAGCAGCGCCATGCTGCTGGCGCCGATGAAGGCGCCGTCGCGGAACAGTGACACGCTGCCCGGCAGAAGCGGATCCTTGCCGTCATACTTGAAGGTGGCAAAGAGATGCGCCATCGGCGTGATCTTCGGCACCGTGCGCACCGCGAGCTTGCTGCTCATGCTGTGATCGGCGATGACGAACTTATGCGCGGAATCGTCCGACGGCACGTTCGCGGTGCCGGGGATGCTGTATTGCGCGGCGAATTCGGTCGCCACCAGATTGGCGCGCAGCAGATCCGCATCCCGCCGGCCGTCAACCTCGCCGCCGATGACCGGACTGGCGGCCGGCGCTTGTTCCTGCACCGCGGCCAGATCGTCCAAGCTGTTCTGCCCGGTCTTCGCCAGCTTGTCCTTGAACTCCTCCGCCGTCAGCAGGAACCAGGTCTGCAGGTCCGGCAGCGCGGCGCCCGCCGAGGGCCGGGCGGTCGATAGCGTCAGCTTCACGTTCGACCAGTCCTCGCCGGTGCGCTGCTGCACCTGCGCAAGCTGCACCAAATCAATCTTGCCGGACTCCGTATTGAGCCGCGCGTCATAGACTGGCCACCACCAGGCGTCGCCGAGCTGGTAGCTGAATTCCAGCTTCACGGTCGTGCCCTGCTGCGCATCGATGTTCACCCGCGCCACCATGGTCGCGGTCTGGCCGGTCTGCACCTGCGCCAGCTCGGCCGACTTCTTCGCGACCTCACTGTCGATGCCGCGCATTTCAATTTCCGCCAGCCGCATGCCATCCCGTGCCTCGGCGGTGCCCAGGCTCAGGGCCTTCCAGGCCTCCTGCCATTTGGCGGGGTCCATGCTGCCTCTGACGATCTCCTCGTTCGCCGCCGCCGGCATCTCGCGCCCGATGGAGGCGATGAAGTCCACCTGTACCTGCAACGCCTGGATCCTGTCGCTGAGGGCGCGGCGCCGGTCGTTCAGCGCTTCGATGTCGGCGAGCAGGCGCCGCTCCTCTCCACGCACCGCCGCCTCCTGATAGAGCGCCTTGGTCTCCACCGAACCGATGGCGATCCGGTCGCCGGCTTGGCCGCTGACACGGACGGAATCGGGCAGCAGCGACGCCGGCAGCCCTTCCAGAACCAGTGTGGTGGCGCCAGCGGGCACCGTCGCTTCTATGACGCGCGTGACCTCGGCACGGTCGGGAAACACCGTCACCGCGCCAACAGGCGCGCGGACGCTGAGATCGGCGGCGCGTATTTCGCCGCCGGGCAAAAACAGCAGGCCCAGACAGACGGTACCGAACGCTAGAGCGTGATTGCGGCTATTCATGGATTGACCCTCCCGGTTTGATTGCGTTCGAACCACACTGCGACCGGATTGTGGCGGCGATCAGCCGGATTCCGGCGCAAACTCGGGGCATTCATCACCTGGACGGCCATTAACCATAAGCCGTTGCGCAGCAGCGACGGCACGGACTATAGAAAACACGGGGAAGTTTTCCGGGGGCAGTCCATGAGCAAGAGCGCGCTGGTATCCATCATCTGCGAGGACCGCACCGGCCTTGTGGCGGCGATCACGAGCCGCATGTTCGATTTGGGCATCAATCTCGGCGACACCACCTTTGCGGTGCTGGGCACCGGCGCGGAATTCACCACCCTCTGCGAGATTCCTGACGACGTTTCCCTCGGCGAAATCGAAAGCGAGCTCTTGGGACTGCCGGAACTGGAGAACGCCAAGCTGACGGTGTCGCCCTTCTCGTTCCAGGCGACCCATGCGCCCTCGGGCAAGATCACCCACCGCATCGAGATCATCGGCGACGACAGCCCCGGGCTCATTGCGCGCCTGAGCGAGGTCTTCGGCGACTACGGCGCCAATATCGTGCGGCTCAATTCCGAACGCATTCCCGGCGCCAGCGGCGCCCGCTACGCCACGCGCATCGCCGTCTCAATTCCGAAAGAGAAAGAACAAGCCTGCCTCGCTACCGTCGCCAACACGGCGGCACAGATGAGCCTCACCTGCAAATGGGACGCGACGGCAAAGGGATAGGCCACAATCCTCAGGGTATCGCCGGACACTGCGGATTGGCATGGGCGGCATCGACGTTCATCACCAGCATCTTCTTGCCGGCGCAAACCCTGTTGAATTCCGTTGCGAGCAGCGCTTTGCGACGCAGCAGCGGGAATTCGGCCTGATCAAGCTGCTGCTTCAGCATCGTATGACGCTCGGAGATGCGCGCCACGCTGTCGACTTCCGCCTGGTCTGTCGTATCCAGGTTGGCGTGGGCCGTGCGCAACAATTCGTCGACGCGGTTATACTCGTCCCGCAGCATGCCAATCTCCGGCCCATTGAGGTCGGCGTCCGTCTGCACCAGCGCATCTTCCCAGCAGACGCAAGACATCGTGTCCTGGGCGTTGAGAAAGCCGCTCGTGCTGTCCTGGGCCTTTGCCGTCAGCGGCGCGGCGGCCGTCGCCGCCAGGGTCACTGCCAAAGCCAGGCGCAGCGCGCGCCGGTCATTGCTGTGGCTGATGTTCATTGCAACTCTCCTGATTCGGTTCCGCTTCCGTCCTGTGCCGGCAGAGGTAGAGCCGGATTATGGCAAACCCGTGACCCGGCGCTGGCGCATCCGGGGCAGGTCCAACGCACCGCCCTGTTTGTCGAGGTTGCGGCGGCATGCTATTGCACCTGCCCGATAATATCGCTGTCATCTCTTTCAACCAGCATCTGAATACCGGCCGCTAACCATGAAGATCGTCATTCTCGGCGCCGGCGTCATCGGCGTAGCCACCGCCTGGTATCTAGCCGAGTCCGGCCATGAGGTCACTGTCGTCGACCGCCGCGATTCGGTGGCGCGGGAGACCAGCTTCGCCAATGCCGGCCTGATCTCGCCCGGCCATGCCTACGCCTGGGCCTCGCCCCGAGCGCCGTGGATATTGCTCAAATCCTTGTACCGCAGCGACACAGCCTTGCGCTTTCACCTGCGCGCGGATCCCCGCATGTGGAGCTGGAGCTTGCGCTTCCTCGCCAATTGCACGGCCGAGCGCAACAAGCACAACACGGTAATCAAGCTGAAGCTCTGCCTCTACAGCCTGGGCCTGCTGGACGCGCTGCGCCGCGACACTGGCCTCGCCTATCATGAGGAAACGAACAAGGGCTGCCTGTTTTTGTTCCGCGACCCGGCTCACTACCAAACTGGTGTTGCGAACATGGCTGTACTCAACGATCACGGCGCCGGCGTTCGCGCCATCAGCATGGATGCCTGCGTAGAGATGGAGCCGGCGTTGGCCCACATGAAGGACAAGCTGGCCGGCGCCCTGCATTCGCCGAAGGACCAGAGTGGCGACGCCCTGATATTCACTGAACGGCTTGCGGAGATGTGCCGGGCGCGCGGCGTGACTTTCGAGCTTGGCCGCACGGTCCGCAGCATCGAGTCCCATGGGGATCAGATCATCGGACTGGTCACGGACAAAGGCGCAGTCAGCGGCGATCGATACGTGCTGGCACTCGGCAGCTACAGTCCGCTGCTCGCCCGCAAAATCGGCGTGAAGCTGCCGATCTATCCGGTGAAAGGCTATTCCCTCACCATCCCCATCGACGGCCACAAAGGTGCGCCGGTCATGGGCGGCGTGGATGAGGGCAACCTCGTCGCCTATTCACGCCTCGGCGACCGGCTGCGCCTGACCGCCACCGCCGATTTCGCCGGCTACGACACCGACTACGAGGCCAAGGATTTTTCGGTCATGCAGCATGTGGCCCGCGAACTGTTTCCCGACGGCGGCGCCTTCGAGCGCCCGGATTACTGGGCCTGCCTCCGCCCAATGACCCCCGACGGCCCGCCGATCATGAGCCCGTCCCGCTATCAGAATCTCTGGATCAACAGCGGCCATGGTCATATGGGATGGACCATGGCCTGCGGCGCGGGGCGCATCGTGGCGGATATGGTGAGCGGGAAGACGCCGGACATCGATGTCAGCGGATTCAGTTTGGATCGGTATTAAGCGCGCGACCCCGCCTTCCCCGCCGCTTCCTTACCTGCAGCCGGCTTCAGGCGGATATGCACCGCCCTCCCCGACGACCGGTCGATCTCGAAGGC
>DATKFM010000303.1:0-8115 GCA_035544395.1 Verrucomicrobiia bacterium
CCGGCTTCAAGCGGCGTATAGTCCGGCCCCACTTCCGCGCCCCAGATGACATAGCCCTTCTCGAAGCGCAGGGAGTCGATGGCGCGATAGCCGGCGTTGCGCATGCCGCGATGGACTCCGGCCTTCTGAATAGCCTCGAACACCGTAGCCATGAATTCAGTGGGGATGTGCAATTCCCAACCGAGCTCGCCGACAAAGGTGACACGGAGCGCCCGCACCGGGGCGCCGGCGATCATGATGTCCCGCACTGTGCCGAAGGGAAATGCCTCGTTGCCGACATCGTCTTCGCAGATGTCGGCGAGGATCACCCGCGCCTTCGGGCCCATCAAGCCAAGCACGCCATAAGCCGACGTCACATCGACGACACTGACATTCTCGGACGGATCGATATTGCGGCGGATATGGGTGCCGTCATGCACCGCCATCGCCGTGCCGGTGACCACGTAGTAGCTGTCCTCCGAAATCCGCGCGACCGTGAGATCGCATTCGATGCCGCCATGGCGGTTGAGCATCTGAGTGTAGGCCAGCTTTCCCGGCTCGCGCCCCACATTCGCGGCGCAGATGCGCTGCAGCGCCCTCTCGGCATCGCGGCCGGTGACCATGAACTTGGCGAATGAGGATTGATCGAACAACGCGGCATGCTCGCGGCAGGCCTTGTGCTCCTCGCCCACATGGGCGAACCAATTGGCGCGGCCGAAGCTGTAGACATCCTTCGCCTCGACGCCCTCCGGCGCGAACCAGTTCGGCCGTTCCCAGCCCGACTTGGCCCCAAAGCAGGCGCCCTGCTGCAAGAGGCGGTCGTAGATCACGCTTCGCCGCAAAGGCCGGCCGGCCTTGAACTCGTAGTTCGGCCAGCCCATTGCGTAGTGATGGCCCTGCCCCTCCAGCGCGCGGACGAGCACGGCGCGGTCGGAGCGGTGGAATTGGGAAAAGCGCCTGATATCCACGGGCCAGAGATCATAGGGCGGCTCGCCCTCGGCAACCCAATGGGCAAGAGCCAAGCCAGCGCCGCCGCCGGACGCGATTCCCATGGAATTGAACCCGCAGCCGACGAACAGTTTCCGCACCTCCGGCGTTTCGCCGAGGATGAAGTTGGTGTCCTCGGTGAAGGATTCGAGGCCGTTGAACCATTGCTTGATGCCGACCCGCTCCAGCACCGGGAAGCGCTTGACCATGCCGGTCATCAGCTGCTCGAAATGCTCGACTTCCTCCGGAAACAGCCGGAAGTCAGGATCGTTGCGTTCCGGCCGGCCGGCATAGGGGATCGGATTCGGTTCGTAGCCACCGGCGATCAAGCCGCCGACCTCTTCCTTGAAGTAGGTGAGATTGTCGGGATCGCGCAGGCCGGGCATGTCGCGGCTCAGGCCCTCGATCTTCTCGGTGACGATGTAGTGGTGGTGCGACGGCAGGATCGGGATATTCACGCCAACGCCGCGTGCGAGTTCCCGCGACCACAGGCCGGCGCAAAGTACGACCGCGTCGCATTGGATGGCGCCCTGCTCGGTCTTCACGCCGGCGATGCGGCCGTCGCGGGTTTCCAGTCCCGTAACGGCGATGCCCTCGAAGAACTTCACGCCTCCGCCGCGCGCACCCTTGGCCAGGGACATGGTGAGATCCGACGGGTTCACCATGCCGTCCGACGGCACATAGACGCCGCAGAGCAAGTCGCTGACATTGATCCCCGGGCAGAGCTTCTCGATCTCCGCCGGCGTCAGCATCTCGATCTCGAGATTGAAGGAGTGCGCCGTGGTGATCGCGCGCTGATATTCGATGCGCCGGTCTTCGGTGCAGCAGAGGCGTAGGGAGCCGGTGGCGCGCCAGCCGGTGGCCTGGCCGGTCTCTGCCTCAAGCCGGCCATAGAGATCGACCGAGTTGCGCAGGAGCTGGGTGATATTGGCGCTGGAGCGGAGCTGGCCGACCATGCCCGCCGCGTGCCAGGTGGAGCCGGAGGTCAGCTTCCCCTTCTCCAGCACGACCACATCGGTGACGCCGCGCTTGGCCAGATGATAGGCCGTGGAGCAGCCGATAAGCCCGCCGCCGATGACGACGATGTTGGCCTTGGACGGCAGCGCGGTCATGCGAATTTCTCCCCCATCTGGTATATACCAGTATAAGAGCTCGCAGGCGGGGGAATCAAGGCGCCGAAGGCCATGCTAGGGCCGGGGAAACTGGGCTTCGATCGTGAATTCGGCCACGTCGATGCGCCAGTTCTGCAGATTGACCGCGACCGGCTTGCCGTCGTGGCCGATCATCGTCTGCAGCACAAGGATGCCGGCAGCTTCAGGCTCCACCTGCAACGCCAGCGCGTCTACGGCCAACAGAGTGCCGGCACGGATCGTGACCTCGGCACGGGTGACGTCGATGCCATAGCGGTCCTGCCACAGCTTGGTCAGGGATTGATCCATGGGATTGTCGAAGAAGTCGGGAAAGCGGGCTGCCGACGTATAGATGATATCGATCATCGCTGGCTGGTCGCCGATCGAAAGCAGCCGGCGTACCGAATGGATGCGCTCGGTGCGGCCGAGACCGAGTTTCGCCGCCACCCATGATGCAGGGCGCAGCGTGCGCGCCTCCAGGACCTTGGCTTTGGGCGAACCACCTTCCGCCTGGACATTGGTGAGGAAGCTGACGGACCGCGTTAAGGCGTAGTTGAGCCGCGGCGGTGAGACGAACCATCCCCGGCGGTTGGAGCGGTAGATGAGCCCGTCCTGCTGCAGCGTCACATAAACCTGCCGCGCGGTCATGCGGCTGATGCCCAGGCTTTCGCTGAGATCGCGCTCGGACGGCAATTGCTGGTTCGGCACATACCGGCCACGGTCGATGCGCCCGGCAATTTCGTCGCGCACGCGCTGATAGATCGGGCGGCCGGCAGCCGGCTTCTTTGCCGGCCTGGATTTCAGCCGCTCCGCCGTCGCTTTCATTTTGCGGATCCGCCCAACGCCGCCATCGCCTCCTCATGGACGCGCTTGTCGCCGGTGGCGACAACGGTGCCGTCGATGTCGAAGCCGAGGGGCTTGCCGTTCCACATGGTGATCGTGCCGCCCGCGCCTTCGACGATCGGCACCAGGGCCATGACGTCATAGAGACCCATCACCCAGTCGACGCAGACATCGATGAAGCCCATGGACAACAGCCCGTAGGCATAGGCGTCGCCGCCGAGGGTGGTGACACTGGCGCGCTCGGCCATGTTGAAGAAGCTCGGACGGCCAGGCCCGCCGAATTCCACCGAACCCGAATAGACCACTGCCGATTTCAGATCTTCGCAAGGCCGCGTCTTGATCGGCTTGCCGTTGAAGGTCGAGGGCCGGCCGGCGATGCCGATCCAGCGTTCGCCGCTGATGGGTTGGTCGATAATGCCGAAGATGGGCCGGCCGTGGTGCAGCAGCGCCACCAGGGTGACGAAAGTGGGCCGGCCGGTCATGAAGGGCTTGGTGCCGTCGATGGGGTCGATTACCCAGACATATTCGGCGTCCTTGTTCTTGGTCCCCTCCTCCTCGCCGACGATGCCGTCCTGGGGACGCTGGCGATCGAGGATGTCCCTGATCGCCCGCTCGGTCTGCTTGTCGGCGATGGTCACCGGGGAGCCGTCGCCCTTGATGTCTCCGGTCAGGCCGGCACGGAAATGCCGCCGCAACACAGCGCCGCTGGCTTCCACAAGACTGAGGCCGAGATCGATCAGTTCCTGGGGCGGCGACGCGGTCATGCATTCTCCATGTCTGGGCTATCTGGTATAGACCAGATTAAGGCGGTTGTCACGGCGGGACTGTCAGACGCGGCCGGAGAACAGCTTGTTGCCGATCTTTTTCAGCATCGCCAGCGAGGTGTAGTCGGTGATCGACAGTCCGCCATCGACGATGAGCGTCTGGCCGGTGACGAAGGAGGCATCGTCGGACGCCAGGAACAGCACGGCACCGGCGATCTCCGCCGGGACTCCCATGCGGTTGAGCAACGCGCAGGGAATTTCCCACTCACCGCTGGCGTTGCCGCTGGGCGGTTCCTCCGCGTCGTTTTCCGTGGCGATCCAGCCGGGACTGACGCCATTGGCGCGAATCCCATGGGCCGCACCCTCGGCGGCCAGGGAGCGGGTCAACCCCTCGATGGCTGCCTTGGCCACGCAATAGAGACCCCAATTGCCGTGCAGCGTTGCAGTCGAGGAGATGTTGACGATGGCTCCCTTGCCCGAGCGCGCCAGCATGGGCATCGCATAGGCCGAGGTGAAATAGGCGGCATCCAGATTGGGGCCCCGCATCTTGTCCCAACGATTGCCGGGCGCGTCGCCGGGTTCGATGCCGGAGCGGCGGCTGCCGACGCCCGCATTGTTTACGACAATGTCGATGCCGCCGAAGCGCTGGGCCACGCTGTCGACCATCGACGCGACGGCCTTCTCCTGCGCCAGATCGACGGCATAGAACTGCCCCTCGCCGCCCCGCTGCTTTACCTCCGCTGTCACCGCCGCGCCCTTGTTTTCGTCGCGGCCGGCGAACGCGACACGGGCGCCCTCGGCGATGAATCGATGCACGATGCCGCGACCGATGCCGGAATTGCCGCCGGTTATCAGTGCAACTTTGCCCTTGAGACGCATGTCTCTCTCCCTTTCTTTGGTTTCTGTGATTGCGAGGATAGGGATCGTGGCGTGCCGCGGCCAGTGGGATCAGGGGATGAGGCCGAGGGGATAGAGCCAGGCAACCCACGCCCCGGCGCAAAGGCTCGCCGCCATCACGCGGTCGCGATGAATTGCCAAGAATGCGCGGTTCAGTACGGTCAGCGCCAACCCGGCAAGAACCGAAAGCAAGAGAAGGTCCGGCAGGCCTTGCCATCCGAGCCAAGCACCAAGAGCAGCGGGCAGCACGGCATCACCCGGGTGCATGAACTGCCGTAGCAGCCAGCGGTTCAGAAGTCGTGCGAGGACGAAGTAGGCTGCGAAGGCGATCACAGCGGCGAGAAGGTGATCCCGCAGCGTGATCAGGCCATTGCTGCCGGCGAGCAGCAAGCCTGCGATGCCGACACCGGCAACGACGGCCAGCGGCAGCTTCCCGTCCCGCCAGACGATCATGCCGATGACCAGCAACGCCCAGCCGAACGCCGCGCCGGTCCAGATATAAATGCCCGGCAGCGCGATGATCGACCACAGGCCGATGATCAGCGCGGCGATCTCGATGGCTGGATAGAGCCGGCCGAGGCCACGGGCGCAGATCCGGCAGCGGCCACGGCTCGCCGCCCAGCTCGCGATGGGGATCATGTCCCGTGGTGACAGCACGACTTGACCGCAGTCGCAGTTGGCGCGGCCGGAATAGAGCGGTCTTCCGCTCGACCATCTGGTGATGACCGCACCAAGAAAGCTGCCCACAAAGGGTGCCGCGATCACCAAGAGGATTTTTGACAGGAGCAGCATTGCTGTGCGGCTAGGGTGTCAGTTTGATGACGGGGCATACAACTCTGCCGGCGCCGTTCGGCGCGGCACATGCTGCGTCGATCCCGGCAGCGCGCGCGGCCCGCGCCGGCGCCAAATCAACCTGGCCGAAGGTCCCCAACCAATCGCCGTCGCGGCCGCAATTGATGGTCTCGATCATCATGCGGCGCGCACCATCCTCGCGCAGGACGAAGAGCGCGCCGTCTGAGCCCTGTTGAGTGATAGCGATGTCGACACCCTCGCCCGGCGCGAAGCGGCCGAGATCACGGTCCACCCAATGCCCGAACATCAGGCGGCAGGACATGGTTTCGGCGCCGGAGTTGGTGAGGCGGAGGGTTACCGGACGATCGGCGGAAATGTCGTTCGTGCAGGCGGTGACCGCCAGCATCAACAGCACGATCATTCGACACGGGAACATCAAAACCTTACGGCCGGCAACGGCGCCTTGCCGCGCAAGAGGTCGCTGGCGCGTTCGGCGATGGCGATGACGGCGGCATTCACCGGGCCGGTGGTGATCGACGGTATGACGGCGGCGTCGCAGACATAGAGGCCGTCAACGCCACGCAGGCGGAGGTCGGATGAAACCACGGCGGCTTCAGACGTCCCCATTTTGCAGGTGCCGACGGGATGATGATGGGTGAACGCGGCTTTCTGCAGGAACTCCTGTCGCTCGGATTTCGATCGAACGCCGAGACCGGGCAGCACTTCTTCATCGCGCCACTCCCCGAGCGCCTGCGCGTTGCCGATGGTCTGCGCCGCATCCAGCGCCGCGAGATAGGTCTCGCGGTCGTATTCTTCTGCGAGATAGTTTGGATCGATCAAAGGCGCTGCCGCCGGATCAGCCGCCGCTAGACGCACGCTGCCGCGACTGCGGGGATGGGTGAAGCCGAACATCAGGGTATAGCCCTCGCCAATCGCCGGGCCGGTGAATTGCTCGGTCGTCACCGGCAGGACCACACAGGCCAGCACCAGTTCCGGCGCGCCCTTCACGCCCGGCCGCTCGATGTACATCAGGGATTCCGAATGCTGATAGCGCGACGCCAGCACCGGCCGCCGCGCCCGATAGACATTGCCGCCCGACAGCAGATGATCGTGGAGATTGCGGCCGACGCCGTCCAGATCCTGCTGCACGTCGATGCCGAGGGCGCGCAGATCGTCCGCCGGTCCAATGCCCGACCGCAAGAGCAGCAGAGGCGTGCCTATGGTGCCCGCGGACAGGATCACGCCGCGCTCAGCAAACAATTCCGCGGCGCCGTCTCGCCCGCGCACCCGGATGCCCCGGCAACGCCTGCCTTCGAATATCAAGGACAGCACCTCCGTCCCGCTCATCAGCATCAGATTGTCGCGGCCGGCCGCTGGCATCAGATACGCGTCGGCGATGGTCTGCCGCCGACCATCCTTGATGGTCAGGGTGTTGAGGCAAGGGCCGGCAATGCGCGGGCCGTTATGGTCATCGGTCGGCGGGATACCAGTCTCCACACCCGCCGCCATGTAGGCCGCGGTGATGGGATGGGGTTCCGCGGGTCGCGTTAGATAAACCGGTCCGTCTCCGCCATGGTAGGCGGAAGCGCCCGGTGCATAGGTTTCCGAGCGAATGAAGTAAGGCAGCAGGTCCGGATAACTCCAACCCTCGCAGCCCTCGGCCACCCAAGCGGCGAAATCGTCGGGGTGGCCCCGCACATGTGCCATGGCATTCAGCGCCGTGGAACCGCCGACCACTCGGCCGCGCGCCCATTCATGGACACGGCCGGCGGTGTGGCGCTGCGGCACTGTGCGGTAGGCCCAATCGATCTCGCTGTTCTGGAGCATCGGCCATTGACCGGGAATGGCGATGCGCGGGTCGACGGCCGGCCCGCCGGCCTCCACCAACCCGATGCGCAGCGACGGATCCTCGCTCAAGCGCGCCGTCAGGACGCAGCCGGCCGTCCCTGAACCAATGATCAGGAAATCGAACCAATTTTCGGGTGAGGACATGAATTGGTGGGACCAATCGAGCGAGCGGGACGATATTGTTTTCACTTTTCCCGCCGCGAGTCTATCATGCCGCGAACCAAGGCTTCACAAGAAACCAGAACGCAGGGGGATTGCGCCGCCATGGCCTCGACGCCTATCCGGGAACCCGTCATCACGCTATCAGCAGGTCCCGTCGCCGCCTTTCCGCGCGTGCTGCGCGCGATGTCGCGGCCGGTGCACTACGATTTCGACCCCTATTTCCAGCAGTTCTACGAAAACATCACGCTTAAATCGGCGAAGGCGATGCGCGTCAAGCAGCCGGCGCTGATCCTGCAATGCGAACCGGCGCCGGGCATCGAGGCATCGGCGGCATCGCTGATCTCGCCCGAAGATGTGGTGCTGAACCTGGCTTCCGGCGTCTATGGCAAGGGCTTCGGCTATTGGTCCGCCCGCTACCACAAGGAGATGGTGGAGATCGAGGTTCCTTACAACGAGGCCATCGACCCACAGCAGGTGGCGGACGCGTTCCGCAAGCGGCCGGACATCAAGGTTGTGTCATTGGTGCATCACGACACGCCCTCCGGCACCATCAATCCGGCGCGGGAGATCGGCAAGATCGTGCGCGACAATGACGCACTGCTGATCGTCGACGCGGTGTCGTCGTTCGGCGGCATGGATATCCATCCCGATGATTGCTTCGCCGATATCTTCATCACCGGACCCGGCAAATGCCTGGGCGGTGCGCCGGGCCT
>DATKFM010000304.1:0-10542 GCA_035544395.1 Verrucomicrobiia bacterium
GAGTTTTGCAGTCGAAAGCGCATCGCTGCCGGCGGGACCTGCGCGCACGTCGTTCCAGAATTCATTGCCTTCCAGAATACCGCCGCCCAGAGCGAGCGTGAGATCGAGATCGCGCGCAACCTCCCGCAATTCATAAGCCCCCTTACGGCCGAGCGTGCTGGCGGGAAAGAAGACTGTGTCATCACCCGTGGTCCGGTTCGTCAGCGCTGGCAGATGCCAGTCGAGTTTCCTGGCCCTGGCGCCGGCCAGACGGGCGATCTTGCTGTGGGGCGTGATCCAATACCGGGCGGCCGCAAGCGCATCGCGCTCTGCCGCCAGCAAGGCCGGCTCGGCACGGAAATCTGCCAGGGTCGGCGACGTCGGCCAGGCTTGCGCCGCGCGGTCGAGGGTCGTCTGCAGAGTCTCCAGCGGGAGCCGGGTCATCAGCACATCGAAGCTGCGGCCGCCGAGAACGCCGTCGCGCCAGAGGAACGGCAGCAAGGCCTGGCTGATCACCAGATGGGTGGCTGTGAAGGGCAGGCGACGGGCGTAGTGCCTGGCCAGCGCTTCATCCATCTGCAGGAGCGCGCGCTGACGCTGGGCGCCTTGCGCGGCGAGACGCCGGCTGCGCAGCGACCGGCTGACAACAAGCCACGGCGCTTGCCGCACTTCGGCAAAGCCACCGCTGCTCCAGCGATAGGGGCCAATGCGCAAGCGCCGGCTGTCCAGCGGCGTGAACAGCCAGTCGGCCGGCGCTGCGTTCTCCCGCAGATAGCCGTCGAACTCCGGCCACCAGCCATCGACAAGCCACGCCGTGGATGTGGCCGTTTCCCGGCTTGCCGCCGGTTCATGGCGGAAACAGGTGACCATGCCGCAGGTCTCGCAGTTCGCGGCGGGCCGATCGGTATCGGAGCCGGCTGGCAAGGTCTTGCGCGAAACCGGCGCGGATGTTTTTGCCGGAGAGCCATGGCGGCGCAACGTGACCTTCAGATCATCCCGGTCGAGGGCGACCTGCAGCTGGCAATCGGCCGGCGGCCGGAAGCGCAGATCGACATAGTTCCAGAAGATCGTGGCATCGCGCCCCTGCGCCGCCATCGACCCTTCGATCCGGCGCGAATGGGCATGGCGCTCGACGATGTCGCAGCCGGCCTTCAGCGCGGCGTCGTAGAGCGCATTGCTGAGCTGGCAGAGCCCGCCGCCGACGCTCGCGATCACGCAGCCTTCGCGCAGTTCCCGGCCTTGGACAAATCCGAGACGGCGGGACGGACGCGGCACTTGCGCCCAGAAGCTGAAAAGCCCGCCGGCCGGAATCACCAGGCCATCGAGATAGCGGGCGGCAACCCGGAGATTTTGCACCTTGCCCGCCTGCAACAGCCGCTCTGCCGGCGTGTCGCTCGGGAACAGCAGGCTCTGGGAGAGGGCCATCGCCGGCGCCCTGGCGGAAAGCGGTTCCCGCTTGAGCCGCACCGGCCGCCGGCCGAAATCGTCGTGGAACCAGCGCCTGATACGGAAGCACCAAGCCTTGCCGGCGAACAGAGCGGCCTCCCAGCGAGTCGGCAGCCGCGATTCCGCTTCGGGTAGCTCCGGCGCCGGCATGAGACGCAGCGCGACGGAGCTGTGCTTCCGGTCGTCGACGTCAATCATGACAATGGGCGAGGTTGAATCGAACGATGCGCAAGTCCGTCAGAATTCCTATGCCGGGACCAGGGGCTCGATTCTACTGCCAGAGGTGCTTAACAGGCCGTTAGGAGCTTGAAAGGGATTTGTGTCGGGACCAAGGCTGCCGCGGCCCCTTAAGCGGCGCCGATCTGCCAATTGTCGATCAGCCTTGTTCGTCCTAGCCACGCGGCGGCGAAGACGCGGGAGGGGGCGGTCACCTGCCGCGTCGGCTGAAGAGTCGCTACATCGCAAACTTCGATGTAGTCGACCTTGCGGAAGCCCGCATCTTCGAGCTGGCGGAAGCCCCAGGCGATTTCGCGGGCCACGGCGCCGGGTTCCCTGCTCAGGCGCCCGGCGATATCGGCCAGCATGCGCGGCAGGGCGGCTGCGTGCGCGCGGTCCTCGGCACTGAGATAGCGATTGCGCGACGAGAGGGCGAGACGGTCGGCTTCGCGCACGGTGGGCACGCCGACGATCCGCACGGGGATATCGAGATCGGCCGCCATGCGGCGGATCACCTGGAGCTGCTGAAAATCCTTCTCGCCGAAATAGGCGCGGTCAGGGGTTGCTTGCAGCAGCAGCTTGCTGACGACGGTGGCGACTCCCGCGAAATGCCCCGGCCGGTGCGGGCCGCAGAGATGATCGGTGAGGCCGGCGACTGTGACCGTGGTGGCAAAGCCCTTGGGATACATCTCGGCGACCGAAGGCGCGTAGAGCGCATCGACATTGGCGGACTGGAGCTTCGCCAGATCGGCCGCCTCGTCGCGGGGATAGGCGGCGAGATCCTCCTTCGGCCCGAACTGGGTCGGGTTCACGAACAGCGTGGCGATGCTGCGCTTGTTGTCGGCGCGGCTGTGGGCCGCCAGCGACAGATGGCCGTCATGCAGCGCGCCCATGGTGGGAACGAGGCCGATGGTTTCGCCGTTGCGGCGCCAGGCGGCGACGGTGGCGCGGAGGTCGGCGACGGTTCTGATGACGGCGGTCATGACGGGGAGCTTAGGAAGTTTTCACCACAAAGATCCCACCCCCTGTCCATCCCGCAAGGGAAGGACGACTAGGGACGAGAGTCATGTGCGTTAATGTGGCCGCGAGGTGCGCGGCGGGACGGGAGTGAGAGGCTGCGGGCGCTGGCCGGGACGGAAGGTGTGTTCCGGGCCAGGGAAGCGGCGGGCGCGGACGTCGGCGGCATATTGCGCCACGGCTTTGCCGATCTCTTCGCCGATCTCGGCATAGCGCTTCACGAACTTGGGCGTGAAATCGTTGAACATGCCGATGAGATCGTCGACCACGAGAATCTGTCCGTCGCAGGCGGCCGAAGCGCCGATGCCGATGGTGGGCACGGCGACGCGCTCGGTGATCTCCCGCGCCAGGGGCTCGACAACGCCTTCGACGACGATGGAAAAGGCGCCGGCCTCGGCGACCGCTTGCGCATCGGCCATGATGTCGGCTGCCTGGGCTTCGTCCTTGCCGCGGGCGCGGTAGCCGCCGACGCTATGTACGGACTGGGGCATCAAGCCGATATGGCCCATGACGGGAATGCCGCGGGCGGTGAGATAGGCGATGGTGTCGGCCATCTCGCGCCCGCCTTCCAGCTTCACGGCGGAGCAGCCCGTCTCCTGCATGACGCGGGCGGCGGCGCGGAAAGCGGCCTCCGGCGATTCCTGATAGCTGCCGAAGGGCAGGTCGACGACGATCAGCGCCCGCTCGCTGCCGCGGCGCACGGCGCCGCCATGGGCGATCATCAGTTCAAGGGTGACCGGCAGCGTGGTCTCGAAGCCATAGACCACCATGCCCAGGGAATCGCCCACCAGCAGCAGATCGCAATGGTGATCCAGCTGCTGTGCCATGGGAGTCGTATAAGCGGTCAGGCAGACGATGGGTTCGCCGCCCTTGCGGGCGCGAAGTTCGGGAACGGTAATCCGGCGGTTGCGTCGTTCAGTGCTCACGGCGTCCTCCTCCGCAAGCGAGACCCAATGAAGGGTAAATCCTAGCGTTCCATTGTGCGCTGCACAATCAATATGTTGCGCCGCCGCGATATTGCAAGGGTTTGGCAGAACTGGATTTTTCCGGCTGCCGGGAAGGACTTGGGGTTGCTAGCGGGTGCCAGGCTGGCGCAGGATCGGGGCAACGAATAGGTTCAAATGCATAAATGCGAATGTCCGGACAAACCGGACCAGAGGGTGGGGGCATGAAGTCTGAATTCTGGATGACGCGCCACGGCGCGGCGCGGCCGCTGTGCGTCATCGGCCTGCTGATAATTTTCCTGTATGGAATCCTCGGTGCGGCGCTGCAGTCCGCGGCTGCAGCCAGCAAGCCTGTTGCCGCGAAATCCGAGATGGTGGTGGCGGCCCATCCGCTGGCGGCGGAGACGGCGCTGCGCATGCTCCAGTCGGGCGGCAATGCAGTGGATGCGGCGATCGCCGCGCAGATGGTGCTGACGCTGGTGGAGCCGCAATCCTCGGGCATCGGCGGCGGCGGCTTCCTGCTGTACTACGACGGCAAGAGCCGGGATCTCGATTTCTATGACGGGCGGGAAACGGCTCCCGCGCGGGCGACGGCAAACATGTTCCTGCAGCCCGACGGCACGCCCAAGGCGTTCTATGACGCGGTGGTGGGCGGCTTGTCTGTCGGCACGCCGGGTGCGCTGCGCATGCTGGAGCAGGTGCATCGGGACCATGGCAAGCTGTCCTGGTCGCGGCTGTTTGATGACGCGATCCGGCTTGCCGAGCAGGGCTTCCCGGTGTCGCCGCGGCTGGCGGAGTCGATTGCCGGTGACGAGTATCTCAAGCAGTCCGGTGCGGCGGCGGCCTATTTTTACGACGCCAAGGGGCAGCCGCTACAAGCCGGATCCATCCTGAAGAATCCGGCGCTGGCGGCGAGCCTGCGGCTGATCGCGGTTGGCGGCGCCGATGCTTTCTACAGCGGGCAGATCGCCGCGCGGATTGTCGATGCCGTGGCAACGGCGCCGGGCAATCCCGGCCGCCTCAGCCGCGCCGATCTCGCGCGCTATCAGGCGCGGCAGCGCGATCCCGTCTGCGCCGACTACCGGCAATGGCGCATCTGCAGCGCCCCGCCGCCCAGCTCCGGCGGCATCGCCATCCTGCAAATCCTGAAGCTGCTGGAGCGGTTCGATTTCCAGCATATACGCCCGAACACACCGGCGGCGGTGCATCTGTTCGCCGAGGCCAGCCGCCTCGCCTATGCCGACCGGAACTTCTATGTCGGCGATCCGGATTTCTTGAAAGTGCCGACTGCGGAGCTTCTCGACAGCGAGTACATCAACAGGCGTTCGCAGCAAATCCCCTTCGGCAACACGATTCTGAAGGTCACGCCGGGCAAGCTGCCGATGCAAAGCGGCATGGCCGCGCCGCTGCCGCAAACTGAATCCGAGTCCACCACCCATCTCAGCATCATCGACCGCGATGGCAATGCGGTGAGCTTTACCTCGTCGGTCGAGGACAGTTTCGGCGCCCGGGTGATGGCCGACGGTTTTATCCTCAACAACCAGCTCACCGATTTCAGTTTCGAACCAACCCGGGACGGCCGGCCGGTGGCCAATGCCGTGCAGCCGGGCAAGCGGCCGCGCAGTTCCATGGCGCCGACGATGGTGCTCGATCATGACGGCAAGCTGCTCTATGTGCTGGGGTCGCCCGGCGGCGGCCGCATCATCGCCTATGTGGCCAAGACGCTGATCGGCCTGCTCGACTGGCGGCTCGACCCCCAGGCGGCGATCGACCTGCCGAACATGGCCAACAGGGGCAAGGAGACGCAGGTCGAAGCGGGCACCGTGCTGGAGACTCAGGTGACGGCGCTGCAGGTGCTGGGCCACACGGTGAAGCCATCGGCCATGAACAGCGGCCTGCACGTGATTGCCGTGACATCGGCGGGCCTGCTGGGCGCCGCCGACAACAGGCGCGAAGGGGTGGCCGTCGGCGACTAGCTGCTATAGGGTCGCCGCGCCATGAATGACGCGAGCAAGAATGCGGCGGCGGCGGCGCTCCCGAAGATCACCCTGAAGGCCGGAGAGCAGCGGCGCGTGCTGTTCGGCCATCCCTGGGTCTATTCCAATGAGATCGCGATGGATGCGGCGGCGAAGGCCCTGCCGCTGGGGGCGACCGTGCGGCTGGTAGCCAATGACGGGCGCGCGCTTGGCACGGCGATGTTCAATCCGCGCACGCTGATTGCAGCGCGCCTCTGGTCGCGCGAGGCGCAGACCGAGGTGGACGGGGCGTTGCTGGCGGACCGATTGCAGCGGGCGCTGGCCCTGCGGCAGAAGCTGTTCGAGGCGCCGTACTACCGGCTGATCCATGCCGAGGCGGACGGGCTGCCGGGCACGGTGATCGACCGCTACGGCGACACGCTGGCGGTGCAGGTCAATTGCGCCGGCGTGGAACAGTTGCTGCCGGACCTGCTGGCGGCCCTGGACCAGGTGCTCCAGCCGGCGGCGGTGCTCCTGCGCAACAGCGGCGGCATGCGGACGCTCGAGGGCCTGGAGTCCTATGAACGTTGGGCCAAGGGCGATCGCGGCGAACCGATCGAGATCGCCGAGAATGGCGCCCGCTTCCTGGCCGATCTCTCCGGCGGGCAAAAGACCGGCTGGTTCTTCGATCAGCGGGACAACCGGGCAATGGTGGCGGCGCTGGCGCGGGATGCGCGGGTGCTGGATGTCTACTGCTACAGCGGCGGCTTTGCGATCCAGGCCGCCCGGGCGGGCGCGAAGGACGTGCTCGCCGTCGACAGTTCGGAGCCGGCCCTGACGCTGGCGGCAAAGGCGGCGGAATTGAACGGCGTGACGGCGCGCTGCCGCTTCGAGCGCGGCGACGCCTTCGAGCGGCTGGCGTCGATGGCGAACTCGGGCGAGAAGTTCGATATCGTGGTCGCCGATCCGCCGGCCTTCGTGAAGTCGAAGAAGGAACTGAACCAGGCTGCTCGCGGCTATCGCAAGTTGGCGCGGCTGGCGGCGCGGGTGGTGGCGCCCGGCGGATTCCTGTTCATCGCCTCCTGCTCCCACCACATGACGCCCGAGCTGTTCGCCGAACAGGTGGCGCGGGGCATCTGGGATGCGGAGCGGCCGGCACGGATTTTGAAATCGGTCGGCGCCGCCGCGGATCATCCGGTCCACCCGGCGTTGCCGGAGACGGCCTATCTCAAGGGGCTGCTCATCGCGCTCGACTGAGCGCGGGCGCCGTTAGTGGTGGCGCTTGGCGGGATGGTCGAAGTGCTGCTTGATCTGGAACAGCGCGAAGCCGACGGCGAAGGCAAAGAACAGCAGGCCGCCGTAATAGGCCACCGGCTGCTCCGGGCCGCCGCGGGCGGAGACGAACAGCGCTATGACGCCGAACAGAAACGCGATAGCGCACCAGATCCAACGATTGAAGTCCTGCATCTTCGGCCCCTTGTTGCGAGCGGGCGGAATTTAGGCGGCGACGCAGGCTCTGGCAACAGGACTTGCGGTCGAACCTCTCGCTTTGGCAGGCAACAAATCTGACATTTGCACGGACTTTTTTTGGCACTATTCTGAGACGCGACAGTAAGTTAGCCGTCTTGAAACGGGCTGGGGTCCGAAGCCGGCGAGTTCGGGGCATGACGATGCGGCGTTTGATTTGGCTTTCGGTTTTTGCGGCCTTGGCTGCTGTTGTTCTTTCCAGTGCCGGCCAGACCGGCCAACGGGCTTCGTTGAAATCGGGCAAGGATTTTTCCACGATCGCCGACGAGAGCGCGCGGTCCGTCGCGATCTTCGAAGAGGCGGGCAAAGTGATCCAGCATCCGCGCTGCTTGAACTGTCATCCCGCCGGCGACCGCCCGCTGCAGAATGACGATAGCCATCCGCATCGGCCCCTTGTCGTCCGCGGCGAGGATGGGCTCGGCGCCATCGGCATGCGCTGCACCACCTGTCATGGTGAAACCAATTTCGAGCCTGGTCACGTCCCGGGAAACCCGAACTGGCATCTTGCCCCAATCGAAATGGCCTGGGTCGGCAAGTCGCTCGGCGCCATCTGCGAGCAGATCAAGGACCCAAAGCGGAACGGCGGCAAGACACTGGGACAAATCGTCGACCATGTGACAGACGACGAACTGGTCGGATGGGCCTGGAATCCCGGCCCAGGACGTACACCGGCTCCCGGGACACAAAAGCATTTTGGCGCTCTCATCAAGCTATGGGTCGAGACGGGCGCTCACTGCCCGCCCGCCTGAGCCGGCTGAGATTTGCCGTGAAATGAGGCCGTGATGATTGAACTCAACGTGAATGGAAAGAAGGTTTCCGTGTCGGTTGCCGACGACATGCCCCTGCTGTGGGTCATCCGCGATGTCCTCGGCATGACCGGCACCAAGTTCGGATGCGGGATCGGTCAATGTGGCGCTTGCACAGTCCATGTGGACGGCGAGCCGCGCCGCTCGTGCATCACAAAAACCGGCGAGGTCGCTGACAGGGACATCACGACCATCGAGGCGATCGGCGATACGCCTGCCGGCAAGGCGGTACAGGATGCCTGGCTCAGCCTTGAGGTCGTGCAGTGCGGATATTGCCAGTCGGGTCAGATCATGACGGCGGCGGCAATTATCGAGGCAATCCCCGAGCCGACCGACAGCGATATCGATCAAGGCATGTCCGGCAACATCTGCCGCTGCGGCACCTATGTGCGCATCCGCGAAGCCATCAAGCAGGCGGCCAAGGCCGCCGCCGCGAATTGAGGCCGGCCATGCCGCAGGACTTCGGCCCGTCGGGCGATAACTTCGTTTCCCGCCGTCATTTTCTCAAGGCCGGTGCCGCGTTCGGCGGCGGGCTCATGATCGGCTGGATGCCCAGGGTTCCATCGGCCGCGGATGCCGGGTCATTCGCGCCCAATGCGTTCATCCGCCTCGATCGGCAGGGCAAGGTCACCGTCATATCGCCGATGGTCGAGATGGGCCAGGGCACCTACACATCGCTGCCGATGCTGGTGGCGGAAGAACTCGACGTGGACATGAGCGATGTCGCCGTGGAGCATTCGCCGCCGAACGACAAGCTGTACGGCAACGCCTTTCTCGGCGGCGTGCAGACGACAGGCAATTCATCGTCGATCCGCGCCTTCTACCTTCCGTTGCGCCAGGCCGGCGCCGCCGCGCGGGCAATGCTGATCGCAGCGGCTGCGACGAAGCTGGGCGTCGACGAAAGCACACTCAAGACCGAGCCGGGCCATGTCGTTGACGCGACCGGCACGCAGCGGATTGGCTATGGCGACTTGGCCGACGCCGCGGCGCAGTTGCCTGTTCCCGAAGACATCAAACTCAAGGATCCAAGCACCTTCCGGATCATCGGCACCGCCGCCAAGCGGCTCGATGTCGCCGGCAAGGTCAACGGCACGGCGATGTACGGCATCGATGTGAAGATCCCGGGCATGAAGATCGCCACGGTCGCCGCGTCGCCTGCTTTCGGCGGTACCCTCGCGTCGTTCGACGACGCGGCCGCATTGAAGGTGCCGGGCGTGCATCAGGTGGCCAAGCTCGACAATGCCGTGGCCGTGATTGCCGACCACTATTGGGCCGCGAAGCAAGGTCTTGAGGCCGGTGCGGCCAGGTTCGACGACGGGCCTCATGCCGCGGTTTCCACGGCGGATGTGGTGGCGGCATTGGCGAAGGCTTCCGAGAACCCGGGCGCCGTGGCCAGGAATGATGGCGACGTATCGGCCGCACTGGCCGGGGCGGCGACCAAGGTGGACGCCATCTACGAGGTACCCTTCCTCGCACACGCGACGATGGAGCCAATGAACTGCACAGTGCAGATGACGGCCGACGGCTGCGACATCTGGGTCGGGACGCAGATTCCGACCGTCGCGCAGCAGGTCGTGGCACAAACACTTGGCCTGAAGCCGGAGCAGGTGCGCCTGCACAATCACCTGCTCGGCGGCGGCTTCGGGCGCCGGCTGGAATTCGATTTCATCGTCCAGGCAGCGCTGATCGCCAAGCAGTCGAAGGATCCGATTAAGGTTGTGTGGAGCCGCGAGGAGGACATCCAGCACGACATGTACCGGCCGTACTACTACGACCGTTTCTCCGCCGGCCTCGATACCGAAGGCAGGCTCATTGCGTGGAGCCATCGCATTGCCGGATCGTCTGTCATGGCGCGGTTCTTCCCACCCTTGTTCAAGGACGGCATCGACCCCGACGGCGTCGATGGCGCGATCGACATGCCGTATGACGTTCCCAACAAGCGCGTCGAATTCCTGCGCCAGGAACCGCCGGGCATTCCTACGGCGTTCTGGCGTGGCGTCGGCCCCACGCATAACGTCTGTGTCATCGAGGGTTTCGTCGACGAACTGGCGGCGATCGCGAAAAAGGATGCCGTCGAGTATCGCCGCGCGATGCTCGGCAACAATCCGCGGGCCTTGCATGTGCTCGACCGCGCCGCCGAAATGGCGAACTGGGGGACGCCGCTTGGCGACAGACGCGGCCGCGGCGTATCCGTGAACAACACGTTTGGCAGCTACATGGCCCAGATCGCGGAAGTCACGGTCTCGAAATCAGGCGAGGTGCGTGTCGATCGCGTGGTATGCGTCGTCGACACCGGTGTCGCCGTCAATCCCGATACAATTGTGGCTCAAATGCAGAGCGGCATCATCTTCGGCATCACCGCTGCGCTGTGGGGCGAGATCACGCTCAAGAATGGTCGCGTCGAGCAGTCGAACTTCGACAACTACCGGATGCTGCGCATCGATGAGGCTCCGGCCATCGAGGTCGAGGTCGTGAAGAGCAGCGCCGACCCCGGCGGCATCGGCGAACCTGGAACTTCCGGGCTCATGCCGGCCGTGCTGAACGCGGTCTATGCCGCAACGGGCGTCAGGCTGCGCAAGCTGCCGATCCAGCCAGCGCTGCTGAAGACGGCATAGTCGCCACCGCCCGGAAATCCCGATGCGCGGCGCTCGA
>DATKFM010000305.1:0-17894 GCA_035544395.1 Verrucomicrobiia bacterium
GCGAGCGTGGTCGATGCGCTGCGCTGTGCCATCGAGATCCAGCGCGGAATGCTCAGGCGCAATGCCGACGTGCCTCAAGAGCGGCGGATCGAGTTCCGTGTTGGCATCAATGTCGGCGATATCATCATCGACGGCGGCGACATCTACGGCGACGGCGTGAATGTGGCGGCTCGTCTGGAAGGCCTCGCCGAGCCGGGCGGAATCTGCGTTTCGGGCCGTGTGCAGGAGGATACGCGTGGCAAGCTCGATATCGCCTTCGAGGATACCGGCGAGCAACAGCTCAAGAACATCGCCTGGCCGGTACGGGTCTACCGCGTGCGGCTCAGCGGCGAAGCAGCGCAGTCACGGCCAGCCTTGGCGCTTCCCGACAAGCCTTCGATCGCCGTCTTGCCGTTCACCAACATGAGCGGTGATCCTGAGCAGGACTATTTTGCCGACGGTATGACCGAGGATATCATTACCGGGCTCTCACGCGCGCGTTGGCTCTTCGTGATAGCGCGGAACTCATCCTTTGCCTACCAGGGACGATCGACCGACGTTAAGCAAGTCGCGCAGGAACTCGGCGTTCGCTACGTGCTCGAGGGCAGCGTTCGCAAGGCCGGTGAGCGGGTCCGGATCAGCGCGCAGCTAGCGGAAGGCACCTCCGGAAGACAGCTTTGGGCGAAACGCTACGATCGCGAACTCTCCGACATATTCGCCGTGCAGGACGAAATCACGGAGACAATCATCGGTGCGGTCGAACCGGAGCTCGGCAAGGTGGAGCGCCGGCGCTCGGCCGGCAAGCGTCCGGATAATCTCGACGCCTGGGATCTCTACCAGCGCGGCATGTCGCACCTCTATGAATACACAAAGGATGATCTGCAACGGGCGCGCCAGTATTTTGCTGAAGCAATCGCGCGGGGCCCGCAGCTCGGGCCCGCACATTCCGGGCTCGCCGAGTCTTACTACTACGAGGGCGTCTACGGCTTTGCAGATTCTATTTCGGACAATCGTGAGAAAGCACTCGCACCCGCATTGCGGGCAGTGGCGCTCGACGCCGAAGATGCCGGGGCTCACTGTACGTTGGGGCGAGCCTACTATATGCGCCGCGAATACGACGCTGCATTCCGGGAGCTGAAGACAGCACTGGAGCTGAATCCTTCACTGGCACTCGCGCATTACGGCCTGGGTGCGACGCTCGTATTCTCGGGACGGGCCGAGGAGGGCATCCCCCACCTGACAGCGGCGATACGACTGAGTCCGCATGACCCGAACATGGGATCATTCCTGGTGCGACTCGCCGATGCCGCGTATTTTCTCAAGCGCTACGAGGAAGCTGCCGAATGGGCGCGGCGCGCACTACAGCAGCCGAACTTCCAATGGTCGCGGTACACTGTATTAATCGCGGCTCTGGCCCAGCTTGGCAGGCTCGAGGAGGCCAGGACCTGCATCCAGCAATTGCAGGTCAAGCGGCCAAACACTTCAATTGCATTTGTCCGAGAAACCCACCTGTTTGGCGACACGGCAAGCTTTGCGCACTATCTCGATGGCCTCCGCATGGCGGGGCTACCTGATTGAGCGCAGAGCTATCAACCCAGCCTGTCCCGGGTTGCCCGGATTTCTCGTCCAATGTCGTCCCACCTATTGAAGACGCTCGATTTCGGCCTTCGTATCGCCCTTGAATCGCACCTGGTAGCGCGCGTCCTGGCATTCGAGAATCCAGACTGTCTCATCGGGCTTGCTTGCCGCCGGATCGCGCTGAGCGGAAATCGGTTCCAAGCAGGAAAAGCCTTGGGCCCGCACTGCATCCGCGGTCACTTTCGCCGCATCTTCATCGGCATGACCGCTTGTTGTCCCCAGAGCGGTAACAAGAACGAGGCCGGTAAACTGGCTTACTCGGTTGATCATGTTGTGCTCCGTCGGTAAGGAAGAGGTTGGTGGCAAATTCCTGCGCAAGTGACATCCGGACTGCTCATGTAAGTTTCTTGTCATATGCAGAGTTTGCGGAAGCGCGCAAGTCACTCTGGCGAGCAGCGTGGCAACATGGCCACGGGCGGCAGCGAGCCGGCCGGCGGCAACCTCGACGATTGCCAACAGGAGATAGGCGAAAGGCTCCTGCGGAGAGCGCCTTCGGAGACGCCCATCTCACTGTGGGTCTCCCGGCTGGCTGGCTGGGCGGTAGTGTGGAATAGTGTCACGCCCCGACCGGGAATGAGCTAAAGTTCTCATCGAACCGTCCTGACCGGCCATCTGCGGGATATAGCCTGATGAATCAACTTGCTCACAGCCACGCCCAGATCTGCCGCGGCTGTTGGGACCAAATGAGCGTGCCGATCCCGATTCGGGGTCCGCTCGCCGTCCCGTTCCGGATATTCGGCATTACGCGGAGCAAGATGAATCCGAATATCTGCACGATCTGCGAACGCGCGTTCCGCCGGGTCAAGAAGACCCGGCATATTTCGGCGACGGCGACCATCCTGTTCGCGGACATCCGCGGCTATACCCGTCTCTCCGACCGCATCGACCCCGTCGCACTGAGTGACATCGTCAGCACCTTTCAGGATCAATGTGCGCAAGGCATCTGGGCCCATGACGGCATCGTCAACAAGCAGATGGGCGACGGACTGATGGCGATATTCAATTTTCCCATCAAGATCGAACGCCACGCCGAAGCGGCGGTAACCGCGGCCCTCGACATTCAGCGGCGCTGCAAGGCCGCCCTCGCGGCCATATCCAAACACTCCGATGACGGAACCACGGATGATCTCGGCGTTGGTGTCGGCGTCCATACCGGTCAGGTCGAGATCGGCGAATTCTCAACCGTGCGCAGCGACTTCACCGCAATCGGCAGCCCGGTTAATCTGGCTGCCCGGCTCGAAGCTCAAGCCGCCGCCGGCGAGATCCTGGTCTCGGCGGAATGCGCAGCGCAGGTTCCGAAACTTACTGCCGGCTCTCCAACCCGCACCCTCGCGCTCAAGGGCATCGAACATCCGGTGCTGACTCATGTGCTGAGCGCTGCTGGCTGACGGGCTCTTCCTTCGCCATTTGAGGCGATCGGACGCAGGCTAAAGCTACATCACGCCGGCAGGATCAATAGGCGGACAAAGACGCCTTCAGCGCACCCGTGTTGGGGTTGGTGAAACGCCGCTCGATCAGGATGGCATAGGGGGTGGCGCCCTTGCCGTAATAGCCTTCGTTCAGGTCGTCGCGCTTCACCACGGCGGTACCGTCGAGCGAGACGCCGCCGAACAGGCCTGATGACATGGCGAAGCTGTAGATGTCAGCGCCGAAGTTCAACGTCGTCGAAGCGCCCTGGGACTTGCCCGTGGGGCCTGCCGTCGCTTCCATGTCGCCGCCGAACTTGAACTGGTTGTTGATCAGCGCATCCAGCCCCTTGTCGCTCATGACCGTGAAGATCACCTCTGATACCTGGCCGCCCACTTGCAGGCCGAGGCTGCCGGCAGAGACGCGATAGAAGGCGGGATCGCTCCAGCCGTTGGGACCGCGCGCGACGAGAACGCCATTGCCGCCCTCGCCGCCGAGGCCGAAGGCGCCCTTCACGATGGATGGGAAAATCAGCAGGGCATTGGCGCGCTTGACGTAGTCGGGCAGTTCGGTGAAGTCGGGATGGGTCACCAGCTTGTCGAAAGTGATGCGCGCGCGGTCGACCAGTTCCTGCTGCCTCGCCGGCGATGGCGTGTCCTGCACGCATCCCGCCACCAGGGCGAGGGTCAGCAGCAGAAACAGAGAGCGGGCAATCGGGTACATTCTGAGAGCTCCTCAAATCATCGCATTGTGCTGTTTGTCGCCGCCCGAATCGGGCCGGATTGCCGCTAAAGACATCGGCAAACTATGGCAATTCTGCGGCGACTCGGCCTAGCGGACGAAAGGCGGGTGCGGCATCAGGTTGACGGTGTTGACGCGCCAGCCCTGTTTGTCCTGATCGACGCTGTCGGGGTCGTAGATGTGGTCGAGCTGCGTTACCGAGCAATTACCGATAGAGAAGGACAGCACGCGCTCGGCATCGATGGCCAGCGCATGGGCCAGCGCGGCGCGAATCGATCCGCCATGGGCGATGGCGACGATCTGCCGGCCGGCGAATTGGTCGGTCAGTCTCCGGACGGCCCCGCCGACCCGGTTCACGACCTCCACGAAACTCTCGCCGCCGGGCGGCACTTCACTGGCGGGCGAGATCCAGAAGGTGAAATGCTCGTCGCCGCGCATCTTGTGGAGTTCGTCGAAGGTCAGGCCTTGCCAGTTGCCAAAATGCTGCTCGGCGATATCGGGCTCGATCAGGCGTTCTGCCGGGCGGGCGATCCCCGGAGCCGTGGCCGCCTCGGCCCGCGGCATCGCCGCCAGGATCGCCTCGGCGGTCTGGTGCGTGCGCCGGAGATTGCTGGTGATCCAGACGGCATCCGCCGGCAGAACCGCCGCCAGCGACTGGAAGACCGTCTGATTTGAGCAATCCGCCGGGAAATCCGCCTGGCCGTAGATGCGGCCCTGATTCCCGCTCACCGGCGCATGCCTTACCCACCACCAGCGCGTGACTGTTGCCGCCATGATTCCTCACCAGTATCGCGGCGAGTCTATATCGCCAGGGTGAGGCCCGCCAGGAAGGCCGCCTGGGCGATCTGCTCGGTGGCACCCAGCACATCGCCGGTCTGGCCGCCGATCTGCCGCTGCGCCAGCCAGGCGATCCCAGCCGCGGCACCCGCCACGATGATGATGGCCAGGAGCCCCGCGCCTTGCAGCAGCACCAGGGCGGCGATCCCAGCGACCGCGATGCCGATGCCGGCCGCGATGCGGTCGGGACGGCCGACGCCGGCGGAAAGGCCGTCGCTGCGGGCATTCGGCAAGGCATGCATGACCGCGGTCATCGCCGCGCGCGATGCGGCATGGCCGGCGACCAGGGCGGCGATGACGATGCCGATATCCGCCAGCGAGGCCAACGCGGCGACACGGAGCAGGACGGAGAAGATCAGCGCCAGCGTGCCGAAACTGCCGATGCGGCTGTCGCGCATGATCGCGAGCATGTCTTCACGCGTGCCGCCGCCGGCAAATCCGTCGGCCGTGTCGGCGAGCCCATCTTCATGCAAACCGCCGGTCAGGAGAATCGTGGCGCCAACAGCGAATGATGCGGCGAGCCAGGAGGCGAAGCCGAGCTCAACCGCGACGGCATATACGATACCCCCGGCGAGACCGACGAACAGGCCGACGACGGCGAACATGCGGCTGGCGCGCTTCAGCGCCGGCATGCCGGCCGACTCGCGCATCGGCAGCCGCAGTCGCGTCAGGAACATCGCCGCCAGCGCGAAATCCGTCCACCAGGCCATCGGGCGCAAATCAATCTCGTCGGAGTCGAATTGATCGCTCATTGCTGTCTCCCAAGGCGCGCGGCGCTTATAGAATATTCGGCGGCGGACGCAAAGCGGCATCGCTGCGCGTCGCTGTCACTGTTGCCGTCCGCTTCAGCCTTCACATCGCACAATTCGGTCGAACAAGCATCATGAACAATCCGCCCGCTGCCTCGCTGGATGAGATCCGCGCGCTGCTGAAGCGATTGCCGTCGGAGGATACCGCCGCAGCCGGCAAGGCGGCGGAGCGGGAGGCGCAACTCACAAAGCCCGCGGGTTCGCTCGGCCGCCTCGAATCGCTGTCTGCCTGGCTTTGCGCCTGGCAGGGACAACATCCGCCGAAGCTCGATCATCCGCGTGTCGCCGTCTTCGCCGGCAATCACGGCGTCGCCGCCCGCGGCGTGTCGGCCTTTCCGGCCGCCGTCACGGCGCAGATGGTGCAGAACTTCACCTCCGGCGGAGCGGCGATCAACCAGCTCTGCAAGGCGGCGGATGCCGATCTCCGCGTCTATGAGATGGCGCTGGATCAGCCGACAAAGGACTTCACTGAAGCGCCGGCCATGTCCGATGCCGAATGCGCAAAGGCCATGGCCTACGGCATGATGGCAGTCGAGCCCGGCCTCGATGTCATCTGCCTCGGCGAGATGGGCATCGCCAACACCACCAGCGCGGCGGCCCTCTGCCTGGCGCTGTTCGGCGGCACGGCGGAGGAATGGGTGGGGCCCGGCACCGGCGTCGCCGGCACGGCGCTGCAGCGGAAGAAGGATGTGGTTGCCGCCGGCGTCGCGCTGCATCGCGATGCCGCGCGCGATCCCCTGGATATCCTGGCGCGGCTGGGCGGCCATGAGCTGGCGGCGATGTGCGGCGCGGTGATCGCCGCGCGCATGGCGCGCACGCCGGTGCTGCTGGATGGGTTCGTCTCGACGGCCGCAGCAGCCGTGCTGCACGCCATGGACGAACATGCGCTGGATCATTGCGTCGTCGCCCATGTCTCGGCGGAACCAGGCCATGGCAGGCTGGTGGCGCGCATCGGCAAGCCGCCGCTTCTGAGTTTGAATATGCGGCTGGGCGAGGCATCGGGTGCGGCGCTCGCCATTTCCATCCTGAAGGCGGCGGTCGCCTGCCACACCGGCATGGCCACCTTCGGCGAGGCGGGCGTCAGCGGCAAAGTGTAGCCGGCGCTACTCGCCGATCTGCAGCAGCGCGCCGCGGTATCTCGCGCGGTGGAAGGCGTAGAAATAGATCGCCGCACCGATGGCAAGATAGAGGGCGTTCAGCGCGAGAGCGCCGAAGAACAGCTGATGGTTGAACTTGCCGGTGAACAGGATCGCGCGCATGCCCTCGAACACATAGGTCGAGGGCAGCGCCCAGGCCACATGCTGCAGCCATAGCGGCAGCACGGTCACGGGATAGTACACGGCGCTGACAGGCGCGATCATGAAGATCACGAACCAGGCGGCATTCTCCGCCCCCAGGCCGAAGCGCAGGATCAGCGCGATCACCACCATGCCGACGGCCCAGCTCAGCATCATCAGGTTGAGGAAGAAGGCGATCAGCGGGAAGCCGAGCGAAAAGACCGAATAGTGATAGAGCGGGATCGCCAGCAGCGCCGCCGGCAGCACGCCGATCAGCGTGCGGATCATGCTCATGAGCATCATCGATATCAGATGCTCGACCGGCCGCAGCGGGCTGACGAACAGATTGCCCAGGTTGCGCGCCCACATCTCCTCGAGGAACGACAGGGCAAAGCCGATCTGGCCGCGGAACAGCGTGTCCCACAGCAGCACGCCCGCCAGCAGCACGCCGAAGGCTTGCGCCACCCAGCTGCTGTTGGTGGCGAGGAACTGGGTCATGAAGCCCCAGATGATCATCTGCATCGTCGGCCAATAGGCCAGCTCGATCAGCCGCGGCCAGGAGCCGCGCAGCACGAAGTAGTGCCGCAGCATCATGGCGCCGATGCGTCGGAGGGAGCGGGCGATCTCGCTCATTCCAGCGCCTCCTCAGTAGTCGGCGTCGGCGCCGAATGCCCGGGCGGATGGCCCTGCGCCGCGCCGGGCCGGCGGCGGTCCCGGGCGATGTCGAGGAATACCTCCTCCAGAGTCTCGCGCCCGAACCGGCTGAGCAGTTCGGCGGGCGTCCCGCGGTCGACGATCTGCCCCCGGCGCATCATCAGCACCTGGTCGCACATGCGTTCGACCTCGCTCATGTTGTGGGAGGCCAGCAGGATCGCCGCGCCTTCGGCGCGCTTGTAGGTCTCGAGATAGCTGCGCACCCAGTCGGCGGTATCCGGGTCGAGGGAGGCGGTCGGTTCGTCCAGCAGCAGCACCTCCGGCCGGTTGAGCAGCGCCTTGGCGAGCGCGACCCGCGTCTTCTGCCCGGCCGAGAGTCTACCCACCGGGCGGTCGAGGAAATCCCGGAGATGCAGATCGCCGGACAGCTCGTCGATGCGCCCGTTCAGATCGGCCAAACCATAGAGCATGCCATAGACCTTCAGGTTCTCCCGCACGGTCAAGCGATGGGGCAGGTCGACATAGGGCGAAGAGAAATTGATTCGCGACAGCGCGCCGCGCCGGTTGCGCCGCATGTCGAAGCCGAGCACCGTCACCGTGCCGGAGGTCGGCAACAGCAGCCCCAGCAGCATCGAGATCGTGGTCGTCTTGCCGGCGCCATTGCCGCCGAGCAGCGCCACGGTGGCGCCGCGCGATACGGAAAAGCTAATGGCGTCGACGGCGGCGACGGTGCCGAAGCGCTTGGTCAGGGCGCTGACATCGATGACGGTTTCGGGCATGGCCGCACTATGACGGCAAAGCCCGCGGCGGGCCAGTGCCGGGCCGGAATTGGGCGCTTGTGCGGCTGGCGGCGTGGCGCCGGAATCTGCTACAAGCTGCGCCATTATCAGGCATTCTGCAGCTCTGCGGAAAACGCGGCCCAGGCATACCGAACCATGGCATCCGTTTCCGGCAACATCGACTCAGCACCAGAGAAACTGCCCGAGAGACTGCGGGACGGCGCCGTGGCGCGGCTGACCGCCGAACGCGGCCGCGTGCGACTGCGCACGCTGATCACCATCAGGTGGATCGCGGCCCTGGGTCAGGCATCGGCGCTGCTCTTCACCTATTTCGGCCTCGGTTACGAATTTCCGCTGTTCATCGCCCTGGCGATCGTCGGCTCATCTGTGCTGGTCAATATCCGGGCCACGGTGGGCCGCCGCGCCACCGAACGCCTCAGCGACCGTGCGGCGGCAGCTTATCTGGGATTTGATCTGCTGCAGCTCGCGGCGCTGCTCTATCTCACCGGCGGCCTGCATAATCCCTTCGCGCTGCTGATCCTGGCGCCGATCACCGTCTCCGCCACCATCCTGTCCCGCTTCAGCACCGTGGCGCTGGCGGCGCTGGGCGTGGCGATCCTGGCGATCTTGGCCGGCTACCATCTGCCGCTGCCCTGGAACGACATGGACTTCAAGTTGGAGCCGCTGTTCGTCGCCGGCCTGGCCATCGCTCTCGGCCTCTCAATCGTGTTCATCGCCGGTTATGTCTTCAGCGTGGCCGAGGAAGCGCGGCGCATGTCCGCCGCCCTGTCCGCCAGCTACATGGCCCTGGACCGGGAACAGCGGCTGTCGTCCCTCGGCGCGCTGGCGGCGGCCGCGGCCCATCGGCTGGGCAGCCCGCTGGGCACCATTGCCGTCGTTGCCAAGGAACTGGCGCGGGACCTGCCGGCCGACAACGCCATGCGCGGCGATGTGGAACTGCTGCTCAGCGAGACAGAACGCTGCCGCCTGATCCTGACCGAGCTGTCGACCAAGCCGGAAGGCAGCACGCCGCTGGACCGGCTGCCCATCGCCGCCCTGGTGGAGACGGCTGCCGGACCGTACCGAACCGGACGGGTCAAGCTGACTGTGGTAGCCGCCCCAATGTCCCCCGGCGCCGACAAGCTGGGACCGCCCACCGTGCCGCCCAGCCCGGCCCTGCTCCACGGCCTGGGCAATCTGTTGCAAAACGCCATGGAATTCGCCCGTAAGGAAGTCCGCGTGCTGGTAGGCTGGGATGACCGCCAGGTAATGGTTACAATCAAGGATGACGGTGCGGGATTTGCCCCCGGCGTACTCGACCATCTGGGCGAGCCCTATATGTCGGGCGGGGTCCAGGGCCGCACCAATGCAGAACCCATGGGCCTAGGCGTGTTCATTTCGCAAACGCTTCTGGAGCAGACCGATGCCCGGCTTCACTTCGCCAACGGCGCCAACGGCGGCGGCGAGGTCACCGTGACCTGGGACCGCGCGCGCTTGCAGGGCGATGCCGTATGATGGCCTACCGATAGCAGCGGGGAGAAAATGGACTCACCACCCACACAGACGAAAGGCAATGGCGGCGACAAGACGCTTTTGATCGTCGACGACGACACGCCGTTCCGCCAGCGCCTGGCGCAGGCCATGGAGCGGCGCGGCTACGCCGTCTCGGCGGCGGAAAGCGTGCGCGGCGGCATCGAGCTGGCGGCGTCGCTGAAGCCGGCCTATGCGGTGGTGGATCTGCGCCTGGGCGACGGCAACGGCCTGGAGGTGGTGCCGGCGATCCGCGCCGCGCGCGCCGATGCGCGCATCGTCGTTCTCACCGGCTACGGCAACATCGCCTCGGCGGTGGCGGCGGTGAAATCCGGCGCAGTCGACTATCTGTCCAAGCCGGCCGATGCCGACGCGATCGAGGCGGCATTACTCCAACGTGGCGCGGCGTTGCCGCCGCCGCCGGAAATGCCGATGACCGCAGACCGGGTACGCTGGGAGCACATCCAGCGGGTCTATGAGCAGTGCGATCACAATGTCTCGGAAACCGCCCGGCGGCTGCGCATGCATCGCCGGACCTTGCAGCGCATCCTCAGCAAATACGCGCCGCGCGGCTAGTTCATCTCAGCCGCGGTGCAGCCACCATCCGTCTTCATTGATGGAATAGAACGGATGGTAGTGATGAATGCTGGCGGCGGGTACGATGCCGTTGACCTGATTGTCGAGTACGAGCGCGCGCCCTTCGAGGAACACCACCAGCACCGCATGGGGCACATTGAGGTTGGTGTCCTGCAACACGACGATGCGCAGTTCGTCGGTCCTGAATCCCAGCGCCTTCAGCGCCATGTATTTGGAGATCGCGTAGTCCTCGCAATCGCCGTCCTTGCGCAGGAACTGCAGCGGCGTCGCCCAATAATCCGCCATGTGCCAATTGACGGGATCGGTGACATAGGGCTTGTCGTTCATCTCCCGGTTGACGGCGCGAACCTGCTCTTCGCGGGGCAGTGTCCGCACGCTGTCGAGGAACGCGTTCCATTCCTTCGCCTTGCAGGCCGTGCCGGAGCAATTCTTCAGTTCGGTGTCGAAGCGGCGCAACGCGTCGCGCCATTTCGGAAACATGTTGAGGTTGGAGGAATGCAGTTCCTTGGTGCCGAAGATCGAATCCGGCGGAGTGTTCGACGCCGCGGTCGCGGCCGGCGCAAATGCGCTCGCCAAGAGAATCACGGCGCCGGCGGCAAGCGCTGAAATGGCACAGGTGCGGCGTTGGCGCCGCATGAACGGCGGGCTGGAAATCATCGCCTCGCTCGACTCCGTTTTCTTGGATTGGCCCGAATTTATTGGTTTCGACGCTAGGCGCAGCCGCTTAACGCAAGGTTAATTTCATACTTTCCGGTTGTGGCCATATGGGGACAAGTGACGTTAACGTTAGCGATCGGTTAACATTGCGCCGTTAATAAATCTCCTGCGCCATTCCTCACTATTGTAAGATGTGCAACGCCTGATCCCTGCCGGCCTGCGATGGACCCCCAACTGAAACGAGACATGCAGCAGCCTCCGGGCCGCCTGACCTGGAGCATTCTGGTCGCCGTCGCCGTTGTCGCCTTCACGGTGGTGACCGCCTGGCTGGCCATCCGCTATGTCGAAAGCGAATGGCAGCGCGATCTGCGGAACTGGCAGGTGCGGCTGGGCATCGTCGGCGACTCCCGCTACGCCGCCATCAACGGCTGGCTCGATGGGCAAGTGCACACCTTGTCCGCACTGGCCGACAATCCGTCGCTGCAGCTTTACGCCACGCAAATCTCGATGGCGCCGACCGACGACGAGTCGCTGTCCATCATCGACTCGCAAACCGAATACATCCGCAACCTGCTGGAGGCGTCGGCGCTACAATCGGGATTCGCCGGCGCGACGGCCTCGACGGTGAAGGCCAATCTGCCGTCATCGGGCACGGCCGGACTCGCCCTGCTGAATGCCGGAGGCGAGATGGTCGTCGGCAGCTCCGGCCTGCCACCCCTGGCCGGTCCCTTGCGGGAATTCGTCACCTCGCTGAAGCCGGGCGAAGTGCAGATCCGCGATCTCTACAAAAATGCCGCGGGACAGCCGAGCATCGCCTTCGCCGTTCCAGTCTTCGCGGTGCAGGGGTCCCTGGGCCCGGACGCGCAGATCGGCACGATCATCGGCGTGAAGGAAGTGGCGGCCGAGCTGTTCCCCTTGCTGCGGCAGCCGGGCGAAACCAGCGAAACCGCCACGGCGACGCTGGTGCGCCGCGACGGCAATGTCATCGAATATCTAACGCCGCTGCGCGACGGCACGCCGCCGCTGACCCTGCGCATGGCGACCGATACGGCGGAGCTGGATGCGATTTTCGCCACGGAATCTCCCGGCGGTTTCGGCCAGCGGCGCGACCATCGCGGCAATGCCGTTCTCGTCACCGGCCGGCGCTTCGACTCCGTGCCCTGGACGCTGATGTACACGATCGAGCGGAACGAAGCGCTGGCGGATGCGGAAACCAGGCTTCGGCGGTTCGTGGCCGCCGTCCTGTTCGCCGTCTGCTTCGTGGCGGCGCTGTTGGTCGCCGGCTGGCGGCACTTCAATCTGCGTCAGGCGCGGCAGTCGGCGGGGCGCCTGCAGGGGTTGGCGGATGAGATCGATCACCAGCGCCAATTGCTGCGCCTGGTCACCGACAGCCAGCCCACCGCCGTGTTCATACTGGATGAGCAGGGCAACTACCGCTTCGCCAACCGGCAGGCCGCGGCAGAGGCAAACACCGCGGCCGATGACATGATCGGCAAATCGGTCGCCCATATCCGCGGCGCCGACGTGGCCAAGCGCTATTTGGCGCTGAACAAGCAGGTTCTGGAGTCCGGTAAAGCAGCCGAGAATCTGCATCGCCTGGAGGGGACCGACGGGGTACAGGTGATCCAGACCGAACATATTCCGATCGCCGCTGCTGCCGGCAGAAGCGCCGGCGTGCTGGTGGTCGAGAACGATGTGACGGCAGCGGTGGCGGAGCGGGAGCGGCGCGCCCGCACCCTCGGCGACATCGTCAAGACGCTGGTCGGTATCGTCGACAGCCGCGATCCGTTCGCCGCCCATCATTCGACGCGGGTCGCCGCCTTGTCCCGCGCGATTGCCGCTGAAATGAGTCTTGGAGATCGTGAGATCGGCACGGCGGAAACGGCGGGCAGCCTGCTCAATTTCGGCAAGGTGCTGGTGGCGCCGGAGCTGCTGACCAAGACCGGCGAGTTGAGCGACACCGACCGCGCCAAGGTGCGGCAGAGCGTGCAGACCAGCGCCGCCTTGCTGCAAGGCATTGATTTCGACGGCCCTGTCGTGGAGACCCTGCGTCAGGCCCAGGCCCATTGGGATGGTTCCGGATTCCCGCAGGATCTTGCCGGCGAGCAGATCCTGCTCACCGCCCGCATCGTCGGCGTCGCCAATGCCTTCGTCGGCATGGTGAGCCGCCGCGCATATCGCGAAGCGCTGGACGTGGACAAGGCGATGGAGCTGCTGCTGGCCCAGGTCGGCAAGGCGTTCGACCGCCGGGTCGTCGCCGCGCTCGTCAGCTATCTGGACAATCACGGCGGTCGGAGCCATTGGGCCGTGAAGCCTTCGGGCCCGACCGCGGCCGCCGCCGATTAGAGGCCGACATGGCCGGTGCGAGCGTTCCCTCCGGCTTTCGCGTCTACGCGATCGGCGATATCCATGGCCGGCTCGATCTGCTGAGCCTCCTGCATCAGATGATCCTCGACGATGCCCAGGGTGCTGCGCTGGACGCGCGCATCCTGGTCTATCTCGGCGACTATGTGGACCGCGGGCCGGAGTCGGCGGGCGTCATCGAGCTGCTGTCGCAGCAGACCTTGCCGGGATTCTCCGCCATCCATCTGATGGGCAATCACGAGGATTTCATGCTCCGCTTCCTCGACGACAACAGTTCCGGCAGCGGCTGGTTCGCCAATGGCGGCGTGGCGACCATGCGGTCCTATGGCGTCGATTTCGATTATGGGGAATTGCTTGAACCCGACCGTCTGCAGGACCGGCTGTCCCGGCGCGTCCCATCGCGGCATCTGGAGTTCCTCCGCGGCCTGCCGCTCAGCCGCGTGATCGGCGACTATCTCTTCGTCCATGCCGGGATTCGCCCGGGCTTGGCGATGGAGCTGCAATCGCCGGCGGACCTCCTGTGGATTCGCGGCGATTTCCTGAATTCGGCGGTGGAGCATGGCAAGATCGTGGTCCATGGCCACACCATCACCGACCATCCGGATGTGCGGCCGAACCGCATAGGCATCGACACCGGCGCCTTCGCCACCGGCCGCCTGACCTGCCTGGTGCTGGAAGGCGACAACAGGCGCTTTCTGCATACCGGCGCGGCGGATTGATCTAGAGAAAGCCGTCGGGATCGTTCATCCGGCCGAGGCGCTGCATCGCAGTCAGCGCCAGGCGGAGGGTTTGCGCGCGGCGCCGGCTGCCATTCATGGTCTGCGCCGGCGCTTCCCGGATCACCTCGGCGCCATAGTCGTCGGCAACCATCAGCCCGCAATCCTCCGGCAGGATCTCGCGGGGAAAATCCACGGGCACGGCGAAATAGAAGACATCGCAGAACTCCAGATATTCCGTCCATTTCTGGTCGGAACGGTAATCGGCGACCGAGCTCTTGATCTCAACGATGATGGTCTGTCCCGAGGAATTCACCGCGATCACATCCACCCGCCGGCCGTTCAGCAGGAAAAATTCTGTCAGAGTGGCGAAGCCGCGGGCGATGAGGGAGCGGGCGATGCCGCGTGCCAGACGCCGCGCCAGCAGCTCCTGGATCGGTTCCGGTATCGAGCCGCTCTCGCCGGTCACCGCAATTCTCCGTGGGGCTTACCGTACGGCAATCTGGATGATTGGCCGAACAGTCGATAGATTGCCGCCATGGCGTGGGGGAAGAACAGCAAGGCGCGGCCCGGCGGCCGGTGGCGCCGCATCGTCAGGCGCACGCTGCAAGCTATCGTTGCCTTCTTCGGCATCTCGCTGCTCATGGTGCTGTTGTACGGGTTCATGCCGGTGTTCGTCACGCCACTGATGGTCCTGCGCCTGTTCGAGGGCGAAGGCATCAGCAAGGACTGGGTCGCCTACGAGGACATCTCGCCCAACGTGTTCCGCGCCGTCATCGCCGCGGAGGATAATCTTTATTGCCAGCATTATGGCTTCGACGTCGACGCCATTCTCGGCGCCTTCAAGAAGAACCAGCGGGGCAAGCGGATCTATGGCGGTTCGACCATCAGCCAGCAGACCGCCAAGAACGTCTTCCTCTGGCCGGGGTCCAACATCGTCACGCGCGCGCTGCGCAAGGGATTCGAAGTCTATTTCACGTCGCTGCAGGAGCTGTTCTGGGGCAAGCGCCGCATCCTCGAGGTCTATGTCAATGTCATCGAGTGGGGCCACGGCGTCTATGGCGTCGAAGCCGCCGCCCAGTTCCATTTCAAGAAATCCGCCGCCGAGCTGACCAAGCGGGAGGCGGCGCTATTGGCGGCGGTGCTGCCCAATCCCCGGCGCTGGTCGGCGGGCAAGCCGACGGGCTACATCGCGGGTCGGGCCAGCAGAATCCAGCGGCGCATGGATCAGCTTCCCGCCGAGGCCGATCCCGGCTGTCCCGTCGGCCCGATCGAAGAGAAATAGGCCGCGCGGCTCAGGGCGTGTAGCCGAAGGCGGCGGCCGGAACGATCTCGAACTCGGTGCCGCCGGGAGGCTGCCAATAGAGCTGCAACGTCGAAGTGCTCTTGCGCTCGAAATAGGTGACCTCCAGCTTGTACCAGCCGGGCGTCGCGATGTTGATCTCCGCATTCATCGAGAACTGGTCGGAATGGACATCCGGGTCGTTGATGACGATCTTGCCGTCGATGCGTACACGGACGCCGTCATTGGATTGGGTCGCCATGAGCCAGCGGCCGGGCCGGTCGAAATTGATGAAGCCGCGGATACGGGCGCCGATCATGTCGGCCTGGTCGCTGGTCAGCACCGTGCCGGCGCCGCTCTGATAGTCGAGCTGCGGCAGCGGCGGCCCGGGCTCGCCGTCGCCGGCTTCCTCAACTTCGTCCACATGCCGGGCTTTCACATCCACGTAATTCACGGCAAGTCCCGGCTGCAGCGATCCCGCAGCCGGTTGCGGATCGGCCGGTTTCAGATCGTCGAAGCTGGCGAACGCCGCTCCCGCGCCCAGAAACATGACGGCCGCGATGGCGCAGCCCAGTCTTCCCAACCCATTCCGCATTGCGACGTCCTCTTGTCCAGTCGGTTCCGCCGCCAAGCATTGCCGTCCGCCGGGCAACGTCAAGCCCTCGCTCGGCTATGCCGGGGCACTGTTAGGCCGTGACTTGATGGCCCTCCATGATGATACTCCGATAATTCCGTATTTTCGGTGAAGCGATCGTGGCTGCAGCCCCACCGCCCCCAGCAACACCATGACAGACAATGGCTATTTCAAGGGCGTCGCGGCGGCGATCGCAGCGACGCTGCTCTGGAGTCTGAGCGGCATCTTCACCCGGCTGATGGACTCCACGAATCCCTGGCAGCTCAATGCCTGGCGCGGGCTTTCGACCGGCCTCCTGCTGGCGGTCTATCTTGGCTTCGTCTATCGCCGCCGGCTGCCGTCGCAACTGCGCAAGATCGAGCCATTGGCGTTGCTGGCCTGCGCCGGCTTCTTTGCCGCGGGCTCCACCTTCTATCTCACGGCGCTCGAGGGCGCGTCGGTGGCCAATGTCTCCTGCCTGACCGCCAGCTCTCCGGTGTTTGCCGCGTTGCTGGCCTGGATCTTCCTTAGGGAACGTGGCGACGGCCGCATCTGGCTGGCGACTTTTCTCGCCATCGGCGGCATTTCCGTCATTTTCATGCATGGCGTCGCCTTCAACCAGCAGAACCTCGCCGGCAATTTCATCGCCCTGCTGACGGCCTTCTGCTTTGCCGGCCAGACCGTGGCGCTGCGCCGCTATCGCTCGGTCGACATGGTGCCGGCGATCGCCGTGGGCGCGGTCGCCGTGTTCCTGATCCTGGGCGTCGCCGCCGGGAACCTGGCGATCAGTCTCCATGATCTCAAGATCGTGCTGGTGATGGGCGCGGTGCAGCTTGCGGCGCCCATCGCGCTCTATGTCTATGCCGCGCGCCATGTCTCGGCGATGCAGCTATCGCTGATCTCGCTGCTGGATGTGGTGTTCAATCCGCTCTGGGCCTGGATCGGAGTCGGCGAAGTACCGGAGACGAATTCCTTCATCGGCGGCGCCGTCATCGTCGGCGCGGTGCTGCTGACTCTGGCGAGGCGGCCGCAGCGCCAGCCGGCGGCGGCGCAGTAGAGCCGCCGTCAGGGCGTCGGCGTCGGCCCGTAATAGCCGATCAGTCGGCCTTCCCAGCCAGGCTGCGGCTCGGCATAGCAATCGGGATCGGCCAGGGTGCCATAGCAATAGAGTGGTTGGCCGGTACTGCTCATCAGCGGCGCGCCGCCCTCCATCCAGGACATGCCGGGAATCCCGCCGCAACCGGCGAAGGGCAGGAGCAGGAATAAAGTCAGGGCACGCAGGCGGAGGGGCATGTTGTTTTCCGGCATGGTTTGTGGTTGTCGCTGAACCCACCTTAGGCGCGCCAGATTTCGCCGACATTTTATCCGCACCGCGGCGTTTATGGTAAAGAACCGGCAAATCGCCGCTTCTGTGACCCCCGTCACCTCAGGACTTAATGCTTCATTGACGGTCCCGGGCCTAGGCTGGGTCACCGCAAAACCGGATGCAACCGGCCAAGCGGATGACAGGACAGGAGTTTCCGATGGACAGGCCGACAATCGACACCAGTCGCTGGCTGGTTTTCTGCGCCGCCTTGGCGATGCTGTCCTTTGCTCTGCCCTCGGCCGCGACCGCCGATTCCAACTGCACCGACGCTGCGGCTTGCGGCGATGCCATCGATGACGGCACGCCCGGCGACAATCAGACCGGCGATTCCGGCTCCGATCGCGATCCGCCGTCAGGCGACAAGGACAAGCCGTCCTAAGTTTGAGATCGGACCGCCGCGAAATTCCGCAAGGGAGACATCGATGCATCGCAAGACACTGAGCAACGAACTCATCGCAGCGACGGCGGCGTTCTTGCTCCTGCTCGCCGCCGCGCCGGCGGTCCATGCGGGTTCCAATTGCAGCAATGCCGCGGCCTGTGGCGATACGCTGGATGAGACCAATTCCGGCGACAACCAGATGGGTGACTCCGGTTCCGACCGCGAGCCGCGCGACGACAAGCGTTCGAAGTCGTAGAACACCGTCAATT
>DATKFM010000306.1:0-11047 GCA_035544395.1 Verrucomicrobiia bacterium
GGCAATGTGGCGCTCACCATGCGCGCGGTGCGGGTGGACGAGCTGCGCTCGCGCGGCGTCGCCACCATCCCCTCGACCATCGGCGAGGAGCAGGCGACCAATCCGTTTTTCCGCGCCGACGAACCGTCGGTCGCCGCCGGCCTCGGCCTCGCAGGCGCCGATCCCGTGGCGGTGTTCGCGGAGATCCGTCGTCGGAAGGATGAGTTCTAGGGCCGGTCGGCGTAGCGCAGGCTTGGCCGCCAATGTTCTAATTTCGCGCATTTTCCGTGCAGGTAAGTTTATGACCCTACGTGGAAAGACTGCGATAGGCGCGATTCCGGGGGACCCTGATTTTTGGGACCGATCCCATGCAAGGCAATCATGCCCCGGAAATCTCCGCGAATAAGATCGGAGAGCGGGCGGCATCGTCCGCCGCCGCGGCCGGCGCGAATATGGCATTCCGATACACAATCTCCAACATTCAGGCCGCCTAGCGAGTGCGGCGGTGTTTCTAGTATGGAAGGTTTTTCCGGAAGGTGTGATGAATATTTCGGCTGGAGAAATGGAACGGGATATTCCGGCACCTAGACCACAGCCACGATTACGTGTGCCTGGATCTTGGCGGCAATCTCCCCGCTGCCATGTTTATCTGCAATCGCGGCTGCGGCGTAGTCGGTTGCAGCTTGCAGTTTTCCCGCGGCCCTGGCCTCGATTTCGTTGCGAAGGGGGGTTCCCTGACAATAAGCCACGGCTGGAATGCGCGGCGAGGATGCGCGGCTTTGTTCGGCTCTTGTCTCGATCGTCACCCTGGAGAAACCTGCGGTCTCCAACTCGCGACGGATCAGTGCGGTATCGTGGTAGCCGTGCGGCGTGCGTGCGAGAAAACGCGGCGGATCGTTCGGGAACATCTTTGCAAGTGAATTCGTCACATCATCCGCAAATACATTCTCTTCGATGCGATCCCATACGTTGAATAGAAAATTTCCCCCGGGCTTCAGGACTCGCTTTGCTTCACGGTAGCCCGATGTGCGATCGGGAAAGAACATCGCGCCGAACTGGCAGCAAACGAGATCGAAGGCCGCATCATCAAACGGCAGCGCCAGAGCATCCGCCTGGCGCCATTGGATGCGACTGTCTGGAGATTGTCGCGAAGCGGCGTAGTCGAGCATCGGCTGATTGAGGTCGGTCACGACATAGCTTGCACCGGGGGACAGTCTTGGCGCCAAAGCGCGGGTGACAACCCCGGTGCCCGCGGCGGTTTCCAAAACGGCGCTTGGCGACAAGGACGCCGCTCGTTGTGCCAAATCCGTGGCGAACGGCTCGAAGATCAGCGGCACCATATAGCGGTTGTAGTTTTCTGGAACTGAGCCAACGAACGTTTTGTCAGTTTCCAACATTGCTATCACCCGCCGTTTGTTTGATGGCTCGCGAGACCAGCCGCAACGCGCTGCGCCTCCTGGGACCCCACTTTCGCGGGGAGAAGAGTCCGGCGATGGCGCTACAGGAATTTCCAGGAGCCGTCGGCGACCTGGCAGCGGTCGATGACGAAGTGGAAGGGGTCGGCCATCTTTTTCAGCTTGATGTCATGCTGGATGCGGCGGCAGGGCAGCTTCTTGTACTCGAAGCGCTCAACCAACTTTGCGGTGCCCTGATTGCCGCTCTCTGGATTGTTCCAGGCGCGGGCCGTGCCGAGGGGCACTGTGGCGTCCTCGTAGAAGGGCCGCGTGGCCTCCTCCAGCTTTGCAATGTCTGAGTTCGAGAGGCTGAAGCCGTCCCGGCTGAAGGGATTGACCTGTGCCGCGGCCGGCGACAGCAGCAATGCCGTGACGATGACTGCGGCGAATATCCGTGCCAGGATCATGATCTTCACGCGCCTCCGATGCTTCATGGTACTGTCAGGCGAAGCTAGCATCCAGCATACTGGCCTGGCCGGCAAGAGGCACTCAGGCAGCGCGGCCATGGGAGACGGCGGTGAGCAGCGAACGGAGCAATGAATTCGGTTTCGCGCCCGGCGAAGACGCGCCGATCCACTATCTGCCGCGCATTCGTGAATACTACGCGGCGCTGGGCTATGGCGCGCCCTATGAATGGGCGCACTATGCCGGGGTGCCGTTCCAGCCGCTGCGGAAGCCGCTGGCGCAGAGCCGGGTCGCGCTGATCACGACCGCGGCGCCGTACCAGCCAGACAAGGGCGACCAGGGGCCGGACGCGGCCTATAACTCGGCGGCGAAGTTCTACCAGGTCTTTTCCGGCGCGGCCGATGGCGCGCCCGATCTGCGCATCTCCCATGTCGCCATCGACCGGCAGCATACGCGGGCCACGGACATGGCGGCCTATTTTCCGCTGGCAGCGCTGCGCCGCGCCGCCGGGAGCGGACGCATCGGCTCCATAGCGCCGCGGTTCCATGGCGCGCCGACCAATCGCAGCCATCGCACGACGCTGGAAACCGACTGCCCGGAGCTTGTCAACAGGTGCGAGGCCGATGGCGCCGAAGCGGCGATCCTCGTGCCCAATTGTCCGATCTGTCACCAAACGGTGAGTCTGGCGGCGCGGGCGCTGGAATCCTCCGGCATCGCCACTGTGGTCATGGGCAGCGCGAAGGACATCGTGGAACATGTCGGCGTGCCGCGATTCCTGTTCACGGATTTCCCGCTGGGCAATTCGGCCGGGCGGCCCGGTGACGCGGAGTCGCAGTCATCCACCCTTGAGCTCGCATTGAAACTGCTGGAATCCGCGCCGGCCGCGCGCACGACAGTGCAGTCGCCGTTACGCTGGAGCGAGAGCGCGGACTGGAAGCTGGATTACTGCAACATCGCGCGCTTGTCATCAGAGGAGATCGCCCGCCGCCGCGCCGCTTTTGACAAGCAGAAGGCGGTGGCGAAGGAAGTCCGGTCGGCGTGAGTGACGGCTGGAATGACGTCTCGCCCCCACGAAGTGGGGAGAGACACGTAACATCGGCGTTCAGCGGATGTTACGAGTGAGGGGGCCGGTGCCGATGTCCGTGTGCGCAGATGTGCAGGCGCCAAAGATTTTCATCGTTAGTGCGCCCGCTACCTCACCCCGCCACATTCGCTGAACGCGAATGTGGCATCCCTCTCCCGCAAGGGGAGAGGGGACATTTTCATCTACTCTGCCGCCGCCGACTGCAATGCCGGGGGCGTCGAGGGCGGCATCGGCCTGGTCGACGCATCCTCCAGATTGCCGCCGGCGATCAGCTCGAGCAGCAGCTTGCGCTTCAGCGCCTCGCCGAAGGCCTTGTAGTCGTTGGCCTCGACGAGGAAGCTGCCGGGACCGGCGATGACATTTTCGCGATAGAAGCCGACGATGCCGCCGAGGCCCCATTGAGCGCTGGCAAACGTAGTGCGGCCATCGAAGGAGCCGGCCCGGTTGTTGGTCATGATCGGCAGGGCATTCACGGTGATACCAGCCTCGACAATACTCTCGCGGACATAGGCCGATTGCCCGCCATCGCCGGGATGATCGCTGGCCACATCGATGACCATTCGCGCGCCCTCAAAATTGCCGGCCAGCAGCAGCTCCGCCGCCCGCCTGATGCCGTTGCTCAGCGCCGTGTTGCCGGTGCTGGAGCGCGGCGCGGCAGCGACCGCGTTGCCGAAGGCAAGGGCAGTCCCGCTGTCGGTCAGCAGGTCCCAGCCCTTCACCACCATGACGCTGTTCTCATCGGAGAATTCCACATAGGCGACGGCGATGCCGCGGGGATTCTTGGCGATGGCGGCAAGGACTTCCGGATCAGAGAACGCCGCGCGGTAGCCCTCCTTCACCAGCTTGAACTCGTCGTCGCCCATGCTGCTGGAAACATCGGTCAGAAGAACCAGCGCCAGATCGGCGGCCGAAACGTTTCGCCACGGCAGAAGCATCGCCAGCAGGACAAGGGCGGCCAGCAGCTTCTTCATGGACATGGAAATCCCCCTCGGGCGCGCGATGAAGCAAACGAAGCAAAGGACGTTAACATGGCCAGCGGTGCGACACCATCAAGCGAGGGCCGTTTTGCGCCGCCATTCTTAATATCTATGGGAGGCCGATGTTTGACAGCAAAACAAACCGGGTCCTAGACTGCTTGCGAGAAGCGGCGCTGCAATGCCGCCGGACACTGACTAGCGTCTCACAACCGGGAGGAGCAACAATGATCAGGATTACACGGCGCGGCCTGTTGGCCGGCGCGAGCGCCTTTGCCATCACCGGCCTCGACGGCCGCCACCTGCTGGCGCAGGAGAATATCGAGATCCTCGCCTCGCTGCCGAACATGGCGTTCCCGTTCTTTGTCCACATGATGGGAGCGATCAAGTCCGAGGCCGAGAAGCTGGGCGGCATCACCATCGTCGAGAGCGACGGCCAGGGCTCCTCGCCGAAGCAGACCGCCGATGTCGAGACGGCGATCGTGAAGGGCGTGAAGGGCATTGTCATCAGCCCCAATGAAGTGGACGCCATGGCGCCGGCGATCGCGGGCGCGATCGAGGCCGGCGTGCCTGTTGTCACCGTCGACCGCCGCGTCGACAAGGTAGAGGGCATCCTGGCCCATGTGGGCGCCGACAATGTGAAGGGCGGCGAGGCCCAGGGCGAGCTTGTCATGGCGCTGTTCCCCGACGGCGCCAAGGTGATGAACCTGCAGGGGCAGCCCGGCGCCAGCCCGGCCATCGACCGCAATCAGGGCCTGCATAACGTGCTCGACAAGGCGGCGGATAAATACAGCTTCGTCTTTGAGCAGACCGCTAACTTTGCCCGCGACAAGGGCCTGTCGGTGACCGAGGCCGGTCTCGCCGGCATGGCGGACGCGCCCGACGTGATCGTCGCCGCCAATGACGACATGGCGCTGGGCGCCATGGAAGCGGTGAAAGCTCGCGGCCTTGAGGGCAAGGTCAAGATCATGGGCTTCGACGCCCTGCCGGAAGCGCTGGCGGCGGTGCGCGATGGCGGCCTCACCGCCACCATCGAGCAGTTCCCCGGCGGCCAGAGCGCGCAAGCGATGCAGATCCTCATCGACAAGGTGCGGGGCGGCAAGGACCCGGCCAACAAGCTGGTTCTGTTGACGCCGGTTGCCATCACCAAGGAAAATCTCGACACCGCCGAACGGATCGGCGAAGTGAAGTAGGCTCGACAGCGGGGATCCGCATCCCGGATCCCCGCGCCTTCCCCTCCCTTAGGCTCCGATGTCCCGCCCGCTTTTGCGGATGACCGGGATCGCCAAGCGCTTCCCCGGCGTGCAGGCGCTGGACAACGTCGCCCTGGAAGTGGGCGAAGGCGAAGTGCATGGCCTGCTGGGCGAGAACGGCGCCGGCAAATCCACCCTGCTGAAGATTCTCGCAGGCGCGCAGACGCCCGATGCCGGAGAGATCGAATTTGCCGGGGCAACCGTGACCCTGCCCAATCCCCAGGCGTCCCAGGCGCTGGGCATCGTCACCATCTACCAGGAGTTCAACCTGATCCCCTCCATGACCGTGGAGGAGAACCTGTTCCTCGGCCGCGAGCCGGTGACCGGGCCGTTCGTGAGCTGGGCCGAGATGCGCCGGGCGACGCTGGATCTGGCCAAGCAGCATGGGCTGGACCTGCCGGCGGCGTCGCTGGTGCGCGACCTCTCGGTCGCCCAGCAGCAGATGGTGGAGATCGCCCGCGCACTCTCCATGCGCTCGCGGCTGATCGTGATGGACGAGCCGACCTCGGCCCTGTCCGAGACGGAAACCCAGCGGCTGTTCCAGATCGTGCGCACCCTCAAGCAATCGGGCATCAGCACCATCTTCGTCACCCACCGCCTGCCGGAAGTGCTGCAGATCTGCGACCGGATCACCGTGCTGCGCGACGGCCGGCCGAGCGGCCAGGCGGAGATCGCCGGCCTGACCATCGACGGCATCATCAAGATGATGGTCGGGCGCTCGGCGGCGGAGCTGTTCAAGCCGCTGCCGCTGCGCTCACCCGGTAGTACCGTGATGGAGGTGAAAGGATTGTCGCGGCACGGGGCCGTCACAGATCCGCGCGCCGTGGTGCTGCAGGATGTGTCGCTGGCGCTGCGGCGCGGCGAGATCCTGGGCATCGCCGGGCTGGTCGGTTCCGGCCGCACCGAACTGGCGCGCTGCCTGTTCGGCGCCGATCCGCGTACCGCCGGCACCGTGACGGTGGACGGCAAGCCGGTCAGCATCAACTCGCCGCGCGACGCCATCGCCGCCGGCATCGGCCTGGTGCCAGAGGATCGCAAGCAGCAGGCGCTGTTCCTGGACCTTGCTGTGCGGGAGAATCTGAGTATCACCGCGCTCGGCAAGCTCCTGCGGCTCGGCTTCGTCCGCGCCGATGCGGAGCGGGCGCTGATGGAACAGTACCGCGCGGCACTCAATATCCGCATGGCCAACGGCGAGCAGAAGGTGAAGAACCTCTCGGGCGGCAATCAGCAGAAGGTGGTGCTGGCCCGCTGGCTGGCGCTGGAGCCGCGCATCCTCATCGTCGACGAGCCGACCCGCGGCATCGATGTCGGCGCCAAGGCCGAAGTTCATCAACTGCTGCACGACATGGCCATGCAGGGCATCGCCATCATCGCCATTTCCTCGGAACTGCCGGAAGTGCTGGCGATCAGCGACCGCATCATCACCATGCATGGCGGGCGGATTTCCGGCGAGATCGGCCGCGACGAGGCGACCGAGCAGAAACTGATGTCGCTGATGACCACGGGCGAAATCAAGGCAGCTTGAAAGCGGCGAAGGCAGGGGAGCATGACGCAGACGACTGAAAGCGGCGCCAGGGGCCGGCGCGCCATCATCCGCCGCCTGGGCGTGTTTGCGCCTGTCATCTTCCTGGTCGCGCTGATGATCGTGTTTGCGATCCTGGAGCCGCGCTTCCTGTCCTCGGTGAATCTGTTCAACGTCATGCGGCAGATCTCCATCACCGGGCTGGTGGCTATCGGCATGACCTTCGTGATCCTTACCGCTGGCATCGATCTGTCCGTCGGCTCGCTGCTGGCGCTGGCGGGGCTGGCCGCCGCCATCGTCGCCAAGGGCGGCATCGAATCGCGCTTTTCCGTCGGGGCGGCGACCGAGGCGGCCGGCTATGGCTGGTTCCCCGCCATGATCCTGGCGGTGCTGATCGGCATCGCCGGCGGCTGGCTGCAGGGATTCTCCATCACCCGCCTGAAAGTGCCGCCCTTCGTGGTGACGCTGGGCGGACTATCGGTCTTTCGCGGCGCCGCCCTGCTGATTGCCGGCGGCGGACCGATCAGCGGCTTCGATCAGCAATATGTCTGGTGGGGCCAGGGCCGCATCGGGCCGATGCCGGTGCCGGCGATCGTATTCCTCGCCTTCGCCGTTCTGGCCCATATCGTGCTGACCTATACCCGGTTCGGCCGCCACGTCTATGCGGTGGGCGGCAATCCGGAAGCGGCAAGGCTCGCAGGCTTGCCCGTGCGCCGCGTCCTGGTGTCGGTCTATGTCATCGTCGGGTTCTTCGCCGGGCTCGCGGGCTTCGTGCTGTCGGCGCGGCTGAATTCATCGGAAGCCGTCGCCGGCATTGGCTATGAGCTGACGGTCATCGCCTCGGTCGTCATCGGCGGCACCAGCCTGTTCGGCGGCACCGGCAGCGTCTGGGGCACTGTCGTCGGCTCGATCCTGATCGGCGTGCTGCTCAACGGCCTGGTGCTGCTGAACGTCTCGCCTTACGTGCAGCAGATCATCATCGGCGTCATCATCGTGCTCGCCGTCGCCTTCGACCAGTTCGCCAAATCGCGCTAGGCTGCGCCTATGAACAGCGTCCTGCTGCCGCGCCTCCTCGAGGTGATCGAGCATGACATCCTGCCATTGACCGCCGATGGCGTGGCCAAGGGCAACAAGATTTTCGGCGCGGCGATCCTGCGCAAGGCCGATCGCTCGCTGGTGCTGGCGGAGACCAACAACGAGATCGAGAACCCGCTCTGGCATGGCGAGGTACATACCCTGAAGCGGTTCTACGAGCTGCCCGCCTCGGCGCGGCCGGACACGAAGGATTGCATTTTCATCACAACCCACGAACCCTGCCCGCTCTGCCTGTCGGCGATCACCTGGACCGGTTTCGACAATTTCTACTATTTGTTCAGCCATGAAGATTCGCGGGATTCATTCGCGATTCCACACGACCTGCGGATCTTGAAAGAGGTCTTCACCCTGGAACCCGGCGGCTATAACGCCAGCAACAGCTATTGGACGGGATACTCGATCACGAAGCTTGTTGCGAATTTGCCAAAGGTGGAGCGGGAGGTTCTGCAGAAGCGCATTTCGGCGATCACGGTGAAATACGATGCGCTGTCGCGGAGCTATCAGCAGAGCAAGACCGGCAACGAGATTCCGCTGAATTAACTCCCCATAGGCGCCCAAGAGCAAATTTGTCCCCTCGCCCCACTTCGTGGGGCGAGGCGAAAGCTCAAGCCGTGATCTTTGCTCTCAACCGCCCCGTCAGCAGCCAGAGGGCGATGCCGATGTTCAGGAAGTTGAAGGCGATGCCGTTGAGGAAGGCCGCCTGATAAGACCCCGTGAGATCGAAGATCTCGCCTGACATCCAGCCGCCGATTGCCATGCCGATGACGCTCGACATCAGCACGAGGCTGACCCGGGCGCCGGCTTCCCGCGCCGGAAAGTAGTCCCGCACGATCAGCGCATAGCTCGGCACGATGCCGCCCTGCGCCAGCCCGAACAGCGCGGAGACGATGTAGAGCGACATCAGGCCGTCGAACGGCAGGTAGAAGATCAGCGCCAGGCATTGCAGCGACGACCCCAGGATCAGCGTGCCGAGGCCGCCGATGCGATCGGCGATCAGGCCCGACGCAAGCCGGCTGACAACGCCAAAGCCGAGGATCAGCGACAGCAACTCGGCGCCGCGTCCGGTTCCATAGCCGAGATCGGCGCAATAGGCGATGATATGCACCTGGGGCATGGACATGGCGATGCAGCAGGCCAGAGCCGCGGTCACCAGTATTGCCTGAAGAACCGCCGGCGACAGCGGCATCCGCCCGGATGAATTCGGCGCCGGCATGGGGGCCGCCGCGTCATCGAGCGCCGGCCGCGCCCGCAGCAGCAGCGACAGCGGCACCATCGTCACCACGCAGATGGCGCCGACGATCATGTAGGTCTGGCGCCAGCCGACGGCATCGAACATGTCCTGCAGCAACGCCGGCCAGACGGTACCCGCCACGTAGTTGCCGCTCGCGACGATGGCCACGGCGATACCGCGATGGCGAACGAACCAATGGGAGACGTCGGCCACCAGCGGGCCGAAGGTGGCGGAGCTGCCGAGCATGCCGATCAGCAGCGCCTGGGCGATGACGAACTGCCAATAGCTCGACGACAACGCCGCCGCCACGAAGCCGATGCCGAGCGCCACGGCGCCCACCAGCAACGGCAGCATGATGCCCAAGCGGTCGGCGAAACGGCCGATCAGGATGCCGCCGGCGGCAAAGCCCACCATGGTCGCGGTGTAGGGCAGTGAGGCGCCGCCGCGATCCACGGCAAACTCTGTCTCGATGATCGGCAGCACGACGACCGCCGACCAGAGGCCGACGCCGCCGATGGTGCTGAGCGCCAGCGACACGGCGAGGCGGCGCCAGGCATAGAAGCTGTCCGGCGACCTAATCATTGAGTTCAGCCGGGAATCCGGGCGCGCGCAGATCGGTCTTCAGCGCATCCTCCAGCAGCTTCACCACCATGGTGGACCAGGCGCCGCCGCCATAGGCCGCCGTCGCCCGCTCGAAAGTCTTGAGCGTCAGCGCCGCCAGGTCCAGCGGAACGCCGAATTCGCGGCCGAAGCCGGTGGCAAAGCCAAGGTCCTTCAGCGCCAGATCCATGGTGAAGTTGATATTGTAGCTGCCGTTCAGGATGAGCTGGCTCTCGGTCTCGTGGACGAAGCTGTTGCCGGAGCTGGCCTTGATGGCGTGGAAGGCCTGCGCCAGGTCGAGGCCACCACGCTTGGCCAGCATCAGCGCTTCGCCCGCCGCCACCAGATGGATGAAGGCGAGCATATTGGTGATCACCTTGATCACGGCGGCGGAGCCCAGCGGCCCCATATGGAAGATCTCGCCGCCCATGGCCTCGAGCGCCGGCCGGTGGGTTTCGAACAGCGCCTTGTCGCCGCCGGCCAGCACCGTGATCTCGCCGGCCGCGGCGCGATGGACGCCGCCGGTGACCGGCGATTCCAGAACGTCGACGCCCTTTTCGGCCGCCAGCGCCGCCAGGCGGAGAATATCGTCGCGGCCGAGGGTGCTCATCTCGATCCAGGTGCCGCCGCGTTTCAGGCCGGCAAGCATGCCGTCGGGGCCGCAGAGTACTTTTTCCGACACTGCCGGCGATGGCAGGCAGGTGATCACCGCATCGCAGCCGGCAGCCAGGGCCTTCGGCGTATCGGCCCAAGCTGCGCCGCGGGCCAGCAGCGGCGCGGCCAGATCCTTGTTCAGATCGTTGACCGTCAGCGCAAAGCCCTCCCGCAGCAGGCTGCCGGCAAGCTTCGCGCCGAGATGGCCGAGGCCGATATAGCCGTAGCGTAGTTTGCTCATGAGTCCAGGTCGCCAGCTTCAGTTGATCGGACGATCAACCATTTCCAGATGCAGCTTGTCGCCGGTGTAGGGATGCGCAAGCGCCACGTCTTCGTTGAGCTCGACGCCGAGGCCGGGTTCCGTCGGCGGGATCACATAGCCCTCCTCCCAGCGGATCGGCTTCTTCAGGATCTGCGTATGGAATCCGCGCCAGTCCTGGATGCTTTCGAGGATCAGGAAATTCGGGATGCAGGCGGAAAGCTGGATGTTCGCGGCACCTTCGATCGGGCCGCAATAAAGATGCGGCGCGACCTGCGCGTAATGCGCCTCGGCCATGCCGGCGATCTTCTTCGCCTCAAGGATGCCGCCGACGCGGCCCAGGGCCATCTGCAGGATCGAAGCGGCCCGGCATTCCAGCACGCGGGCGAATTCATACTTCGTCGTCAGGCGTTCGCCCGTGGCCACGGGTATGGAGGTCGCCCGCGCCACCAGCGCCATTTCCTCCGGCATCTCCGGCGGCGTCGGCTCTTCCAGCCACAACGGATCGTAGGGCTCGAGGCGCTTCGCCAGGCGGAT
>DATKFM010000307.1:0-21242 GCA_035544395.1 Verrucomicrobiia bacterium
GAGGGGAGTGTGCGGGAGCTTGCGTGTTCATTTCGTCGATCGCGGCGGCCCGGCGTCCGTCCGCGTGTACCCCGTGACCGCGAAGGATTTGCCGCGATTCCTGACGAAGAATCCGGCGCGAGTCGGCGCGGCCGCGAAGAAATGGCTGGCGCTCGGAGATTTCCGCGCCAAGCCGGGATCGGTGATCTGGCTGCCGGACAACAACGGCAAGCCCAGCGTCGTTCTGCTGGGGATCGAGGGCGAGCGCGATATCTGGTCCTATGCCGCGCTGCGCCAGGCATTGCCGGAAGGCGTCTATCGCATCGAAGCCGAACTTTTGCCCGATGCCGCGACGCGCGCGGCCCTGGGTTGGGCGCTCGCGGGCTACAGTTTCACGCGCTACAAGAAATCGACCCGCAAGCGCCCGCATCTGGTGTGGCCGAAGGCGGCGGACCGCGGCGCCGTGGCGCGGGCCGCGGACGGAATATTCCTGGTGCGCGATCTCATCAATACGCCGGCCGGCGATATGGGGCCGGAAGAGCTGGCCGATGCTGCCAAGACGGTTGCCCGTGCCGGCGGCGCCAAGTTCAGCACAATCGTCGGCGATCAATTGCTGCGGCAGAACTATCCGTCGGTTCATGCCGTCGGCCGCGCCAGCAGCCGGCCGCCGCGGCTCATCGACATCAACTGGGGCAGCACCGGCCCGCTGATCGCGCTGATCGGCAAGGGCGTCTGCTTCGACAGCGGCGGCCTGGATCTCAAGCCCGCCAACGGCATGCTGCTGATGAAGAAAGACATGGGCGGCGGCGCTCATGTGCTGGCGCTGGCGCAGATGATCATGTCGGCGCGGCTGCCGCTGCGCCTGCGGGTGCTGGTGCCGGCGGTGGAGAACAGCGTCTCCGGCAATGCGTTCCGGCCGCTGGATGTGCTGCAGACGCGGAAGGGCCTCACCGTCGAAGTGGGGAACACCGATGCCGAAGGCCGGTTGATCCTCAGCGATGCGCTGGCCGAAGCCTCGACGGAGAAGCCTGCCCTGATGATCGATTTCGCGACCCTGACGGGTGCGGCGCGGGTTGCGTTGGGCACCGACCTGCCGGCGATGTTCAGCAATGACGACGCGACGGCAGACGCGTTGCTGCGGCACGGCCTGGCGCAGGACGATCCTCTCTGGCGGATGCCGCTGCACAAAGGCTATCGCGGCCAGCTCGACAGCCCGGTCGCCGACATCAATAACGTCTCGGAGGGCGGCTATGGCGGCGCGATTACGGCCGCCTTGTTCCTGCAGGAATTCGTTGAACCCGGCATTCCTTGGGTCCATATCGATCTCATGGCCTGGAACCTGGCGAATCGACCAGGTCGCCCGAAGGGCGGCGAAGCGATGGGCCTCAGGGCCGTCTACGCCTTGATTGCCGAGAGAGCGGCGGCCGGTGCGGCAGCGAAAGGGAGGAGCCGATGACAAATGTGTGGCAAGAGCTCCTGGCGGCAAAACGCGAAGCCAGCGGCCGCTGGCTGTTCTTCCGCCGCGCCCTGGTCCATCCGCTCCAATTGGCGACGCTGATGCCGTCATCCGCCTCGCTTGGGCGGCTGGTGGCGCGTCATGTCCGGGATATTCAGCGGGCGCGCGTCGTCGAGATCGGCGGCGGCACCGGCGCCATCACCCAGGCGCTGCTGGATGCCGGATTGCCGCCGGACTGCCTGCTGGTGGTCGAAATCGACGAGGAGCTTGCGGACTATCTGCGGCGGCGGTTTCCGGACGTGCGGGTGATCAGCGGCGATGCCAGCCGCCTGGCGGACCTGCTGCCCCGATCCTGGCGCGGTGCGGTGGATACGGTGATTTCAGGCATTCCCATGACGGTTCTGACTTCGGTGGCACAGCGGCAGCTGACCGGCGCGTTTCTCAGTGCGCTCGGCGCCGGCGGGCGCTATCTGCAATATACCTATTCGCTATTCTCGCCGCTGCCGGCGCGGCGCCTCGGCCTGGAAGGCCGGCGGCTGGGAATCACTTTCGGCAATTTCCCGCCGGCCTCGCTCTGGAGCTTCGAGCACCCGGGCACCTAGCGCCGCAAGCATCTGGTCCAGGCCCCAGCAAGTACCCCAAACTTTGTTTGAACCCTGGTCGCCGACCTGGCGACTTCGTCAGCGAGGACGGTGCGTCTGCCAGACCCGCCGTCGAGGCACGAAGGAGGTTCAAATGAATATACTGCGCACGATTGCGGCCATCGGCAGTCTCACCGCGCTGCTGGCCATGGTTCCCCTGGCCGATGAAGCATACGCCGCCGACAAGAGTCAGGCTGCGAGCCCCATCCCCGCAAAGAAACCAAAGGCGGCGCCGTTTCCGGTCATCCTGGTATTGTGCCGACCCTATCAAACCTGTCCCCCGTAAGCGCCGGGGCGGCGAACCAAGCTTCAATAGCCCTTGGCGAGATCGACGAGATTCTTCGGCGGCTTTCCGGCGGAGATCGCCTGCATGCCCTCGAGGATTCCCGCAGCGGCGGTTTCGGCGAAGGTCTGCCCGGCCACATGGGGCGTCACCCGCACCTTCGGATGCACCCAGTAGGGATGATCCGCCGGCAATGGCTCCTCATGGAAAACGTCGAGCGTGGCGCCGGCGATGTGCCCGGAGTCCAGGGCTGCGATGAGGTCGGCATCCACCACATGGCCGCCGCGGGCGGCATTGATGACGAACGCGCCCTTCGGCAGCGAGGCCAGCGTGCGCGCATCGATGATCCCAGTGGTTTCCGGCGTCAGCGGCAGGATGCAGACCAGGATCTCCGTCCGCTTCAGGAAGGGCAGGAAGCCGCTCTCGCCGTGGAAGCTCTGCACGCCCGGCAGCGATTTCGGCGAGCGGGTCCAGGACGCCACGTCGAAGCCGAATATCAGCAGCTTCTCCGCCGCGTCGCTGCCCAGCACGCCCAGGCCCAGCAACCCGACCTTGCGATGACGCGCCAGGGGATAAACAAGTTGGTTCCACTCCCGCCGCCGCTGCAGCGCATCGAACTCATCCTGGCGGCGGTGATAATGCAGGACATGCTCCACCACATACTCGGTCATGCTGCGGGTCAGGCCGTCATCCACCAGCCGCACGATCGGAATCTGTCCCGGCAAATCGGGGTCCTTCACCAGGTGATCGACGCCGGCGCCGAGCCAGAAGATCGCCTTGGCATTGGGATAGCGCTTGAGATCGCCCGGCTTGTGTTTCCAGGCGAGGATGAACTCGATCTCCTCCGCCCGGCCGATATCCGGCCAGACGCGAAAATCGATACCGGGCACCAGCCGCGTCAGCAGCGCGCGCCATTGCGGCGCGTCCTCCGACATCATGCCCGGGCAATTATAGAGGACGATCACGGCGCTCTACGATCTCAAGTCTTGACCACGCCGGTCTCGACCGCTTCCAGGTTGAAGGCGGCGGCCATCAGCGCCTGGGTATAGGCATGCTGCGGTCGGTTGAAGATCTGTTCGGCCGATCCGTGCTCCATCACCTTGCCGCCTTGCAGCACGATGACCTCATCGGCTAGCGCCCGCACCACGCGCAGGTCGTGGCTGATGAACATGTAGGCGAGGCGATTCTTCACCTGGAGATCGCGCAGGAGATCGACGATCTGCGCCTGGACCGACATGTCCAGCGCCGAGGTGGGCTCGTCCAGCACCACAAAGCGGGGCTTCAGGATCATGGCGCGGGCGATGGCAATGCGCTGCCGCTGGCCGCCGGAGAATTCGTGGGGATAGCGGTCGCGGGTTTCCGGATCGAGCCCGACTTCCTTCAGCGCGCCGACGATCAGGTCTTCCCGTTCCTCTTCGGTGCCGCCGAGATTATGCACCTTCAGCCCTTCGGCGACGATCTGCCCAACCGACAGGCGCGGCGAGAGGGACCCATAGGGATCCTGGAACACGATCTGCATCTGCCGCCGCAGCGGCCGCATCTCGCCCGAACGCAGGCCGTCGATCGGCTTGCCGTCGAAAGCGATGGCGCCCTTGCTTTCGATAAGCCGCAGCAGCGCCAAACCTAGCGTGGTCTTGCCCGAGCCGCTCTCGCCGACGACGCCGACAGTGTGTCCCTCGCGCACATTAATCGAGACGCCATCCACCGCCTTCACATGATCGACGGTATGGCGCAGCACGCCAGCCTTGATCGGGAACCAGACTTTGACATCGTCACCGGTCATAACCATCGGCGCGTCGGCCGCCGCGGCGGCCGGCCGGCCCTTGGGCTCGGCCGCCAGCAGCTTGCGGGTATATTCATGTTGCGGCCGGCTGAAGACCTCGGCCACCGGGCCTTGTTCGACGATCTTGCCGTCGGTCATCACGCAGACCCGCTGCGCCTGCTTGCGAACGATGTTGAGGTCATGGCTGATCAGCAGCACCGCCATGCCCAGCTTGGCCTGCAGCTCCCGCAGTAATTTCAGGATTTGCGCCTGAATTGTCACGTCCAGCGCCGTCGTCGGCTCGTCGGCAATCAGCAGGTCGGGATCATTGGCCAGCGCCATGGCGATCATCACCCGCTGCCGCTGACCGCCCGACAGCTCATGGGGATAGGCCGACAGGCGCTTCTCCGCATCGGCGATGCCCACCAGCTTCAGCAGCTCCAGGGTGCGCGCCCGCGCTTCGCCGCGGTTCATGCCCTTATGCAGGATCAGCACCTCGTTGACCTGCTTCTCGATGGTGTGGAGCGGATTCAGCGAGGTCATCGGCTCCTGGAACACCATGGCGATATCGTTGCCGCGGATCTTGCGCATGGCATCTTCGCTGGCGCCGACCAGCTCCTGGCCGCGGAAACGGATGCTGCCGCCGGGATGATGGGCGAGCGGATAGGGCAGGAGCTGCATGATGGCCAGCGCCGTCACCGACTTGCCCGAGCCGCTCTCGCCGACCACGGCGACGGTCTCGCCCTTGACGATCTCGAAAGAGATGCCGCGCACGGCCTTGACCTCGTTGGCGCCGCGGCCGAACGAAACTTGCAGGCCGCGGACTTCGAGAAGGGGTTCAGTCATGCCCGGATCATTCATTTGGCAAACGTCTTCCGCGGATCGAACGCATCACGAACCGCTTCGCCGATGAAGATGAGGAGAACGAGCATGAGGCCGGTGACGATGAAGCCGCTGATGCCAAGCCATGGCGCCTGAAGATTGTTTTTACCTTGCAATAAGAGGTCGCCCAGGGAAGGAGAGCCTGCCGGCAAACCCAAGCCCAGAAAATCCAGGCTGGTGAGCGTTGTCACGGATCCAGCGAGCGTAAATGGCAGGAAAGTTAGAGTGGAAACCATGGCGTTTGGCAAGAGGTGACGCACCATGATCTCGGCGTCCTTCACGCCAAGCGCCTTTGCGGCACGCACATATTCAAGATTTCGGGCACGGAGAAATTCCGCTCGAACCAATCCAATCGGCCACATCCAAGCAAACAGAAGAAGGATCGCCAGCAAGTTCCAGAAACTGGGCGTTATAATGCTCGCCAATATGATCAGCACATAGAGTACGGGCATCGAACTCCAAATTTCCAGGAACCGCTGAAACAGCAGATCGAGCCAGCCGCCAAAGTAGCCTTGCAGGCCGCCGGCAATGATGCCGATGACCGTGCCGATTGCTGTCAGCGCAAAGCCAAAGGCAACGGAGATGCGGAATCCATATATGAGCCGCGCCACGACGTCGCGTGCCTGATCATCGGCGCCAAGCCAATTCTCGGCGGAGGGGGGCGAGGGCGCAGGGCCCGGCAGGTTGGTGATGACGGTGCGGTAGCTATAGGGGATCGGCGGCCAGATCATCGATCCTTTCTCGTTGATCTTATCGACAACAAAAGGGTCCTGGTAGTCCGCTTCTGTTTCAAAGTCGCCGCCAAAGGTCGTTTCCGGATATTCGCGGAGAATCGGGAAGTACCAGGAGCCGTCATAGGTCACCAGCAGCGGGCGATCATTGGCGATGAACTCGGCGGGCAAGGTGACGAAGAAAATGATGCCGAAAATTATTGCCGACCAATAGCCGCGGCTGTTGGCACGAAACTGACGCCAGCGCCGGCGCGTCATCGGCGTGATGCGCAACCCGAGGATTCGCGTGTCGGCAGCGACGCTCATGTCTCCCGTCTCTCGAAATCAATTCGCGGATCCACGAGGGTATAGGTCAGGTCGCTGATCAACCCGATCAGCAAACCGATGATCGAAAGCAGGAACAGCGTGCCGAACATGATGGGATAGTCGCGGCCGATGGCGGCCTCGTAACCGAGTAACCCCAATCCATCGAGGGAAAAGATGGTCTCGATGAGAATCGACGACCCGAGAAAGATGCTGATGATAGCACCGGGCATTCCCGCGACGACAATCAGCATCGCGTTCCGAAAGACGTGGCCATAGAGAACTTGCCGCTGCGTCAAACCCTTCGCGCGCGCGGTCGAGACGTACAACAAATTCATCTGATCCAAGAAGGAGTTCTTGACCAGCAGCGTAGACGCGGCAAATCCGCCGATAGTCATGGCAATCAATGGCAAGGTCATGTGCCAGAAATAGTCGCGTATTCTGTCCGGCCAGCTCAGATCCCACCAGTTATCAGAGACGATGCCGCGCAGCGGAAACCAGTGAAAGTAGCTGCCGCCGGCAAACAGCACGATGAGGAGCACAGCGAAAAGAAATGCCGGAATTGCGCTGGCCCCCGAGATTATTGCAGTGCTGATCGAGTCAAACCTGGAACCGTCTCGCCGCGCCTTGGCGATGCCCAAGGGGATTGAAACAAGATAGCCGATCAGCGTGGTCCACAGTCCGATTGAAATCGAAACCGGCATTTTCTCGATTATTAGATCGATGACGGGTCGCCCCTTGAAGAAGCTGTTGCCGAAGTCGAGAACTGCATAAGAGCTGAGCATGTCCCAAAACCGCTCATAGGCCGGCTTATCGAACCCATACATCTTGCGGATCTGTTCGATGAATCGCGGGTCCAGGCCGCGTCGGCCGCGATAGCTGCCTTGCTGGTCGGAGCCACTAGATTGGCCGCCGCTAACTTCAGAACCTGAACCGGTGATCCGGGTTGTCCCCGTCGTATCGCGGCCCTCGAGCTTGGATATCATCTGCTCGACGGGTCCCCCCGGCGCAGCCTGGATGATGAAGAAGTTGAGGACCATGATTCCGAGGAGAGTCGGAATCATCAGCAGCAAGCGCCGAACGATGTAAGCGAGCATATCCGGGCTAATTTGTCTTCTTGGCGGCCAGGGCCGAGGCCTTTTCGGCATCGATCCACCAGGTGTTGAACCCGATGCCATATTTCGGCTTCACCGCTGGGCGGGAGAACTTATCCCAATAGACAATGCGATCGGCCGGAAGATGCCATTGTGGCAGTACGAAATGATGCCAGAGCAGAACCCGATCCAGCGCGTGGGTGCGCGCGATCAGGCTCTCGCGGGTTTCGGCGGCGATGATAAGCTCGATCAATTCGTCGATGACGGGATCCTTGACGCCGATGGTGTTGCGGCTTGCTTGCACATCGGCACTGGCCGAGCCCCAAAAATCGCGCTGCTCGTTGCCGGGCGATTCCGATTGCCCGAAGCCGGTCTGGATGACGTCGAAATCGAATTCCTGAACACGATTCTGGAATTGTGCGGGGTCCACCGTCCGCATTTTCGCCTTGATGCCCAATCGCTCCAGGTTCTGGATGATCGGTTGTGTAATGCGTTCGAACAGCGCATCGACAAGCAGGAACTCGAACTCGAGTGCTTTGCCGCTTGCGGCATTTGTCAGCACGCCGCCTTTCACTTCCCAGCCCGCAGACTTCAACAGTTGCGCGCCGGTACGCAGATTCGCGCGATTGTTTCCGGAGCCATCGGTGGTCGGCGGAATATACTCCGTGGTAAAAACCTCTTCCGGGACTTTGCCGCGATAGCGTTCGAGAATCTCGAGCTCCTCGCCTTGTGGCAGGCCCTTCGATGCGAGCTCACCGCCAGCCCAGTAGCTCTTCGTCCGCGTGTACTGATCGTAGAACAGCGTCTTGTTGGTCCATTCGAAATCGAAGGCATAGTTGATCGCCTGGCGCACGATGGGATCCTTGAAAATCTCGCGCCGGGTATTGAACACCATGCACTGCATGCCCTGCGTCGATTCGTCGGGCAGCTTTTCCTTGATGATAAGGCCGTTGGTCACCTGCGGAATGTCATAGCCCGTGGCCCACAGTTTCGCACTGTTCTCGGCGCGGAAATCGAATTCACCGGCTTTGAAGGCCTCGAAGGCTATGAGTGGATCCCGATAGTATTCATAGCGGATCTTGTCGGGGTTCGATTGCCCGAGGTTTGCCGGAAGAGATACGCCCCAATAGTCGGCCACGCGCTCGTAGGTCACGCGCCGGCCAGCCTCGAAGGAATTGATTCTGTAGGGTCCGCTGCCAAGGGGCGTGACAAGATCCGGCGTCTCGAAATCGCGGCCTTCCCACGCGTGCTTCGGTAGAACGGTGATCTCACCGATGATCAGGGGCAATTCCCGGTTCATTTTTCCGTCGAACACGAATTTCACTTGTTTGTCGCCGGTCTTCTCCGCCTTGACCACGCTTTGGTAGTAGACCCGGAAAAACGGATCGCCCTTTTCCTTGAGTGTGTCGAAGGAAAAGATGACATCCTCGGCGGTGACCGGCTTGCCGTCATGCCAGCGCGCTTCCGGCCTCAAGTTGAAAGCGATCCAGCTGCGGTCGTTGGGCATCTCCATCGACTCGGCGAGCAAGCCATATCGGCTGAACGCCTCGTCTGCAGAACCGGTGGTCAGCGTTTCGTAGACACTGCCAAGGCCGACAGCAGGCGTGCCCTTGATGATGAATCCGTTGAAGGTGTCGAAGGTACCGATTGCCGCCATCACAAGCTCGCCACCCTTCGGCGCATCAGGGTTCACATATTCAAAATGAGGGAAGTCCGGGCCGTACTTCGGATCGCCATGCATCGCCATCGCATGAACCGGTGTCGCCCCCTGCGCCCATATCTGCCGCGGCAATAGGCCTGTGAGCGCGCCGGCGGCGAGGGAGGATTTGAGCAGCAGGCGGCGGGTCAGCATGGGAACTCCCTTGGTCGTTGCGGTCTCGGCGGGCCTGCGGGCACAGGCGGATCTCCAGGGCGGGCGAATCACATATTAGATCATACGGATAGAGCCGTCAGCCGGTTGCGCCCAGGCGGTGGCCGCCCCGACTCCCGGCAAGGCTGAAACTACCGCTGTGGCGGCCTCAGGGAACGTTGTCCTCATGCTTGCCAGCCCCGATCAGGTCCAGCCTGCCCTCACGCAGCCACCATTTGGCGAGGATTTACCCGCGCATCAAGGCAAAGCTGGGGCAACCCCCCGGCGGCGCCGGTCCAAGCCCTCTTCGGCCCGCCATGAGCCGAAGGCATGCCGGCCTTGCGGGCCGCGCCGTTGCGGGGGTCCGGACCCCTTGCTAGGGTCTTTTTGACGCCTTTGAGGCCCATAGCCTGCCGCTTCCATCCCCATAGCACCCCGCAGAGGACCATCTTGGCCAGGATCAGAGCCATCACCTTCGACCTATGGGATACCATCGTCCATGACGATTCCGACGAGCCCAAGCGTAAGGCCCAGGGCTTGCGGTCCAAGAAGACTGAGCGGCGGCATCTGCTGTGGGAGGCGCTGAACCGCCAGGCGCCGATCTCCGAGGCCGAAGTCACCCTCGCCTATAACGTGGGCGACGCCGCCTTCAATCATGTCTGGCACGACCAGCATGTCACCTGGACCATCCGCGAAAGGCTGCAGGTGATCCTCAAGGGCCTGGGCCGCACACTGCCCGAGGCCGAATTCACCGATGTGGTGACTGCCCATGAGGAGATGGAGATCCAGATCCGCCCCGATCTCATTCCCGGCATCGCCGAAGCGCTGGCCGCCCTCCATGGCCGCTACAAGACCTGCATCGTCTCCGACGCTATCGTCTCGCCGGGCCGCTGCCTGAAGCAGCTCCTGGAGAGCTATGGCCTGGCCCGCCATTTCGACGGCTTCGTGTTCTCCGACATCATCGGCCATTCCAAGCCCCACCGCTCCATGTTCGAGGATGCGGCGCGGCAGATGGGCGTCACCCTGCCGGAGATCGTCCATATCGGCGACCGCGACCATAATGACGTGAAGGGACCCCAGGCCTTGGGCATGAAGGCGATCCTCTTCACAGCCACCCGCGCGGCCGACAAGAGCAATACGTCCGCCAACGCCATCTGCGAGCGCCATGCAGACCTGCCGGCCATTATCGACCGGCTGGCGGGCTGATCACGCCAGCTAGGGAAATTCCATGGCTGGCCTGAGCCTGGCCGCGCTCCGTCACCGGGATTTTGCCTTCTATGTGGCGTCCAGCTTCCTCTGGACGATCGCCATGCAGGTCCAGGCCACGGCCCTGGCCTGGCTGGTCTATGAACTCACCGGCAGCACGCTCAAGCTGGGCATGGTCTATTTCGTCGAGTTCCTGCCGACGGTTCTGCTGGCACTGCCCTCGGGGCACTGGGCGGATCGCTATGACCGCCGGCGCATCATCCTTCTGGGTGTGACCTTCGAGCTGGCGGCGGCAGTCGCACTGGTCCTGCTTTCCGTCATGAACATGATGTCTGTAACGGCGATTCTCATAATCGCCTTCGTCTTCGGCCTGGCCCGCGCCGTCGCCAATCCGGCGGGCCGCGCCATCATGCCGAGCCTGGTGCCGCAAGACGACCTGCCCAGCGGCGTCGCCTGGTCCTCGGCCACTTGGCAGACCGCGGTTGTCATTGGCCCCGGCCTCGGCGGGCTGCTTTATGCCGTTGGCCCTGGCTATGCCTTCGGCACCACTTCCATATTGCTGGTCGCCGCGCTGGCAGCCACATTCCTGATGCGCGGACGCATCGTCGAACCGTCAGCCCACAGCGGTTCTTCCGGCGGCGATTTGGCGGCAGTCCTGGCCGGCATCTCGCTTATCCTCCGCAACAAGCTGCTGCTGGGCGCGATCTCGCTGGATCTCTTCGCCGTGCTGTTCTCCGGCGCCACGGCGCTGATCCCGGTTTTCGCCAAGGACATTCTCCACGTGAATTCGGACTGGGGCGGCTTGCTCCGCACCTTCCAGGCGGTGGGCGGCGTGGCGTCGGCGGCGGTGCTGACGCAACTGCCGCTGCGCCGCAAGGTGGGCCGTCGGTTGTTCACGGCCGTCGGGATTTTCGGGGTGGCCGCCATCGTCTTCGGCGTCTCCCACAATTATTGGCTGTCCGCATTCGCGGTCTTCATCATGGGCGCCTCCGACATGGTGAGCGTGTATGTGCGGGGCACGCTGGTGCCGCTGGCGACCCCCGATGCGCTCCGCGGCCGGGTGATCGCCGTCGAAGCGGTCTTCATCAGCGGGTCGAATGAACTCGGCGGCACGGTGGCCGGCAGCGCCGCGGCCCTGCTGGGCCCGATCGCCGCCGTGGTGGCCGGCGGCAGCCTGACGCTCGCCGTGACCCTGCTCTGGACGCGCATGTTTCCCGTCCTGCGCAATGTGGACCGGTTCGAGGACGTGCACACCAAATGACGGGCGCGGACGCAACCGAGCCCGGTCCGCGCGGCGGATTTGCCGCCTTCGGCCACCGCGAATTCACCATCTACTGGTTTGCCCAGCTCTGCCAGCTGGTGCCAGTGCAGATGATGGCGGTGGCGGTCGGTTGGCAGGTCTACGAGATCAGCGGCAATCCGCTGGATCTTGGCCTGATCGGCCTGGCGGAATTCCTGCCGGTGCCGCTGCTGGTACTGCTGGCGGGCCATGCCGCCGACCGCTTCCAGCGCCGGCGGGTGATCCAGCTCAGCGATGGCGCCCGGGCGCTGATGGCGCTGGCGCTGCTGAAGATCACCTTCGACGGTGCCACAGAGGTCTGGCCGTTCTACCTGCTGGCGCTGGCCATGGGCGTCACCCGGGCCTTCGGCGCGCCCGCGGGCCGCGCCATGCTGCCAGACCTGGTGCCGGTCAAGGATCTGGCCAATGCCGTGGCCTGGCGGTCCTCGGGCTTTCAGGCGTCGTTCGTGGTCGGGCCCGCCCTCGGCGGCCTGCTCTATGCGCTGCTGCCGGTGTCGGTCTATGGCGTCGCGGCACTGCTGCTGGCAGCCTCTGTGCTGCTGATGTTCGCGCTGAAGCCGCGGCCCGTGGCGGCGCCGGCGGAGACGCCGAACTGGGCCAGTTTAGTGGCGGGCATCCTCCTGATCCGGCGCAAGCCGCTGCTGCTCGGCGCCATCAGCCTGGATCTGTTTGCCGTGCTGCTCGGCGGCGTCACCGCCCTGCTGCCCATCTTCGCCAAGGATATCCTGGAGGTGGGAGTCATCGGCCTCGGCGCGCTGCGTTTGGCGCCGGCGTTGGGCGCCATCGTCATGGCGGTCACGCTCGCCTACTTCCCGCTGCAGCGCGGCGTCGGCCGCACCTTGTATCTGTCGGTCGCCATTTTCGGCTTGGCGACGATCGTCTTTGCCGTGTCGACGAGTTTCCTTCTGTCTCTCGCCGCGCTGGCGATCCTCGGCGCCGCCGATCTGGTCAGTGTCTTCGTGCGCAGCACCGTGGTGCCGCTGGCGACACCGGATCACATGCGCGGCCGCGTCACCGCCGTCGAGATGGTGTTCATCGGCGCCTCCAACGAATTGGGCATGTTCGAGTCCGGCTTTCTCGCCTGGCTGATCGGCACGGTGCCGGCAGCGCTCGTCGGCGGCGTCGGCACGCTGCTGGTGGTGCTGTTGTGGATCAAGCTGTTCCCCGATCTCTACAAGGTGGACCGGCTGGATCACAGACTGTAGGGCGAGGCACCGCGAGCGAGCAGTGGCTCAGTTCTGGAGTGCCGGCGCCTTGAAGTCGGCTTGGCGGCAGGCGCTCGCACTAGTGCCGCCTTGCGGACAGACCTGGAGCCGCCATGACGGCGCCGCGGCCAAAGCCTTGATATCGAACTTGGTCGTGGCGCCTGTCATTGCCTCCGGCAGTCCGCGGACATGCACCGCCTTATAGGCGCCGTTCTTGTTCGCCGACCACGACAGCGCGAACTTGGCTTTCTTGTCTGTCACGCCCTGCAGGCGGATCACTCCCTGCTGAGCGACGCCGCGTGGCGACAAGATGGAGAAGGGCGACGTGACGGTTGCAACTTGCGGACTCCCGGCGAGAGCCTGGCCCGTCTGCTGCTGTGCGGCGGGCTTCGGCTGCGGGACCGTCATGTCGGTGCTGCCCTGCAGGCCCGGCGTGACCTTCGGCCATTGGCAGGTGAATTTGAACGGCTTCTGCTGGATCGACGCGACCGGCGGATCGTTCATCGGAATAAGCGCGCCGGGCGTTTCGCTGCCGTTGACGTTGAAGCTGAACGGGACAGTCTGCTGCATCGGTTCGTCGTCCGTGTCGGGAACGGCAAGCTGGTTGATGTCGTGCGCCCAGTTCAGGTCGTAGATCGCGAACACCCAGGCCGCGCTGTCGTTCTCGACCTCGTAAGGTTGTTGCGGCGACAGGTAGGACGGCCCAAAGAATACGGCATTGCCATGGAAATGGCCGTTGCCCAGGATCTTGCCCGCGAGCCGGACCTGTTTCGGACAGATCTGACCGCCGATCATCACGGCGTTGCCGGGAATGGCGACCGCCGCCAGAGTCAAGGTCGGCGGCAACGTGGCAGTCAGGCCCGTGGCGCCCGGCTTCACGCAATTCAGGGAGTAGGGCTTCCAGGCCGACACGAAGTTGTAGTTGACGCCGACCACCCTGACCTTGCCCGTTTCGGGCCCGTCCGGATTATTGGCAAGACTGTATTCCTGATAGAAGTAGGCTGTTTTCGAATGGTCGGTGGTGGCGTCGTAGACGCTGCTCTTGTGGCCTTGGTCGTCTTCGTAGCGATAGCGCACTTTAGTATTGGCGCTGCCGGATTCCAGGACGCCTGAAAGCTTGAGCATGCACACGCCCGAGGGACCATAGGTCTCGATCACCGTGAGTTGCGCGGAAACCAGTCCGGTCGTCACACCACCGCCGGCCACCGGCGCCGTCACACCGCCCCATTTCTTGCAATTGACGTCTATGAACACCTGCCACGGCGCTCCTTCAATGATGATATTGTTTGAGCCGGCCCCGGTGAGGTCATAGTCGGCACCGCCCTCGACTGCGATCTTGATGCTTCGATCCTTGCTGAAGATCGCCTTATTCCCCTGACCTGCATTGCGCAGGGATTGGGCCAAGGCGTTACACTGGTCCACGATCCATTGATCATAGGCAACCTGCGGAACCACGATCTGCTCGGTCCGGTCCACGCGCTTTGGTCGATCCCCCAGAGGATAAGATTTGCCGACAGCGTATTGGGAGAGGGACAGGCGTTCCGCGCCGTTGTGAAGTACCAACCACACCGACCAGCTCTTGACGCGGCCCGCAGTCTCGGCGTCCAGCTCGACGCTGGCGGTGCCAACTATGTTACCCAGCCCTGATCCCGCGATGCCGGCATATTCACTGCCGTTGCTCAAGACCGCAATCTCGTGCGGTATTACAGCGGTGAGATCGATATTGACTTCGTCGGCCAAAGACGACGCGCTGGACAACAGCGTTGCCAGCAGCGCGGCGGCCGGTAGCAGCCAACCCTGTCGCTTTGCAGTGCGTTTGCCGTTCAGGCGGATTGAACGCTCTGCAGACTGCGAACGGTTGCGGATGTGACTGCGAAACATCGCTTCCTCCTCAACAGGCTTGGACGCCTCCCGGCGTCGCTAATCGTGCGCCTAGTGGGTCGAGGATAACAGGGGAAGAGTTCAAACCGCCCCCGACGGCTAAACCTGGGCAAAGGCTGCCTTTTCGCAGCATGCGCCTCGCTAGCTGACGCCGCAGTGATGGCGATCACACTTTTTTGTACCGGCCGCAGGAACGAAGTCTGGCTGCTATTGCCGGCGCCATCTGGATCAGGCTGTTTCAAAATCGCCAAAGAGTGGACCGGCTGGATTACCGCCTATGATCGCAGGCGATGCTCTTCAACTGTGAGACGCAGGAGCAGCAGATTCTGACCATAGGCCTCGTGATACCCAGTCTGCTTGAACCCCAGTTTCGCCAGCACGCGTTGCGACGGCACATTCTCCGGATAGGCCAGCGCGACGATCTCCAGCAGGCCGCAATCGCCGAAACCAAAATCCAAGCAAGCGCGTCCCGCTTCCGTGGCGATGCCGCGGCCCCAGGCCGACCGCTTGAACCTGTAGGCCAGTTCAATGCGGTTCAGCATCGGTTCCGGACTTAGAAGCGAGCAGCCCAGGAATTCCGTGGGCCGGTCGCGCTCGAATACGCTCCAAACCCACAGGCCATTGCCATTACCCACGGCAATGCGCTGGCTCAAGCGCACGGCGTGCGCCACTGGATCGGGCACCGTGCCGTCGCCGACATAGCGCATGACCTCGGCATCCCTGTCCATTTCCAGATAGGCGGGAATATCCTCGACGCGGCGTTCCCGCAGCTGCAGCCGTGGCGTGGTTAAGTTGCGTGAAGCCATGTCCGGTACCGGCTTTGCCGATTGTCGATCCAGCCGCTAGATTAGCCGCCATTTTCGCATCCGGGGAGTTCGATTGTCATGGCTGGCGGCCCGCGTTTTCTGGTGGTGGATGGCTATAACAAAGAGGCTCGCGTGGAGCTGCAGGCGGGCGGTGCTTCGGCGGCCGGTGACCTCTATGTCGCCATGCTGAAGAAATGCTGCCCCGGCGCGGTCTGCGACGTGATCCATCCGGCCGATCCCGGCGTCAGCCTGCCCAAGGGTGCTGCGCTGGCACAGTATGACGGCATCGCCTGGACCGGCTGCAGCTTGACCATCTACGAAGACGATCCCCGCGTCGGTCCGCAGATCGAGCTGGCCCAGGCGGCCTTCGAGTCGCGGGTGCCCAGCTTCGGCAGCTGCTGGGCGGCACAGATTGCCGTGGCCGCCGCCGGCGGCATCGTGCGCGCCAATCCCCGCGGCCGCGAGATGGGCATTGCCCGCAAGATCCAGCTCACGCCGGACGGCCGCGGCCATCCGCTCTATTTCGGCAAGGCCGGCGTGTTCGACGCCTTCATCAGCCATGTGGACGAGATCACCCATCTGCCGCCTGGCTCCACCCATCTGGCGGCCAACGCTTTCACCCATATCCAGGCTGTCGCGGTCACCCACAAGGGCGGCGTGTTCTGGGGGCTGCAATACCATCCGGAATATAATCTGCACGAGATGGCGCGACTCACCTGGTGCCGCATCGACAAGCTGATCAAGCTCGGCTTCTTCCGCGACCGACCGGCGGCGGAAAGCTTCGTTAACCTGCTGGAGGCGCTGCATCAGGATCCCAGCCGCAAGGACATCGCTTGGCTGCTGGGCATCGACGAAGACGTGATGAGCGAGGATATTCGCCATTGCGAAGTGCGGAACTGGATCGACCGTCTGGTGTTACCCACCATGCAGGCCCGGCGTTAGTAAACGCCGAGAGGCTGCGCCATAAAGTCGCCATAAACCGCTCCAAACTGCCGTTCGGGGCGCAGCTTGAAATGGCGGCGCGGCGGTGCCATCTGCAGCGACGGCTGTTTCAGCGGATGAAAGGAATATCCATGGAAAAGCACTTTCATAATCGGCCCAAGCGCTTGGCTTTTGGCGTACTGGCCCTCTCGCTCGGATTCCTGATCGCGGCCAGCCAGGTTCAAGCCCATGGCGGCGGCTGGGTAACGCAGACGGTTGATAGCACCGGCAATGCGGTGAACCAGACCGCGAGCACGGTCGGCACGACTGTTTCGAATGTGGGCCATGCCACCGGCAATGTCGTCGAGAATGCGGCCGATGCCACGGGCACCGCTGTGGATCATGCGGCTGACGCCACCGGCAGCGCCGTCGAAACTGCGGCAAAAACCACCGGCTCCGCGCTGGAGACCGCGGCGGATGCCACCGGCCGCGCCGCGAACAGCGCGATCAGCTGGACCAAGCGCGTGCTCGACTCGATTTTCTAGATCTTGCGGAAGCTTCCGCAGTTTGCTTCCACGTGAGAACGCGCCCTACGGGGCGCGTTCGGCTTTTAGGCGTTGAGGATGCCCATCACCAGTTCATGCAGCCGCGGATCGCCGGCCGCCAGCACACGGTCGCCGGATTTCAGTGTCATCGACTGACCTTTCCAATCGGTCATCACGCCGCCGGCGCCTTCGACCACCGGCACCGCCGCCAGAAAGTCGTAGATCGACATCTTCGCATCCACCATCAGGTCGGCGAAGCCGCTGGCGATCAGGCCGTAGGCATAGCAGTCGCTGCTGAACAGGATTTGCCGCGCCTTTACGCGTACGCGCTCGAACGGCGGCCCCGCATCGGCGTGATAGTAATAGGGCGAGCTGGCGAACATCGCCGCCAGCGAAAGATCGCCGCAGTTCCGCGTCCGCACCACCTTGCCGTCATGGGTGGTGGGATGTCCGGTACCGCCGACCCAGCGCTCGCCCACGGCGGGATGGTCGATGATGCCCGCCGCCGGGTGGCCTTCGCGCATCAGCGCGATCAGCGTGCCGAACAGCGGCCGCCCGGTGATGAAGGACTTCGTGCCATCGATGGGATCCAGCACCCAGACGAATTCGGCATCCGGCTTGTCGGCGCCGTATTCCTCGCCGATGACGCCGTGGCTCGGATAGTGCTCGCCGATCAGGCGGCGGATTTCCGCTTCGGCGGCGCGGTCCGCGGTGCTCACCGGACTGGCGTCCGCCTTCAACTCGACGTCGAATTTCTGCCGGAAGTATTTCTTGATGATGGCGCCGCTGGCATCCGCCAGCTGGCTGGCAAAGCGCAGTAGCTTTTCGTCGATCGGTTTTGCAGTCCTGGTCATCGGAAGGAACCCTTGAAAAGATTCAGGCCCTCAACCGGAACATGAAATCCGGGTGAGGGCCTGACGAAAGATGACGGCCTACGGCAGCGGCTTCGGGCTGTCGCTCAAGCTGCGCAGATACGCGATGACGGCGGCCCGGTCTTCCGGCTTCTTGATACCGGGGAAGGTCATCTTGGTGCCCGGCGCATAGGCCTTCGGCGCGGTCAGGAAGGCGTCGAGCTCCGCATAGCTCCATTCCTTGTCGGCCATGCCCTTGATGGCGTCGGAATAGCTGTAGTCGTCCTTGTGGGCGTGCTTGGCGCCGACGATGTCCCAGAGATTAGGCCCGACCTTGTTGGGGCCGCCCTTCTCGAAATTGTGGCAGGCGGCGCATTTCTTGGCGACTGTCTGGCCCTGTGCCGGATCCGCCGCCGCCAGCAAGGCCGCGAGATCGCCGGCGGCCGGTGCGGCCGCCGTCTGCGTTGCAGCGGCTGCCGGCTCTGCCGCGGTGCTTGCCGCCGCCGGTTCGGGGGTCGCTGCGGCCGCATCGGTCGCCGGCTCGGCCGCGGCCGCTTCGGTTGTGGCCGGCGCAGCCGCCGCAGCCGCCGCGGTGGCGGCATCGATGGCGGCCTGGTCGGGCAGCGGCACCGGCGAATCAGCCATCGTGCGCAGATAGGCGATGACCGACGCGCGGTCCTCGACCTTCTTCAGGCCGGGGAAAGTCATCTTGGTGCCCGGGATATGGGTCTTGGGCGAGGCCAGGAATGCGTTCAGTTCCTCATAGGTCCATTCGTGATCCGCCATGGCCTTCATGGCGTCGGAATAGGCATAGCCCTCCATGTGCGCGTGCTTGTTGCCGACGATGCCCCAGAGATTCGGCCCGACCTTGGCGTCGCCGCCCTTTTCCGCCGTATGGCAGGCGCCGCATTTCTTGAAGAGCTCGGCGCCTTTCGCCGGATCGGCCGCCGCCAGCAGGCCGCTGACCGGTTCCACAGCAGCGGGGGCCGCCGGTTCTGTGGTGCCGCCGCTCTGGCCCTCGGGCACCGTCACTGCCGCCGCGTGGATCGCATGGGGTTCGACCAGCTTATCCGCGACGATATGGGTGACGAGCAGGGCCATGCCGGCCACCAGAACGGCGCCGACGATCTTGTTGGTCTCGAGTGACGACATCCGCAACCCCCTTGGGCGCCATAGATTCAGGCCATCAGGCGCACTGCGAACAAGCCGCCCATCGGCGGGCGCGGAATGTAATGACTCGGTTGCGCGCTGTCCAATGGCCCCGCCGGCGATTGGCGGTTTTCCCTTATGCCAGCGCAGGCTAAGTTGCGGTTGCCCAATCTCACGCGGCAATATGCCGCAACCTTCTGATTTGAAAGATCGATTTCCTGTGCCACCGCTGTTGCCGAGGATTGAAATCAAGTGACTTCCGCCCCCGCCAAGGCGGCCGATGCCGGCCCTTCGCGCCGGCCTGTCGCGAACCCGATCGTGATCATCCCATCGCGACTCGCTTCGGTCCGTCTACCGCGCAAGCCGCTGGCCGATATCGGCGGCCAGCCGATGATCGTACAGGTCTGGCGCCGGGCGGCGGAGGCCGATATCGGCCCGGTCCTGGTGGCCTGCGCCGAGCCGGAGATCGCCGATGCTGTCCGCGCCGCCGGCGGCACCGCCATCCTCACCCGGCCGGAGCACCCTTCCGGCTCCGATCGCATCGCCGAAGCGCTACAGGCCGCTGATCCGCATGGGCGCCACGATGCCGTAGTGAACATGCAGGGCGACCTGCCGACCATGGCGCCTGCCGCCCTCCGCGCGGCCCTGGCGGCGCTGGCCAATCCGGCAGTCGATATCGGCACCGTGGTCACACGCATCACCAGTGATGCCGAGCGTGACAATCCCAATGTGGTGAAGGCGGCGGTGGCGTTCGACGATCAGATGATGGCGCGCAATCAGCCGGTCGGCCGCGCGCTTTACTTCAGCCGCCTGCCGGTGCCGTCGGGCGACGGACCGCATTACCACCATATTGGCATTTATGCCTATCGCCGCGCCGCCCTCGAACGCTTTGTCGCCCTGCCGCCGGCGCCGCTGGAAAAGCGCGAGCGGCTGGAGCAGTTGCGGGCGCTCGATGCGGGCATGCGCATCGACGCCGCGCTCGTTGACTTGGTTCCGCTCGGTGTCGATACTCCCGCCGACCTTGAGCGCGCCCGCGCGATCCTGGCGGGCAAAAATCCAACATCGAACTGATTTCATCAGCCGCATCACCGAAAGCCATGGCCGTCGCGTCCGCCGCCACCAATCCCGCAAACTGCATCGCCTTCCAGGGCGCATCCGGCGCCTATGGCGATCTCGCCTGCCGCACCGCCTATCCCGCCATGGCGACGCTGCCCTGCGACACGTTCGAGGAGACGTTCAACTCTGCCCGCGATGGCCGCGCCGCGCTGGCGATGATCGCGATCGACAATTCGCTGGCCGGCCGCGTCGCCGATGTGCATCACCTGATGCCGGAATCCGGCTTGCATATCATCGGGGAGCATTTCCAGCGCGTGGTGCATCATCTGCTGGCACCCAAGGGCGCCACGCTGAAGACGATCAAGACCGTGCACAGCCATGTGCACGCCCTGCCGCAATGCCGGAAGATCATCAACGAGTTGGGCCTGAAGGCGATCGTCCATGCCGACACTGCCGGCGCTGCCGCCGACGTGGCCAAGGCAGGCGACGTCACGCAGGCCGCCATCGCCTCGGAACTGGCGGGTCAGATCTACGGCCTGGTGTCGCTGCGCGGCGATATCGCCGACGGCAAGCACAACACCACGCGCTTTGTCATCATGCGCCGGGAGCCGTTGGATCCCGATCCCGCGGCCGGGCAGATCATCACCAGCTTCGTCTTCCGCGTGCGCAGCGTGCCGGCGGCGCTCTACAAGGCGCTCGGCGGCTTTGCCACCAATGGCGTGAACATCGTGAAGCTGGAGAGCTACATCCTGGACGAGCGCTTCACCGTGGCGCAGTTCTATGCCGACATCGAAGGCCACCCAGACCAGCGCTCGGTGCGCCTGGCGCTAGAGGAGCTCAGCTTCTTCTCCCGCGAGGTTAAGATCCTCGGCGTCTATCCGGCCGCTCCTTTCAGAAGCGGGAAGTGAACAAGCGCAGTCTCAAGGACTGTAAACCGCAGTCCGTCTGAGCTCGATCGAGACTCGCGAGCGCAATGCACCGTGACGCCGGCAATTGCCAAGAGCCGGTTCAGCGCGGGGCGCATGATAGTTGCGCGATATCTTCAAAGACTCCGATCGAACCTTCTGCTAGTATTCGTTAAATAGCATTGGCCTGCTGACAGTTGTTCGCGCCTTCTTATTGGAGCGATTCAAATGTAGCGTGTAACGACTGTTTGCAGGCCTTGCAAAACTGGGTGGAATGCGCCTCCGGTCGCCTCGCGGATAAGACGCCAGATCCAATTGGCGCGCGGCCGGAAAATGGAGGAGGGCGCCTTGGCTGATCAGGACACGAATGTTGCCGGTTCCGGCTATGGCAACGCATACGTCGATTCATTGATCTGGGGCGCGCGTTGGTCGGGCAC
>DATKFM010000308.1:0-2470 GCA_035544395.1 Verrucomicrobiia bacterium
TGAGCGCTGCATCGGAAATTCCCATCTCGTCATATGGTCAAAGCGGATGATCATTTGGCTGTCTGCCCTTGGCAGTGATCGGCAACACATATCCGAAACAAGCTGAATGCACCCTGAACTGGCCGAACAGCCTCTGTTCACAGCGGCCCCTGCGCAAGAACGAGTTCTAGCGTGGCGTCGCGCGATTTGGCGATGCAAGCACTAGGAACACATAGCCATAGTACCCCGAGTATTTCCGGTGAACCTCCAAATCGTTCTGGCATTCCCCAAGGATGGCTGCCGCAATCGGATCGCCAGCGCGTATCGATAGCAGCTCCAACAAACGCTTCTCCATCGGACCATAGTAATCGTCCCACCACGCGGCATCCGGCAGCACGAAATCGCCGAGCAGCTCATACCCGTGCTCGCGCACCAGCTTGCGGTTGGCTTCGATGCCGGCCATTGCCGGATACTCTGCCCAGCAGCGGCGCACCGGCTCCGGCGGATCGGGCTTCAGCCACACAGCTTCGGTCAACGCCAGCTTGCCGCCTGCGCGCAGCAGGAGCCGCCAGGCGCGCAGCGCATTGCCGACACCCATGATATAGGCGGCACCCTCGCACCAGATCAGGTCAAAACCGCCGGGCGCGTAGGGCAAGGCCCCCATGTCGGCTTGCAGGACCTCGATGCGGTCCGCAGCGCCTGCCGCCTCGGCGCGGCGGCGGAGTTCCTCGACATACGGCTTGTGCAAATCCACGGCGGTGATCCGCGCCGTCGGCAGCAGCGCCGCCAGATCCATCGTCTGCATCCCCGGCCCGCAGCCGATGTCGAGAACCCGCGGCGCCGGCGGCAGCGTCCCGGCCAGCGCCAGCGCCCGGGCCGTGCTCTCGCGATTGCCCGGCCCTTCCCGCGGCAGACCGCTATGGAGCTCGAAGAAGGCGGCGCGCTGCTGCGGATCGGAAAAATCCATGTCGGTGATTCTCTGCGGGCAATTCCGTTGAGTGATCATAATCTGGGCAGCGTATCATCGCACTCGCCGGAACCCGTGCGTCCGCGAATGCAGATTACCGGAGAATTCTTCCACGCCGGTCCGCCGATTCGGCTGGACTGTGCTATAATTCCTATCGCGGTCCGGATTCGCCCGGGCAGCCTCGATGTTGGATATTGTGCATCGGAACACGGCGCGCCTAGCCGAGGGCAGGGTGGCGCGCGTTTTGAAAACGGCTGCCTTGCAGGGGGAATTCCTTTGCATGGCATCGTTCCCAAAAATCAGGATCCCCCGGAAAACCGCAAAGCCTTGCTAACCTTCTGATACGGGACGGAAAACTGCTGCGGAAAATGCGCAAAAGTACACCGGCAATGCCACCGGGTCGGGCGAGGCATTTTCTCCGGCACCTGCCGCTGGAATGAAGTCCGGGGCATCTGGGTGGGGCCCGGCCTCGTAGTAAAACCCAAGCATATTCAAACGCTTGCCTGCCGATTCCGACCCTTGCACCGCCGCGACCGCGCCAGTAGGGTGACCTCGCGCCACGCATCCGAGCCCTCCCAGGAGTCCGCCTTGCGCTATATCAGCACCCGGGGCGCCGCCCCGGCGCTCGCCTTCGATGATGTCCTGCTCGCGGGCCTGGCCCGCGACGGCGGGCTCTATGTGCCGGAATCCTGGCCGCACCTGTCGGCGGCCGACCTGAAATCTTTCCGCGGCCTGGAATATGCCGAGCTGGCGGTGCGCGTCATGGCGCCCTTCATCGCCGGCCGGGTGGAGGCCGACGCCTTCGCCCGCATCGTCCGCGACAGCTACGCCGCCTTCGGTCATGGCGCGGTGGCGCCGCTGCGGCAGCTCGACGGCAAGACCTGGTTGATGGAACTGTTCCATGGGCCAACCCTGGCCTTCAAGGACGTGGCGCTGCAGCTCCTGGGCCGCATGCTCGACGAGACCCTGACGGCGCGAGGCCGGCACGCCACCATCGTCGGCGCCACGTCGGGCGATACCGGCTCGGCCGCCATCGAGGCGGTGCGCGACCGCAAGACCATCGACATCTTCATGCTGTTCCCGCGCGGCCGGGTGAGCGAGGTGCAACGGCGCCAGATGACCACGGTGCTGGCGCCCAACGTGCACAACATCGCCGTCGAGGGGACATTCGACGATTGCCAGGACCTCGCCAAGGCCTGCTTCAACGATCTCGCCTTCCGCGATCGTCATGCGCTGACGGCGGTGAACTCGATCAACTTCGCGCGCGTGATGGCGCAGATCGTCTATTACTTCTGGGCGGCGGTGAAGCTCGGTGCGCCCGAGCGGCCGGTCGCCTTCACCGTGCCGACGGGCAACTTCGGCAACGTCTATGCCGGCTACGCAGCCAGGCAGATGGGCCTGCCGGTGTCGCATTTCGTGATCGCGACCAACACCAACGACATCCTGACGCGCTTCTTCGAGACCGGCGCCATGACCATGGCCGGCGTCGTGCCGACCTACAGCCCCAGCATGGACATCCAGGTG
>DATKFM010000309.1:0-3589 GCA_035544395.1 Verrucomicrobiia bacterium
CCGAGCTGAATTGCCGAGGCGCTGGCCGCGGTAACACCCGCCGCGAATTTGATCGTTGCCGCCTGGGCGGCAGCGAATGCCGCGCCGATTGCAATGCCGACAGGCACCGCCGCCTTGCCCAATGCCACCAGCGCGTTTTCCGCCGCGGCCACGCCCTGCACCAGATTCTCGAACCGCACCGCGGTCTGCATGGCCTTCTGGATCTGGCCGAATGCTTCCGTACCCGTGACGCCGAGCTGCTCGAGCTGCGCCGTCACCGCTTGCGGGTTGAGGTTCTTGAAACCGCCGACCTTTGCCGCTGACTGCTCGATCTGGGCGAATGCCTGCTGCCCGGCCTTGCCGATGTCGGCAAGCTGCCGCTCGATCTCGGCGCCGCCTTGCAGCGCAATCTGGATCGACAGTTTCTCGGCCATTTACTTGTCGCCCTTGAAAAACTTGATGAACAGCAGTCCGATCTTCGCGGCGTGTTTTTTCACGATCTCGGTTATGTGGAATTTCTTGGGGATGCGGACAGACGGCACGCCGATGTAGAGCGGCTTGCGGTCACGGCTCTTGTCGTTGGCATCGAACAGCATCGGCTTGCCGCGAACGGTGGCCGACACCAGTTTCTTGCCCGATCTGCTGGCAGTTGCCCCGCCGTGGGTGGTCGGTATCCACAGCATCGGCTTGCCCTGGATCGTCGCGCCGTGCTCGAACACGCCGGCGATCCCGTACTTGTGGAAAATAGTAGCGGTGGCCTGTAGCGACGGCTCGCCACCCTCGGTCGCTTCTTTTGTTCGATATTGCAATCCACTCTGCCACTTTGCCCGCGTGAACCCAGGACCGGCAGCCGCGATGTCCTGGCGCCCTTCCTGCACGGCGTTGGCAGCGGTCTCGCGCAGGGCCGCAACCGCGGCCTCGGCCACCGGCCGCTGCTTGTCGCGGATCATCCGCAGCCAGGCCGGCTGGTCGACGGTGACCTTGAACTGCGCGGGCATTACCCGGTCGCTTCCTTCAGCGCCTGCGCCTCGATTTCATCGAGCGCATTGCTGAATTCGATGAAGGCATCGATCTGCCGCGGCGTGAGCATCATTGCATAGTCGGGGGGGAAGCCGCGCCGGATGAGGGCTGTGATGGCGAGGGCGATTTCCGCAACCGCACTTTGACGGTCTTTTGTTCTTCTCTTGCCCCGCCGATCAGGCCCGTCAGTTCCTGAACGAAGGAGCTTAATCCGTTTGGGAATGTCAGGCCCAGAATTGCCTTGAGGAATTTCAATTGGTCTTCGATCAGCAGCTCGCTCGCAATTTTCTCGGCTTTCTCGTCCCCGAGATGGCCGCAGCCGGCCGCGATGATCGGGCCTATTGCATTGCCGGCCTGCTCGATCATCCGCGTTCCGATGTCGGCACCGCCGCCTATCAGCAGCCCGAGATTTGGGAACCGCGCCACAATGGATGCGATGGCGTTGCCGTGCAGGCCGCGCACGGTATACCGCTCGCCATTGATCCTGACGACCTCGACCGCCGTCGCGGGTGCAATATCCAGAAGGTCAGCCATGATTGTCCCTACGGTGTTATAGTGTCGTGAATGGTCCAGACGCCAAAGAAGCCGTCAGTATCCTTCTGCACTTCGGCCTCGATCTCGATCACCGAGAAATCATCCTTGTCGGTGATAAAACTAAAATCACCGGATGGCACGAACGAGACGGTCCCCGTCCAATCGATCTTCTGGCCGATGTCGTTGGAACCGATGACCTTGAGTTCGCCGGTGAACTCGGTCTTGGAAAGGCCGTTGATGGTGATGGCGCCGGGTACGGTCGTATCCACATCGCCCAGCGCGAAGAACGAAAGGTTTGCGGCCGTGATCTCGTCGAGCGTAAATTTTACGGTGGCAGCAACAGATACAACTGCCGTAAAATCTTTTGTCTTGACCCCTTCTCTGGAACTGAAGTGCTCTTTTTTTTCCACCGAGGGCGAAAACGCAAACGATGGACAGTTGCCAAGATCGACAAGTGAGCCACCCTCTTCTGTAAAGCTCACAACGCCTTTTCCAATATGATAGTTCTGGACATCCGGCGACACGGGCATTGCTGTTCTCCTTTTAGAGGTCTTCGGGTTTCAGGGCATACTTGAACAGGAACTGTGCGGTCAGTGCCGCATATCCTGTGCGTGACCATCCGACATCGGTTTGGCATCCGAGGTAGCGGATTGCGCCATTGCCGAACCGTCCGGTCTTTACGATCTGCTCGTTGAGTTCGGTATCGGTCAGCACCCGCTTGATCAGCTCGCTGCGGAACGTGGCGATGACCGAACCGATCACGGCGTTAGCGTCTTGCACCTGGACCAGGATGCCGGGCGTCATCTGGACGTTATATGGCCGGTTCGGCTGCTTCATCGAAACGTCGTTGGCGCCGTCCGATTCCTCGTCGCCGTCGAGCACTATAACCGCCGGCAATTGATCCTCGGTAATGTCCACATTGTTGCGATAGGCCGAGCGCATGTTCGGTATGGCGGCGACCACCTCGAGCAGCCGCGCCAGGATGGCCTCGCGCACATCAGCCAAGGGCCGCCTCCTTCAGCAGGAACCGCACCTCGCCCAGATCCTCGCCGTTGGGACTGCCGCGCAATTCGTAGGAACGCACCACCCAGGACCGACCGTTGAATGCCAGCACCGCGTCCATGTAGTCGTCGCGGGCAATTCCCTTGCCGGCGAGCTCGGGGATGCGGGCAAAGGCGCCGGGGCCGACGCTGCGGACCTCGACCGTGCCGCTGGTGCTGGCCTTCGGCCGGGTGTCGTCGATCACGGTGATGTCGACCGCGCCCGCCCCGGCGGTCAGCGTGGCCGGCACGCCCAGCTCGGCATAGATCGGGTCGTAGAGCAGCGCGCTGTAGTCGATCATGCCAGCAGCGGCCCTGCCGCGCCGATGATGCGCACCGATGGGATGCCTAACAACAACGCGACCAGCATATACAGGCCGATCAGCGCGACCACTGCGAGGTAACCCTTTTGCACGTTGCCCGGCACCGCCATTCCCATCCACGACAGAAACCAAAGAATGATCGCGCCGACCAACAAGAGGATGGCAATGACGATCGCGATGTTGATGATTCCGAGGATGATGCCGCTGAGTGACATGCTGGCCTCCTATGCGACGTGCAGGCGCCGGTATGGCTTGATGAGTTCGGCCGCAGCCGCCGACAGGTAATCCGACGATCCGGTTGTCGATGAGATCGATGGCGTGAAATAGCTGACGCGGGTGTCGCTGTGCTGCACCTCGCGGATGGTGGGATCGCGGTAGCTGGACGTGCGGCCGGCGTTAACCGCATCGATCACCGCGCGCTGCAGCCTGGCCGGCGCCTCTTCCGGCAGATCATAGCCGCCGGAATAGCTGACGGTGACGGTGTCGACCCAGCAGTAGCCGGTGCTCATCCACAGCCGCCCGCTCGTCGGGTCAAAGCTGTAGTCGGTCCCAGCCATGCCAGCGACCTCGGTCACCTCGACCACCGGATAGAGCGACAGCGTCAGCGCCTGCCGCTGCAGCATGTCCTCGTAACGGTCGAAGGTGAAAGTCTCGACCGCCTGCGCCAGCCCGAAACGGCGGTTGCAATACTCC
>DATKFM010000310.1:0-2462 GCA_035544395.1 Verrucomicrobiia bacterium
CTGCTGGAGGATGCTGGTACCTCTGACGCGCTCTACTGCTCGTCGGTCTTCCAAGGGAAAGAGGTCGTCGGCCTCGTCGGCTCGGGCGGCTATGGGCACAGCATCGGCAAGAGCATCGCGCTGGCCTATGTCCGGACCGACCTCGCCAAGCCGGGCATGGCTCTCGATGTCGAGATCTTTGGCGAGCGCCGCCGTGCTGTCGTGGCGCAAGAGCCGCTCTACGATCCGACGAATGCGCGGTTGCGGATGTAGTTGCACGACATTCGTATTAGAAACTAATCACAAAACAAGAATCAGGGAACGGCGTCGCACTCATGTCCAACAAACTTCCTACCCATGCCGAAGTGGTCATCATCGGCGGCGGCATCATCGGCTGTTCGACAGCCTACCACCTGGCCAAGATGGGCAAGAAGGATGTGCTGCTGCTAGAACGGAAGAAGCTCACCTCGGGTACCACCTGGCATGCCGCGGGCCTGGTCCGCGCCATGCTCTATTCCGGCAATCTGACCAAGCTCGCCAAATATACAGTCGAACTCTACACCACGCTGGAAAGGGAAACCGGCCAGGCCACGGGTTTCAAGCAGAACGGCAGCATTTCCATCGCCACCAATCCCGAGCGCTGGGACGAGCTGAGGCGCGGCGCCTCCATGGCCCATGCCTTCGATGTGCCGGCGGAAATGATTACGGCCAAGCGGGTGAAGGAACTCTGGCCGCTGATGAATATCGACGACGTAATCGGCGCCATCTGGTTCCCCAATGACGGTCAGACCAATCCCGCCGATACCACGATGGCCCTGGCAAAGGGCGCCCGCGCCGGCGGTGCCCGCATCGTCGAGGATTGCAAGGTCACCGGTGTCATCGTCAAGAACGGCCGTGCCTGCGGCGTAAAGACCGATCTGGGCGATGTGACCGCCGACTATGTGGTGAATTGCGCCGGCATGTGGGGCCGGGAAGTCGGTTTGATGGCCGGTGCCGATGTGCCGCTCCATGCCTGCGAGCATTTCTACATCGTCACCGAGCCCATGGACGTTCCGGCCAATCTGCCGGTCATGCGCGACATGGATCGCTGCGCATATTACAAGGAAGACGCGGGCAAGCTGCTGGTAGGAGCCTTCGAGCCGAAGGCGAAACCTTGGGGCGTGAATGGCATTTCGGAGGATTTCTGCTTCACCGAATTGCCGGAGGATTTCGATCATTTCCAGCCGGTGCTGGAGGGCGCAATCCATCGTGTGCCGAAGCTGGAAGAAACCGGCATACGCAAGTTCTTCAACGGCCCCGAAAGCTTTACGACCGATCAGCGCTATCTGCTGGGGCCGGCAGCGGAGGTGAAGAACTTCTTTGTCGGCGCGGGGTTCAACTCCGTCGGCATCCAGTCGGCCGGCGGCGCTGGCATGGTCTTGGCCCATTGGATCGCCCATGGTCATCCGCCCTTCGATCTCTGGGACGTGGATATCCGCCGCGTCGTGCCGCACCAGAACACCAAGACCTATCTGGTCGAGCGCGTGTCGGAGGCACTGGGCTTGCTCTATGCCATGCATTGGCCCTATCGCCAGTTCGAGACCGCACGCGGCGTCCGCAAGACGCCGCTCTATGACCGCCTGAAGGCAAACAACGCCTGCTTCGGCGATGTGGCCGGCTGGGAGCGCGCCAACTGGTTCGCGCCCAAAGGCGTCGAGCCGAAATACGAATACAGCTTCAGGCGGCAGAACTGGTTCGATTACTGCGCCGCCGAGTGCAAGGCGACTCGCAATGCGGTTGCACTGTTCGATCAGTCGACTTTCGCCAAGTTCATGGTCCGCGGCGCCGATGCCGAAAAGGTGCTGCAGAACATTTGCGCCAATGACGTCGGCGGTGCTCCCGGCCGGGCGATTTATACTCAGTGGCTGAATGAGCGCGGCGGCATAGAGGCCGATCTCACGGTCACTCGTATCGCCGAGGATCACTACATGGTTGTCACCGCGGCGGCGACGGCGCGGCGCGATCTGCTTTGGCTCAGGAATCATATTCCCGCCGACGCGAGAGCGACCGTGGAAGATGTGACCGCCGCCTACGCCGTGCTTGGCGTCATGGGCCCGAACAGCCGCGCACTGCTGTCGACATTGACGACGGCCGATCTGACCAATGCGTCCTATCCGTTCGGCACCTCCCGCATCATTGATATCGGCTACTCTCGCGTGCGGGCCAACCGCATCAGCTACATGGGCGAGCTGGGCTGGGAACTCTATGTGCCGGCGGAGTATGCCGGCAACGTGTTCGACCGCATCCTGGAGAATGGCGCACCGTTCGGCCTGAAGCTCGCGGGCATGCATGCCATGGACTCCCTTCGTATCGAAAAGGCCTACCGTCACTTCGGCCACGACATCGGCGAGGACGACACGCCCATCGAGGCCGGCCTTGGCTTCGTTGTCGCCTACGACAAGAAGGCGCCCTTCATCGGCCGTGACGCACTTTTGAAACAGAAG
>DATKFM010000311.1:0-11757 GCA_035544395.1 Verrucomicrobiia bacterium
ATCCCGGTGATGGGGACGGCGACGGGGATGGGGACGGTGATGGGGACGGCGACGGTGATGGGGACGGCGACGGTGATGGGGACGGCGACGGGGATGGTGACGGCGACGGCGACCCCGACGATGACGATGATGACGACGATGACGATGATGACGGCGGCGACGGAGATGGCGACGGCGACGGCGACGGCGACGGGGATGGTGACGGCGACGGCGACGGCGACGGCGACAACAAAGGCGACGACGACGATGACGACGACGACGACGACGACGATGACGACGATGATGACGATGACGACGACGATGATGACGACGATGGCGGCAATAAGGGCGGCGATGGTGACGGCGACGGGGATGGTGACGGCGACGGCGACGGCGGCAATAAGGGCGACGACGATGACGACGATGACGACGACGACGATGACGATGACGATGATGACGATGACGACGACGATGATGACGACGACGACGACGATGATGATGACGATGATGACGATGGCAACAAGTCGGGTGGCAACAAGGGCCATCACGGCAACAAAGGCGGCCATCACGGCAATAAAGGCGGCCACCATGGCAACAAGGGCGGCGGCAATAAAGGCGGCGACGACGGTGATGATGAGTAAATCCGGTCCGGCGCGTCGCGCTGGCCCTACAGGGTTCAGTGTCCTGGCAGCGGCTTAGACTTCGCTGAAAGGTACAAGGAACCGGGAACGCAAATGACGGGGCGGCCAATGGCCGCCCCGTTTCATTTGACGCTCGCGATGCTGCTGGGTTCGGCCCGAAACCGGCTGCGACCCGGTCAGCTAGCCAGCCGAGAGCGGCAGCCCTCCGGAAAGGTGAGCGTAACCGAGGAACGACGAGATGTTGTGCTGGATATAGTCGATCCTGACTTCGCTGTTGCCGCGGCCATGGACAAAGCTGCCGTTGGGCCGGCGATGGCCGAGCTGCAGCTCTAGATTTTCATGAATGGCAACGCGTGATCTGGCGGCCGCCTGATCGAAGATCGGCCGGTCCACGGAGTCGCGCGATACCCCCTCGCACAAACGCACGAATGCCAGGAGGCCCTCCGATCGGCAGGCAATCGGTGTGCTCCGCTCGTCAGCTCGGTATTCCGGTTTGTCCAGAATGTCTGCGGCGATCACCCGGGCATGGGAACGGCTGACCGGATGCGGCCGTAACTTGTGCAGCTGCTCCAGCGCATAGAGCATCCAATGGCTTTGCTGGGGTACGCCATAGTTCTGCGCTGCAAGCAGATCCTCGCTGGCTTGGCTGACCTCGAGCCAGCGCAAATCCCCGGTAACAGCGGTCAACCTGAGCAGCCCGAAAAGCGCCTCGCCTGTGTAGTAGTCGGAGTGGAAGGGCAGCACTTCATCTGTCGAGAAGCGGCGCTTATGGGCGAAGTTTCCATCGGGCCTCCGTTGCAGAACTATGTATCCCGCCAGATCGCCGGCGAGATCGACATAGTCATTGTTCTTGGTAAGGGCAGCCACCTCAAGCAACGCCAGAATCGCCAATCCGTTGCCGCCGAGCTTGACGGCGTCGCCTGCCACCACGCAGCGCGTGCCGGTTGTTCGATAAGGGCGGATATGGCGTTCGATCAGCCACTCGGTCGCCCGCTGTGCCGCCTGCGCAACGTTCGGCATCGGCCCCGCGCGATTGGCGACTTCGGTCATCGCCCAGATGGTTCCGCAATGGCGCAGGATGTTATAGCCCGAGGTGGGTCCCGGATTGTCGGCATCATAGCGGTAGAGGAACTTGCCGCGGCGGTCGACAAGCCGCGCCAGGCATTCTGCACCTTCAATGGCGATCGTCAGAGAGTCGTTCATGGTCTGCCCGGCCCTGGATTGTTTCACATCGCTGATGTCATGGGGCGACCAGCCGCAGATCCTCGCCCCTCATCCGCTTCAGGATTTTCAACAGCGCCATCAGACCGTGCTGCACATTGTCGACGCGGATGGCGTTGTCATAGGATTCGGTCCGGATGCCGCCTTGCACGCGGTCGGTTTGCGACACATAGAACATGTCAATGCCGTCGCGGAATTGCAATTGCATCAGGCTGCGCAGACCGCGCAGGATCGCCTGCCGGTAGGCGCCCGCGCGCGCCATATCCCCGCCGCTCCGCGCCAGCTCGAGCGCATCGGTGAGTCCTTCCAGATAGACCCCGGTGGACGAGGCGTGGGGCGGTCCATAAGGGCGGTGAGGATCGTAGAAACGGCCGCGCAGATCCGGATGGGGCGCCGTGTCCCATTGCTGCATGCCAAGCAGCCAGTCGTTCATTTCGAAGATGAAGTCTTTCACGGGCGCCGCGGCGGTGCCGATGTAGGGCAGTGCCATGTAGTAGGCCTGGCTATGCCAGGGGACAAAGGCCGGGTTCGGATTGGTCCGGAAATGCTCGCGGTAAAAGGCGAAGCTTTGCAGGAAACGCGCGGGATCGCCCGTGCCTTGCGCCGCCGACAGGCGGGCGGCCCAGAACAGCAAAGCCTCGCCGGGATAGAAGTTCTGGTTGTCGTTGCGACCTGCCGGCTTCAGGAAGGTGCGGAACTCACCGCTCTGCAGCCACAGCGAATCGACGGTGTTCGACAATGCCCCAAGCTGTTCCCGATAACGCTCGGCGCCGGGATTCTCGACGATCGCCAAAGCCGCCAATGCCGCGGCCCCCAGCTTGGCCTTTTCGCCCTCGGCTATGTATCCCAGCGCATCTTCTGTCCGGTAATACACCCGCAGCAGATGACCGAGATTGCGGTCGGCGATGTCGCGATCGGCGGCGAGTCCGGATTGCAGAGCGATGCGATTCAGACACACCGTCGCCATCGCCTGGCGGATGGAATTGTCGCCGTTCGCTTCCCGTCCGCTGCTGGGAAAATACTTGTAGATGATGCGCCCGTCGGCATCGACCTGATTGCGCATCCATTGCATCATGTTTTCAGCCAGCGCTCGCACGTTGCCGCTATCGACGTCGGCCGCTTCGACGACGCGATTGCCGCGCCACATGAGATCAAGGCGCGGCGGGGTCTGGAGCCGCAGCAAAAATTGCAGGGAGTCGAACAAGGCCGGCGCGATGGCGCCTTTTTCCACGGCGTCCGGCGGCATTTTGTCCGCGGCCAGCTGCCTTTCAAGAGCGCGCGCGTGATCACGATTCGCCGCGATCATTTCAGTAGCGCCTCTAACGGCGGAAAGGCGCGTTCCTTCCAGCAGGGCCAGCCCTTTTCGCCCGATCTGCGAGCGGCCCATGCCCTTCACCGATGCCAGCGTGGTGCGGACCGGCGGCCAGCCGATCTCGATCTGCAGCGCATCGGGATATAGCTCCTGCTTGATAGCGGCCGCCATCGCGCGCTCGACTGTGCGCTCCACCACCGGCCAGCCGTCCCGGCCGGCAAGCCAGCGCCGGAATAGAATCGCGCCCTTGCGGCGGGCGACGACGATGGCCAGCCGCACGTCGTCGAGCGGGCCCGGCGCATCGACGGCTTCGGCCATGCTCCGTAGCGCCGCGCATAGCGCTTCAGCGGTCACTTCCCCGGCCGGGAGTTGTGTCGAAGTCGGATCGGCAGTCATCAGGAGGTTCGTCTCTCGCTATCGGAAATCAGAGTGCGAGGCCATTTATAGGCATGCCGCCACAGCGGCACCAGCGAAAGCGAAACACGCCCGGTCCTGTGAAACGGCGGCAGACTAGTCAACTGGCAATTCCAAATGCCAGCCGAATTCATCTCGGCGGCCGGGCAGGAATCCGGAGTCGGAAAAGGGCCCCGGATTGCGCGCATCCAGGAAATTCGTAACGTCGCGGAACTCCCCCGCGGTTACGAATCGGGGCTGGAAGCGAGTCTTCTGATTGTCGGAAACGATGGGATAGAGGCGGAGAAAGAACGCCGGCGCTCCGCCGCGGTCATTGACGTTCAGGCGCGCGAGAAAGCTGTAGGGCGGCATGTTGCGGCGGGCATATTCGCCTTCGCTGCCGAAATAGCCGTTGCCCAGGCTATAGACGACCCAACGGCCGCGACGCCGGGCGATCTCCTGCATCATGTGGGCGCCGTGGCCGATGATGAGATCCGCCCCCGCGCCGACCATGCTGTCGGCGAGCCGCTTCTGATCCCGGCTGCGCCACATGTAATTCTTGCCCCAGTGCGGGAAAGCAATGGCAAAGCCATCTGGATATTTTTCCTTCCAGCCGGAGATCGCGGAATAGAACTCATCGTCGATGCAGGCGATGCCGCCTTCAGGACCGCGGGCATAGCCCTGCAGATCCTCCTCGAATTCGCGGACATACTGGTATGCAGAGAATATCCCCAGCCGCCGCGTGCCGCCCGCCAGCGAAATCATGATCTCCAGCGGGGCGGCGGCATCCGTTGCGTTCCGGCCCGCGCCGAACGCGATCACGCCCGCCGAGCGGGCCGCGTCCAGCGTGTCGTCGAGAGCGCCACGGCCATAATCGACGGTGTGGTTGTTGCCGAGGGCGGCGGCGCCGATGTTGACGGCTTTCAGTGCCGCCAGCGTCTTCGCGGGGTCGCCCTTCAGGATCCAATCCTTGGTGCCGCTAAAGGGCGACGAAGGCTGCTCCGTCAGGGTGGCCTCGAGATTGGCGATGCAGAAATCCGCCGACTCCAGGAACGGCGCAAGATGCAGCAGCGCGTGGTCGTAGCCCTTGGTCGCCAGATAGTTCCGCTGGCCGTGCTTCTGCCGCAAATCCTGATAGAACTCGCCGAAATAGGTGTCGCCGATCAGGCAGATATCGAGGCTATGGCGTGCGGCTAGGTCGATGGCCTTGAGGGACGGCGCACCAGACACATTCGTCTGCCCGAGGCGCAAGTAGCCTGGAAGCTTGTGGAAATCCGAGCCGGAATGAGAGCCCTTGACGAGCACCACATCGCCAGCCCGGACATCGGAGAGGAGCCGGCCCGCCAGATCCAATGTGCTGTCGGAGTGCGGCCCGAGAATCGCGCTGGGCAGGTGGTTGCGCAGTTCCAGAAGTTCATCGTGAGCTGTAAACAACTTGTCGATGCCGGAGCCGACGACAACCGGCGCCAGTTCCGCATGCAGCGCCAGCGTCCGCTCGCCCAACTCAGCCATCCGGCCGAGCACTGCGATTCGCCGTCCGCCGGGACCAGGCGCCGCGAGGCCGAGGACCTCGATGCCTTGCTTCATCGAGAGCGGCGCGGCGTTGGCCGCATCGTCGATAAGTTCCCAGCTTCCCGAAGGCAGCCGCATCCTATACCGGCGCGCACGGCCGCTTATCGTGCGATAGTAAGCAAGATCGGCGGCGGCTCGGCGCCAATCCGCACCCGCCATCCTGACAGCCGCAAGGCAGGCCAGCGAGTTCATGGCCATGCCCTTGCCGGCGATCGGCACCTCATAGCTGACCTGCTCGCCAAATACATCGGCATGCACAAGGCTATGATCGGCGGCGAGCTGCAGATCTCGCAGTCTGACATTGGCCTCATCGGCAGCGCCAAAAGTGACGATATCTGCAGCGCCGTATTCCTTCGCCAGCTGCGCCAGCAACGGGTACGACGCGAGGTCACGATTGATGACGGCAACTCCGCCGGGTTCCAATCCCTGGAAAATGCGCGCCTTGTAACGGGCCGTGGCCTCGACATCCTGGACATAGGAGGTGTGAGCGAGTCCGATGGAGGTGATGATCGCCACATGCGGGCGCACCAGCAGTGATGCAGGTCCGGATTTTCCGTAGAGGGAGCTGACGGCCATTTCGAACACGGCGTAGTCGCCGCCGGCCGGCGTTCGGGCAACGCTATAGGGAACGCCCAACCTGGTATTGAAGTTCGCGATTGTCCCTGACGTCTCGCCCTGGCAGCCGAAAACATGCTTCAGCATTTCCCGGGTCGTGGTTTTGCCGACCGTCCCCGTCACGGCAATAACCTTGCCCTTGAAACGCTTCCGCGCGGCTGCCGCCAAATCATGCACCGCATTCGCCGCATTGCCGACCAAAAGGACCGGAAAGGCCTTCGGCGGCTTGCCGACATCGCGCTGGACGATCGCTCCCGCGGCGCCTGCTGCCTTGAGCCCGGCAAGGTTACGCGCGTTATCCCATTTCTCCTCCGCTGATTTCGCATCGGCCGTCGCCTCGGCTTGGTGCCATGTCGCCGCGTCCATGCAGACGAACAGGTCGCCCGGGTCGAGATGATTTTTCGCGATGCTGAAGCCTGTTGCCTGCCAGTCGGCGGTGGGAGCCGATATCCAGGTGCCACCGGTCGCCATCGCAAGGTCCCGCGCATTCCAAAGCGCCGGGGTGCGTGGAACGGGCAGTTCGCCCGACGCCGCTCCCGCCCGACCGCCGCGTCTTTGCCTTGATGGCCGCGGCAGCGCTTTCGCTGGCTGCGCTCGATCGAAATGAATCTCGAAATGCCAGCCGATGCCGTCACATCCGGTGCGGAATGCATCCGCGTCCTTCGACAGGCCAGGATTCCGCATCTTCAACAGCGCTCCTATCTCGTCGAATTCTGCGGCATCGACAAAACGCGGCCGGAAATTCGTCTTCCGATTCTCCGACAGAAGGGGATAGAGTTTCAGCTTGCGTTGCAGAGCCGCCCCTTCATTGCTCAGTTCCAGCCGCGCCGCCAGGCTGTAGGGCGGGACCTTGCGCTCGTCATATTCGCCGTCGCTATTGAAGACGAAATTGCCCAACCCGTTGACGACCCAGCGGCCGTCGACGCGCTCGATCTCCTGCAGCATGCGCGCGCCATGGCCGAGCACGAGATCGGCGCCGGCGCCGATGAGCCAACCGGCGATTTCCCGCTGCTGCGATGTCCGCCAAGTATAGGGATCGCCCCAATGGGGATAGGCGATGATCAGGTCCTGGGGCGCGGATTCCCGCGCTTCGGCGATGGCCGATATCAGCTCTTCCGACAGGCAGGCAACGCCGGGCCGGTCCGGCGTGGCCAGCACCTTCAGGTCCTGGTCGGCCTTGCGGCTGTATTGCACGGCGGAAAAAACCTGGATTCCCAGTCGCAGGCCGCCGATCTCGGCGGCGATGCGCAACGGCTGCACCGCCTGCCCCTCGCGCTGGTCGGCGCCGAAAGTGCGGATATTCGCCTTTGAGAACTGCGCCAGCATGGTCCAGAGCCGGTTCAGCCCAAAGTCGAAGCTGTGGCCGTTGCCCAGGGCCACCGCACCGATCTTGTGGGAGCGCAAGGTTTTCACCGTCTGCTTGGGATCGGCGTCGAGCAGCAGCTTCTTGCGGCCAGCGAACGGCGATTCGCGGGAGCGTGTCAGCACGCCATCGAAATTCACGATGGAGAAATCCGCCGTGCGGAGGAACTCGCCGGTATTTCGCATCGAATGCGAGTACCCCTGCTCGCTCAGGAAATTGATGCCGCCGCGAGCCTCCTTGCGGCGCTGATAGAAATCGCCGAGGTAGAAATCGCCGAGCAGGTTGATGCTGAGATGGCGGCGGTCGCGCAGATCGACCGGCGCCTGCTGCCGGCGCGCATCCTGCGCTTCCTTCGATGTCGGCACCGGAGGCCGGCCGCGGCGCAGGCGGCGCATGACATCGGCGAATCCGGCGGTGATGCTGGAGCCCTTGGCGGAAACCACGTCTCCCGGCCGCACCTCGTCCAGCACCGCCGACGCCAGTTCATCTGCGGCCGTGGCGTGCAGCCCGAGCATTTCCGGCGGCAAGCCGGCGCGCATGTGCAGCATCTCGTCGCCGAGGGTGAACACCTTGTCGGCCCGTGAATCCTTCAGCGGTGCGGCGAGGCCGGCATGCACCTCCTGGGAGATTCCGTCGATCCAGCCGATCTGCTGCAGCACGGCGATGCGGCGGCCGCCAGGGGCAGGCTCGGCAAGGCGCAACACCTCGAAATTGGCCAGCATCGCCGCTTCCGTGTTGTTCCAGGTGTCGTCGATCAGATCGAAATAGGCGCCGGCGATCGGCACGCGGGCCCGCTGCAGCCTGCCCTGGCGTGCGCGATAGGTGATGAGGTCCCGCGCCGCCTGGCGCCAATCGGCGCCCACCGCCTCCACCGCCGCGAGCATAGCAAGGGAATTGGCGATCATCGCGCTGCCGGGAACCGGAACCTCGTACTCGATCTCCTCGCCATGCACCACCGCCCGCGCCCGGCTGTATTCGCCATGGAGTTCGAAATCCAACAGGCGGATGTCGGCGCCGGCATGGCGGCCATAGGTGACGATGCGCGGCGCCTCGAATCGCCGGGCCCGTTCCAGGACCTGGTCGTACATGGCGATATCGCGGTTGATGACGGCAGTGCCGCCGGGCGCCAATCCACGAAACAGCCGCGCCTTGTAGCGGACGGTATGATCGAGCGTCGGCGCCAGGCTGGTCTGCTCGCGGGATATGGCGGTGATGATGGCCACGTTTGGCCGCAGTTTCTCGGCGACAGGGTTTTCCGTTCGGGCGAGCGCGCTCATCGCCACCTCGAACACGGAGAAAACCGCATTCGGATTGAGCTGCGCCATGCAGAGCGCCATGCCGAAATAGGTGTTGAAATTGCCGGAATAGCCGAACGTCTCGGCCTGGCGCGACAGCACATGGCGGATCATCTCGCGCACCGTCGATTTGCCGACGGTTCCCGTCACCGCGATGAGCGCGCCGCCATAGCGGTTGCGGCCGGCCGTGGCCAGATCATTCACCGCCTGCGCCGAGTCGGCCACCCGCAGCAGCGGAAAGCCCGGCGGTGCTTCCTTGACATCGCGCTCGATGATCGCCCCGGCGCAGCCGAGGCATTGCAGGTCCCGCAGGCGATCGGCCGAATCCCAGGTCAGGGGCTCGACGGTCTCCGCCTCGCCGCGATTATAGGTCTGGGAATTCATGGTGACGAACAGGTCACCGGGACGCTGGTAGTTCCGATCGTAGGTGATGCCTGTCGGCAGCTTGGCGGCCGGCCGTGCATTGAGCCAGCGGCCGCCTGTGACGGCGGCGAGATCATCCGCAGACCAGAGTGGCATTGCGGGCAATGTCACGCGATCCGCCCCGTCATTGTCATTGCTGATCCGCCGCGAGTCCTCTGCCGCTACCGGATCAATATACAACATGGCCGCCGCTGTTTGGCCAGCGGCGGCACCGGGCAGCGCAAGAATCAGCCGGGGTTAACGGCGCTCAGCCCCGCTCGATCCGGCATTGATAGCAATTGTTCAGTGCCGAACGGACATGGACGTAGGCCACATCGGGCTTCGCCAGAATCTCGGCGGCAGCCGCCGCTACGTCGGCCGACGGCACGATCCGGCCGGTGCCGTAGTAGATGCGGTCGTTAGGGTGATAGCCCTTGAGCAGATAGCGCTCGCGCTGGAGGAACATGGCCGGAGTCTCGGCGCTGACCGGGTAACGCTCGCAGGGTTCGGCATGGAGGAAGATCGGCCCCACCTCGGCATAGGGCTGTGCCTCGTCGAACGGGCGATAGGCAAGAATCAAATAAGCCTCGCCGGCTGCCACGTCCCGCTGGCAGTGGCGGCAAGGCACGCCATCGCCATCGGAAATGTGACGCTCCGGCTTCTGACCGTTGGCGTCCAGCGCGCCGGCCCGATAGGCACGGGCGATCTCGGTCGGCAGGGAAACGAAGCGGACGGAATTCATGGCGGCTGTCTCCTTAAATTCGAGTCTTGCAATTACCGGCCGCGTTTCGCTGCGGCGGCTTCGCGGGCCAGGATCTTTTCCTTGCGTGCCGTGCCCCAGCGATAGCCGCCGAGGGCGCCGTCGCTGCGCAGGATGCGGTGGCAGGGCACGGCAACGGCGACCGGATTGGCGCCGCAGGCCTGGGCCACCGCGCGCACCGCCGCGGGCTGGCCGATCTTGCGGGCGATATCGGCATAGCTGGCGGTCGTGCCCGCCGGCACCTGGCGCAGCGCCTGCCAGACGCGGCGCTGGAACGCCGTGCCCTGGATATCCAGCGGCAGTTCGAAGCCGGCGGCCGGCGCTTCGATGAAGGCGACCACGCGCTTCACCTGGGTCGCGAATTCCTTCGCATCCTCACGCCACGACGCGCGGGGAAAACGATGTTTCAGGTCGGAGACGAGCTCCGTGGGATCGTCGCCGAAGGCGATCATGCAGATGCCTCGGTCGGTGCCCGCCACCAGCAGGTGGCCGAGATAGCAGCGCACGACCGCATAGGCGATCTCCGTACCCTCACCGCCCTTGCGGTAGGCGCTGGCCTTCATGCCCAAGGTCTGTGCCGATGTCTCATAGAAGCGGCTGCTGGTGTTGAATCCGGAGTCGAAGATGGCGTCGGTCACGGTCGTTCCTTTCGCGAGATGATGTTGCAGGCGGCCGGTGCGGCGCGCCGCGATATAGGCCTTGGGCGTCACGCCCAGGATCTTCTTGAACTGGCGGTGGAAGTGATAGGGGCTGAGCCCGGCGGCACGGGCCAGATCGGCCAGCTTCGGCGGCATTTCCGCTTCCTCGATCAGGCGGCAGGCGCGCATCACCGCTTTGTGCTGCGGGCTTGGCGCGGCGAGGCTGTCGGGCTTGCAGCGCTTGCAGGCGCGATAGCCGGCGCGGCGGGCGTCCGCCGGCGTGGCGAAGAATTCCACGTTCTTCCGCAGCGCCTGCCGCGAGCGGCAGGAAGGCCGGCAATAGACGCCCGTCGTCCGCACGGCGAAATAGAACTGCCCGTCGGCCGCGGCTTCGCGCGCCTGCACGGCGGCCCAGCGGCGCTCGTCGGTTTCAAAGGCGCGGGGCATCGCTGTCACCTTGCTCGCTTTGGTTTGAATTGCAGTTTGCATGATCAGCTCCGGGATTGAACGAGGGAATTAGTCAGAAGACGCCAGGGCCGGCCGTCGATCGCGGCGAGACCGATGCCGATCAGGGCCATGCCGAGGAAATGCTTCGGCTCCAGCCGCTCGCCCAGGAAGACCATGCCCAGCAGGAGCGCGCTGACCGGCACCAGGAAAGTCACCAGCGATATGTTGGTCGAACCGGCGGTGCGGAGAATCCGGAAATAGAGGCCGTAAGCGAAAGCGGTGCAGACCGCGCCCAGAGCCGCCAGGGCGGCGAAAGTCTGCCAGCCGGGCATCGGCAAGCTCCAGGGCCGATCCACGAACATCACCACGGGCAGCATCAGGATCGTGCTGGCGGTCACCTGGCCGGCGGCGGTGCAGATTGGCGGCATCTGGCGGAAGCGGCGGCCGTAGATGGTCGCTGAGGCATAGGTGACCGCCGCGCCGAGCACGGCAAGCTGCGCCAGCAGATTGGTGCTAAGCCCGCTCAGCAGGTCGGCGCCGATCATCACGACGACACCGGCGAAACCGATCACCACGCCGAGGCCCCTGCCGCCCGTGAGTTTCTCATTGCCCGTCAGGAAATGGGCGAGGATCACGGTGAACAGCGGCGTAGTGGCGTTGAGGATCGAGGCCAGGCCACTGGCGATATGGCTCTGGCCCCAAAAGATCAGGCTGAAGGGGATGGCATTGTTCAGCAGGCCCATGCCAAAGAACGCGGTCCAGGTCCGGCAATCCGCCGGCATGCGGATGCCGTTCATCAGCATGAAGGCATGGAGCAGGATGGCGGCGATCAGCACCCGGCTGCCCGCCACGGTCAACGGCCCCACGTCACGCAGCGCCACCGCGGCGAAGAAGAACGAGCCGCCCCACACCGCGGACAGCAACGCCAGCAGGCCCCATTCCATGGGTCCCATGACGGGGCCGGCGGCGGTGGTTTTCAAAGGCGTTGCTGTTCTCGTTTCCATGATGGCCGCGAGAATGCCGGAGGCGCGCCGAGGTCGCTATCCAGTTCTTGCTCTGCAATTCAGCGGCCGATGGTGGCATTCCTGGCCGGCTGTGATCCTCGTATGCTATTGATAT
>DATKFM010000312.1:0-3421 GCA_035544395.1 Verrucomicrobiia bacterium
GTGGTCCGGATATTGTACGGCTTGACCTCCTGACGCAGCCCTTCCGGCTCACGGGGCATCGCCGGCGGTCGATGCCCCGCACTGATGGCGCAGAACACTACGTGCTGCTGCCTGCCGCCGTGGCGACCGGCAGCACCTCGCTGGCGGCGCGGTCCGGCGTATCTTCCTTCCAGCGCACCGATCCGAACGGCCGTTCCAGCATACGGCGGACCCGCACCGGGCCGGGCCCCAGATGAAAATCCCTGGCGCGCTGATGCAGCGCGCGCTCCGATTGCGTCGAGCGATTGCGCTGGCGCAGAAAATCTAGCCAGGTCGGGCAATGATAGCGCTCGGTCCAGAGCTCGGGATCGGCGATGTCGCGCGCGATCGACCAGCCATAGGCGCCGTTGCGCTGGCGGCTGAGCTGCACTTCCTGCATCACATTGTGGAAGGCGCGGGCGTTTTCCTGATCGACGCGATATTCAATCTCGACCACCAGGGGCCCGCTGCGCCCTGTGAGCGGCAGCCGCACCTCGGGGTCGGCGAGCAGCTCGGCGGCTTCAGTGCGGGCGTCGACCGGCGGCATCTTCAGCCACCGCCCAAGCAACGGCGAAGCAAACATCAGGGCCGCAGAAACCAATAGCGCCGTTTCGACGCCGGCCGCGTCCGTCAGACGTCCCCAGCCCCAGCTTCCGATCGCGATCCCGCCGGAGATCGATGCCTGGAAAGCCGCGACCGAACGGCCCGCGACCCAGCGCGGCGCCGAGAGTTGGACGCCGATGTTGAACAGTGTGACCGCCAGCATCCACACCGCGCCGTAGACCACCAGCGCCGCCGCCGTCAGCACCGGATGGTTACTCAGCGCCACCGTGACAGCCGCACAGGCCATCAGGGCAGCGCATGCCCGCACGGCGGCTTCGCCGCTCATGCGCTTGCGTATCCTGGTCAAGTTCAACGCGCCGATCACCGCGCCTACACCGAAGGCGCCCAGCATGGTGCCATAGGTTTGCGCGTTGCCATGCAGGAGGTCGCGCGCCACCAACGGCATCAGTGCCGAGACTGAGCCGCCGATCAAGCCGGTGACTACGGTGCGCGTCAGCACGATCCTGATCGCGGGCGAATTGCTGATGTAGCGCACGCCGGAGATCATGGCGCGGTTGAGGCGCTCGCGCGGCAGCCGCGACGGTTCGCTAACGCGGTCCCACAGGAACAGCACAACGAGCAGCGGAAGATAGAACACGGCGTTGGCGGCAAAGGCTGCGACCGAGCCGGCAGTCGCGACCACGATGCCGCCGATCGCCGGTCCGAAGCTGCGCGCGATGTTGAAGCTGATGCCGTTGAGCGCGACGGCGGCGGGCAGCGCCTCCGCGGGCACCTGCTCGCTGACGGAGGACTGCCAGGCCGGGCTGAACAGCGCCATGCCGGTGCCGATGACAAAGCACAGCGCCAAGAGGATGTTCGGCGTCATCAGGTTGAGCCAGCTCAGCACCGTCAGCGCGGTGGCGCCGGACAGCGAGATCGCGAGCGCGACCATCCCCACGACCCGGCGGTCGTGCATGTCGGCGATCGCGCCGGCCGCCATCGCGATCAGCATCACCGGCAGCAATACCGCGGTCTGCACCAGCGCGACCTTATCGGCCGACGGGGTCATCTGCGTCATCGCCCAGGAGGCGCCGACGCCCCCGATCAGGAGACCCAGATTCGAGAGCAGGCCTGCGGACCAGATGCGCCGGAATACCGAATGCCTGAGCGGCGCCGTGATGCTGTCGGCACGGGCGGGGCGTTTGAGGAACGTGGTCATGTCTGGTTCCGTGATTCTTTTCGTTCCGGAGTGAAACCGGAACGGACTCTACTTATAAACGAGGGCAAACGAGCAGGTCAGGACGCAAATTACTGCAATTGAGGGAAAGGAGGGGGTTAGGTCCTGTTCTCCAGGGGCGGACATGACTGGGCCGGCCGGTATCCCTGGATCGAGACCGCCCAGAAGATCCGGAAGACGCAGTTCGTGATCGATGGCGAGGCCGTGGTGCTCGGCGTCGACGGCATCTCCGACTCAATCCCTGCACTCCCGCAAGCACGACCACGAAGTTCAGCTCTACGCCTTCGACTGTCTGGCGCTCGGCGGGGACGATCTGTGCCGGCTGCCGCTACACCTGCGCAAGACCAACCTAGCGCAACCGCTCCGCGGGCGAGCCGAGGGAATCTTCGTGGCGCCATTCGCGCAGGGCGAGATCGGGCCGGAGCTGTTCGAGGCTGCCCGCCGCATGGGGCTAGAGGGTTTGGTCTCCAAGCACCGTGAGCGCGTCTACCGCGGCGGCCGATGCGACCACTGGATCAAGGTCAAGAACCGGAAACACCCGGCCTTTAGCCGCGTCGTGGACCAGTTCTGAGATCGGCAAATCGCAAGCCCGCGACGTCGGCAGCACTTACGTAAGAAGGAGAGGGATTTACAATCGACGTGTATGCTGGTGTCCGAAACGTCGCTTTTCACACGGTTAGGACCTCTATCATGCCAGGTGCAGAAGAACGCCCCGATCGCCGCGACTTCATGATCGCATCAATTGCAACGATCGGCGCATCGGCTGCTCTCGTGGCCAATGCTGGTTCTGCGAACGCTCAGGACTCAGCGACTTCCTCTGTCAGCCCGGCACCGGGTGCGCCATCAGCAACGGTCTATACCGGCGATACAATCCAGGGGAAGAAGGTCGTCAGCGCCCTCGACGTCAACGACCTGGAGCCCGGGAAGAAGCACCTTTTGTATTTTCAGGGCGTGGAGATGCCGACCGGACAGCACTGGTATGTGTCCGTGACGGTCGCCAGGGGGGCAAAGCCCGGCAAGCGCGTCGTCCTGGTGAGCGGTGTGCATGGCGACGAGATGAGTTCCATCCATACGGTCCAGACCGTGATGAACCAGCTCGATCCGGCGCAGATGTCGGGCACGGTGATGGCAGTCATGGACGTGGCCCGCCCGGCCATAGAAGGCATGCAGCGCAGATGGCCGAATTTCGGCAGGGGCAATGATCTGATCGATATGAATCGGGAATGGCCCGGGAACGAGAACGGTGTCACCGCGCCCAGCCGACACGCCGGGTTCCTGTTCAACCGGCTGCTGCGGCCGAACGCCGACGCCGCGATCGACTTCCATACCGGGACAACCGGATTCGATGTCAGCGCATTCAATATTGCCGGCATGGATGTGCCCGAGATCAAGGCGATTGTGGAACTGTACCCGGTCGGCCAGATCTTCGACAATCATGTGTACCCCGGGGTCCTGCATAATGCGTTTGACGACGTGGAGATCCCGTCCTTTTGCGCGGAGGTCGGCGCTGCACGCGTTCTGAACCTCGAAATCATCTCCCTGTTCGTGGAAGGCACAATGAACGTCCTCAAGCATCATGGCATCCTTGCCGGGCCTATGGGACGTACAGACAAGGACGTGGGT
>DATKFM010000313.1:0-9268 GCA_035544395.1 Verrucomicrobiia bacterium
ACCAGACCGGCAGCGGCCAGCATGTGCATCTCAGCCTGCTGGACGACAGCGGCCGCAATCTGTTCGATGACGGCACGGCCACCGGAAGCATGTTCCTGCGCTCGGCCATCGCCGGTCTCGCCGAGACGATGCGGGAAGCGATGCTGATCTTCGCTCCCAGCTTCACCAGCTTCCGCCGCTTCGCCGCCAACGCCTTCGTGCCCGTCAACATGACCTGGGGCTACAACAACCGCTCGGTCGCCTTCCGCGTGCCGAGCGGGCCGGGCGAGAATCGCCGCATCGAGCATCGCGTCGCCGGCGCCGACGCCAATCCCTATCTGGTGCTGTCGGCCGTTCTCGCCGGCGTGCTCCATGGCATCGAGGGCCGCCTCGAGCCCGGCGCGCCGTCCCAGGGCAATGTCTGCACGGCTGTTGATCCCGACCTGCCGCTCACGGTGCCGGCGGCGCTGCAGGCGCTGCGCAACGCCGCCGTGCTGCCCGCCTGGCTCGGCGCCGAATACCTCGCCCTCTATGCCGCGGTGAAGGAAGGCGAGTACGCCAAGTTCATGGGCGAAACTTTCGAGCGCGAATACGCCTGGTATCTCTGAACCGCCAAAAACTGCCACAGATTATGCCAAAAATAAGCGCAACAAAAAGGTTGCATATGCCGAAGCGCGCCGCTATCTAGATAAGCAACCAGGAGGTTGCATATGAGCGATCGTATTGAAAAATCCATCGATTTGAAGGCGCCGCAGTCCCGCGTCTGGAAGGCGCTGACCGATCACCGGGAGTTCGGCACATGGTTTGGCGTCCGTCTCGACGGCCCCTTCACGCCGGGCCAGCCTTCGACCGGCCAGCTCACCATCAAGGGCCTGGAGCATATCCGCTGGTCGGCGATGGTGCAGAAGATCGAACCGGAGCGATACTTCGCCTATAAATGGCATCCCTACGCCATCGATCCCAAGGTCGACTACAGCGGCGAGCCGATGACTCTCGTCGAGTTCTTCCTGGAGAAATCCGCCAAGGGTACGCTGGTGCGCGTTGTCGAGTCCGGCTTTGAAAAGCTGCCGCCCGATCGCCGTGACATCTCCTTCCGCATGAACGACGGCGGCTGGGGCAAGCAGTTGGGGAACATCGCCAAGCATGTCGAGACGTCCTAGCGCCGCCGCCCTCAAGACCAGTGCCGCGGTTTTCGCAGCACTGGGTGACGGCACGCGGCTGTCATTGGTGAGCCGCCTGACCGGCGGTGCGCCGCAGTCGATCACGCAACTGACGGCGGGCACCCGCCTCACGCGCCAGGCGGTGACCAAGCATCTCCGCGTGCTCGAAGGCGCCGGCGTGGTCCGCTCGATCCGCGTCGGCCGCGAGAGCCAGTTCGAACTGGAACTCAAGCGGCTGGCGGAGGTGCGCCGGTATCTCGACCGCGTCTCAAAGGAGTGGGACGACGCGCTGGGGCGTTTGGCTGCGCATCTGGAGGGCGACGGAGTTTAGCGGCATTGTTGATTCATGGCCGTGCCGTCTCACACAGAAAATCGAGCATCAATAGTCCTGCCAATCTGTGGTGCTCTGGCGATCCCATCTATCTCGATTTTCGTAAGGGCGCTCGCCGTTGCTCGTGCATCCGGCGCTCACGAGGAGTACCGCCGAGAGAAGCGAGAGGATGAAGGCCGTCAAGGTCCAGCGTCCAGCTCGACGGATCAACGGCTCGGTGGGTTTTTCGTATTGATGCATCATTCGATGATCCCGATACTTGTATATTGTGTCATTGGGTCAATGGCAGCCTGTTGGCTTCGTTCCAGGCCATGAAGCATAATAGCGCCATGACAAGGCGTCTGCCGTCTAAGTGCTGTGTCTTTTGATTTTCAGTCTTGGAACAAGAGGATCAAAAAAAGGCCATGCCCACCCGCCATGCCACCTGCAGTTGCGGCCAGCTTCGCGTCACTTGCGAAGGCGATCCCGTGCGCGTCTCCATCTGCCATTGCCTGGCGTGCCAGCGCCGCACCGGCAGCGTGTTCGGCGCCCAGGCGCGGTTCCCGCGCACGCAGGCGCGGATCGACGGGCAGTCCACTGCCTGGTCGCGGCCAGGCGACAGCGGCGGCACCCTCGCGTTCCATTTTTGCCCGGTCTGCGGCGCCACCGTCTATTGGCTGATCCAGGCGGCGCCCGATTTGATCGCCATCGCCATCGGCGCCTTCGCCGATCCCGGGTTCGGTCCGCCCCGCCACTCGGTCTATGAGCGCAGCCGCCATGGCTGGGTGGCGCTGCCCGGCGGTCCTGACGTCGAGCATCTGGAATAGATTCAGGGCGGTAGCCTGAGCCGGCGCCTTTGTGGAAGTGACAGGGACGTCGTTCCTGCCCTAGTATTCGCCCGGGTCCGGCTTAACGATTCGGCAAGCGCCGCCATGGAACGCCATCTCGCCGCCATCCTTGCTGCTGACGTGGCCGGCTATAGCCGGCTCATGGAGCGGGATGAGTCCGGCGCCTTCGAGCGCTTGCAGGCGCATCGCAAGGAGCTGTTCGAACCTGTCGTCGAAAAACACCATGGCCGCATCTTCAAGCTGATGGGTGACGGCCTGCTGGCCGAATTCGGCAGCGTGGTGGATGCCGTGGAATGCGCCGTCGCGCTTCAGCGCGGCATGGCGGAACGCAACCACGGCGTGCCCGATGACCAGCGCATCGATGTGCGCATCGGCATCAATCTCGGCGACGTCATCGTCGATGGCGAGGATCGCCATGGCGACGGCGTCAATATCGCCGCGCGGCTGCAACAATTGGCGGACCCCGGGGGCATCACCGTTTCCAGGACCGTCCATGACCAGGTCAAGAACAAGCTGCCGGTCGGTTTCGAGTCGCTGGGCGAACAGGAGGTCAAGAACATCGCCGAACCGATCGGTGTGTTCCGGGTATCCGCCGGAACCGTCCCACATCGGCGAAATGTTTCAACTCGATCGCGGGCAAGCAATCGCCGGACTCTATCGGCGGCTATTCTCGTGGTGCTGCTGTTGATCGCCGGCGGTGCGTATTGGATGTTGAATCGCCAGCCTCCGGCTGCGCCTGCAGTGTTCGACCGGCCGTCAATCGCAGTCTTGCCGTTCAGCAATCTCGGCGAAGACGCGAAGTGGGAGCGGTTTGCTGATGGCGTCACCGAAGACATCATCACGGATCTTTCTCACTCGAAGGATCTCTACGTCATCGCCCGCAACTCCACGATGATCTATAAGGACAAGCCGACCGACATCAGGCAGATCGGCCGCGACCTCGGAGTCCATTATGTTCTCGAGGGCAGCATCCAAAATGCCGGAGACAGACTTCGCGTCACGGCACAGCTCATCGATGCGAACACGGGAAGTCACGTCTGGTCGGAGCGGTATGACCGTTCCAGTGACGATATCTTTGCCGTGCAAAGCGAGATCACGGAGATGATCGCCGCGAGAGTGTCCGGGTTTCAAGGAGAGGTTGCCGGAGCGGAGCGCGAGATTGTCCACCGCAAGGCGCCGGCGAGCCTGACGGCCTTCGACTATTACTTGCTTGGCATGGAGGCAAAGCACGCGATGACAATCGACGGCTTCGTCGAGTCGGAGCGGCTTTTCCGCAAGGCGCTGGAGGCCGACCCGAACCTGGCCCGCGCTTATGTCGGCCTTGTTTTGACATACGGCCTGATGATCGATTACGGCGCAGTGCAATCCATCGAGAAAACACTGGACGCACAGATGTCCGCCGCGCAAAGAGCCGCGGCCATCGACCCCAATGACGGGGAAACACATCTGACATTGGGAATGGCATACGTATATCGCGGAGAGTTCGAAAAAGGCGCTGCTGAGCTCGAGCGAGGCTATGAACTCTCGCCCAACAACGCCGATCTTCTGATGATCTATAGCTGGTTTCTTCCGAACCTTGGAGACGCCCAGCGGGCCGTCGCATTGGCGGAGCAAGCCGTCCGTCTCAACCCGCGCTATCCCGATTGGTATCTCCAGCCCTTGCGGATGGTTTATTTCTTTGGCGAGAAGTTTGAAAAGTCGGTCGCCAGCGCAAAGCAAATCAAAGAGCCCTTGGCGCTCGACTATGCCTTCATCGCTATGAGCGCGGCCTATCTCGGCAACACTGCGGAAGCCAAATCCGCCGCCGCTAAATCGATGCGGCTCGACCCGAACTGGTCAGTCGAGGCTTGGATTAGCGCACAAGGCGGATTCGCGCGCGAGAAGGAAGTGAACCTTTTCCTCGAGGGCGCAAGGAAGGCGGGCTTGCCGACATGCGTGAGCGCTGATGAGCTCAAGCAGCGCCAGGATCTTCTCCGGCTCAAAGCCTGCGATGCGCAGCGCGCCATATCCGGATAGGTCCCGGCTCGCGGCAATGAAGATTTTGGCCGCGCAATGCTGCCAGCGGCCGTGACAGACACACCATTCCTGCCGTAAGGTCGCGCTCTGGCCCGGCTTTGCCTATCGGCAAATTCCTATGGAACGTCATCTCGCCGCCATCCTCGCTGCTGACGTGGTCGGCTACAGCCGGCTCATGGAGCGGGATGAGTCCGGCGCCTTCGAGCGTCTCCGGGCCCATCGCAAGGAACTCTTCGAGCCCGAAATCGAAAAGCACCACGGCCGCATCTTCAAGCTGATGGGCGATGGCGTGCTGGCGGAGTTCGGCAGCGTGGTGGATGCGGTGGAATGCGCCGTCACGCTTCAGCGCGGGATGGCTGAACGCAACAACGGTGTGGCCGATGATCAGCGCATCGATGTGCGCATCGGCATCAATCTCGGCGATGTCATCATTGAGGGCGACGACCTTCATGGCGACGGCGTCAACATCGCCGCGCGGCTGCAGCACCTGGCGGACGCCGGCGGCATCTGCGTCTCCGGCAAAGTCGCGAAGGAGGTCGAGCGGAAACTGCCCTTCACTTTCCAGCCGATGGGCGAGCAGAAGGTCAAGAACATCGATGAGCCGGTAACCGTGTATCGCGTGTTGTCGGACGGGATTGCTAGACCGCGGCAGGTTCCGAAGGACCGTTCAGGATTTTCTCTGTCGCGCGCCCTGGCGATGGCGGTCGCTTTGATCCTTTTGATTGTGGCCGGGGGCGTTGCCGCCTGGAAATTCTATCCGAGCGCGCCGCCGGCAGGGCCGCCTTCAATCGCAGTGCTGCCTTTTGTCAATATGGGCGGCGATTCCGCTGACAATTATCTCGGCGAAGGATTGGCCGAGGATATCATCACCGAACTGTCGACCTTTCCGACGCTCCAGGTGGTGTCGCGCACCTCAAGCTTCGTCTATGACAAGCCGGTCAAGGTGCAACAGGTGGCGGCAGACCTCGGCGTTTCCTACGTTTTGGAAGGCAGCGTCCGCAAAGCCGGCGGCAAGATTCGCGTCACTGCCCAGTTGATCGATGCCCGGACCGGCGATCATGTCTGGGCCGATCGCTATGACGAAGAGAGCGACAATGTGGTTGCTCTCCAAGGCGAGGTCGCGAGCAAGATCTACGCCTCGCTCGGAGGCTTGCGCGGCGAGATCACGAAAAGCGAGGAAGCGGTGGCCTGGCAGAAGGCCGCGCCGGATCTGGAGGAGTATGACTACTACCTGCGGGGACACGCCCTGCTGTACCGGGAAACGAAGGAAGACATGCTTCGCGCCCGGCAGATCTGGGAAGAGGGGCTGAAGAAGTTTCCGAATTCGGCGCTGTTGCGGGTGAAGATCTGCTTTGTCTATGAGGTCTTCATCGAGCGCGGCTGGAGCGAGGATGTTGCCGCCGATATCGAGGCCGCATGGAAGCTCGCGACAGAAGCGCAGGCTATGGAGAACAAGTCGAAGCTGGCCACATGGCTCGGCCATTGGGTCATGGCTTTCATGTATCAGTTGCATGACGGGGATTTCGAACGATCCGTCGCTGAGGCCGAAGCGGCGGTGCGGATCGTCCCCTATGAATCGCGAATGCGTTCTGATCTCGGCTACTTTCTCGCGAATGCTGGAAGAACCCAGGAAGGCGTCGAGTGGACGGAAATGGCTATCCGCGTGGATCCGAACGGTCCGGTGTGGTTTCGGTGGAATCTCGCCTGGGCCTATTATCTGGCAAACCGGCCGGAAGAGGCGCTTTCGGAATTTCAGAAGGTGGGCGCGGACTCCGGCACCACGCTGGCGGCCGTCTATGCGCGCCTGGGTCAGATGGACAAGGCGCGGGCGGTGATGGCCGAGTTCGTGAAGCAAAGTCCGGATTGGACGCTAAGGGACGAAGCCCTTTGGCCCACGGGAAAGCGTGCCGGGCTGAAGGAGCCGCTCGCGAGCGCGTATCTGGAAGATCTCCGCAAGGCCGGGATGCCCGAGTAAGATCCCGGGGGTGGTCGCGAAAATCTCCGTGACAGATGTTCACTAATTGTTCCATACTGCGATTTCAGATCCAGCGGCCGATTGGTTCAAGCCCGGTCGCAATCGTAGGAGGAACACATCCATGTCCATGTCCGCAAATCTCGATCGCAATGTTTGCCGCTGGGCCGGCAGGCCTCAGGTCGGCCGTTTCTACGGGGATTTCCTTTGCATGGCATCGTTCCGCAAAATCGGGGGCCCTCTGGCGCTGATGCGGCGGCCGCGGAAATTATCTTTCGAAATCAAGCGGTTGTCGCAGGGTTTTGGGCGTGCACTGGGATCTCAAACTACTGAAATCGCAGGCGAATTCAAGATGGACATGCCCCATGATGCGCTGGCTCGCCGCTAATGATTCGTTATCCGTTTGTTCTTTTGTTGACGGAGGTTTCCGACAGGTTTCCAGACCGGTTCTCGGCCGGTTGTTTGTTCCATTTTCGTTCTTGACAAAATGAGAACAAACCGCGTACTTTTGCGTCACTCGCTAGCCGGAACGGGCCAAGACGGCTACCGCACCGGCCGATAGGGGATCAACAGCAGGGCCGCTGGCTTCGGGCAAGTGCCTGCATTAGAAGGACGGAAGATCTATGTCGCAGCCAAATTTGCGCGTTGTTGAAAGGGATGGGATGGACCGCGGTAAGGCGTTGGAAGCGGCCTTGGGACAGATCGAGCGGGCCTTCGGCAAGGGCTCGATCATGCGGCTCGGCCAGCGCGAGAAGGCCGTGGATGCCGAAACGGTGTCCACAGGGTCCATCGGCCTGGATATCGGGTTGGGCATCGGCGGCTTGCCACGCGGCCGCATCGTAGAGATCTACGGGCCGGAGAGTTCCGGCAAGACCACCCTGGCGCTCCATGTGATTGCCGAAGCGCAGAAGCAGGGCGGCGCCTGCGCCTTTGTCGACGCAGAGCATGCGCTCGATCCTTCCTATGCCCACAAGCTTGGCGTCAACATTGACGAGCTCCTGATTTCCCAGCCGGACGCCGGCGAGCAGGCGCTGGAAATCGCCGACACGCTGGTTCGCTCCGGCGCCATCGACGTGCTCGTCGTGGACAGCGTGGCCGCCCTGGTGCCGCGGGCCGAGCTCGAGGGCGAGATGGGCGACTCCCATATGGGCCTGCAGGCGCGGCTGATGAGCCAAGCGCTGCGCAAGCTCACGGCATCCATCTCCAAATCCCGCTGCATGGTCATCTTCATCAACCAGATCCGCATGAAGATCGGCGTCATGTTTGGCAATCCGGAAACCACCACGGGCGGCAATGCGCTGAAATTCTACGCCTCCGTGCGCCTGGATATCCGCCGCATCGGCTCGATCAAGGATCGCGACACTGTGGTCGGCAACCAGACCCGGGTGAAGGTGGTGAAGAACAAGATGGCGCCGCCGTTCCGCGTGGTGGAATTCGACATCATGTATGGCGAGGGCATCTCCAAAACCGGCGAACTCATCGATCTCGGCGTCGCCGCCAGCGTGGTGGAGAAATCCGGCGCCTGGTTCTCCTATGACGGCCAGCGCATCGGCCAGGGCCGCGAGAATGCCAAGGCCTACCTCAAGGAAAATCCCACCGTGGCCGACGCCATCGAGCGCGCCATCCGCCTAAACGCCGGCCTGGTCGCCGGGGCGATGATGGACAGCGGCGGCGGCAAGGAAGCCAGCGACGACGAGTAGTCTCCCGGCGGAACGGGCAGGGCGGTCACCGTCCGCGCTGCCCGGCTCCGGCGGCAAGCATGAACGGTCTCATAGGCCGTCAGCGAACGAATTTCTGGAGGAAACTCTGAGGCGGCAGTCTCCACCGGCGGCCTGATCGCGGCTCCGTTCCCCTGCGGACCGTCGCGGCCAGCCGCCACAACAACGACCGGGATCGACCCGTCCGCCGGATTCACCAGCCGGCGGCATCCGTTCCCGGTTCCTCTCGGAACTGTTTCCTCGCGAGCGCGCCGGACCCCCTCCGGCGCGCTCATTTTGCGTTGCAGCACAGGGGGCGAATACCTAGGTTCCCCCGGAGGTGCCGGGTTTCCTGGGAAACTCGGCGCACATATCGTTAACCCGCAGACGAACCGGACATGCAGACCGCCAACGACATCCGCAGCACTTTCCTGGATTTTTTCGGCAAGAACGGCCACGAGATCGTGCCGTCCAGTCCGCTGGTGCCGCGCAACGATCCGACCCTCATGTTCACCAATGCGGGGATGGTTCAGTTCAAGAACGTCTTCACCGGCCAGGAGAAGCGCGACTACAAGCGCGCCGTGACCGCGCAGAAATGCGTGCGCGCCGGCGGCAAGCATAACGACCTCGAGAATGTGGGCTACACCGCCCGCCACCACACTTTCTTCGAGATGCTCGGCAACTTCTCCTTCGGCGACTATTTCAAGGACGTCGCCATCGAGCTGGCCTGGAACCTGATCACCAAGACCTACGGCCTTTCCAAGGACCGGCTGCTGGTCACCGTCTTTGCCGATGACGACCAGGCCTTCGATCTCTGGAAGAAGATCGCCGGCCTGCCGGAATCGAAGATCATCCGCATCGCGTCATCAGATAATTTCTGGGCCATGGGCGATACCGGCCCCTGCGGCCCCTGCTCGGAGATCTTCTTCGATCACGGCCCCACGATCGCGGGCGGCCCGCCCGGCAGCGCCGACCAGGATGGCGACCGGTTCAGCGAGATCTGGAACCTGGTCTTCATGCAGTACGAGCAGGTGACGAAGGACGAGCGGGTATCGCTGCCCAAGCCGTCGATCGACACCGGCATGGGGTTGGAGCGCCTCGCCGCGGTGCTGCAGGGCAAGCATGACAATTACGACATCGACCTCATGCGCGCGCTGATCAACGCCTCGGCCGACGCCTCGAATACCGATGCCGATGGGCCGCAGGCGGTGTCGCACCGGGTGATCGCCGACCATCTGCGCGCCACCAGCTTCCTGATCGCCGACGGCGTCACGCCATCGAACGAA
>DATKFM010000314.1:0-10784 GCA_035544395.1 Verrucomicrobiia bacterium
TGCCCAACGCCGGCAAATCGACGCTGCTGGCGGCGACCTCGGCGGCGCGGCCGAAAATCGCTGATTATCCTTTCACCACCCTGCATCCCCAGCTCGGCGTGGTGCGCAGCGACGAGACCGAGTTCGTCCTCGCCGATATTCCCGGCCTGATCGAGGGTGCCCATGAAGGCGCCGGCCTCGGCGACCGCTTTCTCGGCCATGTGGAGCGCTGCGGCGTGCTGATCCATCTGGTTGATGGAACGCAGGAGGATGTGAAGGCCGCCTACAAGACAATCCGCGCGGAACTCAAGGCCTATAGCCCGAAGCTGGCCACCAAGCCGGAGATCGTCTGTTTGAACAAATGCGACGCCTTGTCGAAGACGGAGATCGCGGCGAAGACGAAGGCGCTGAAGGCCGCGTCGCGCAAGACACCGCGGGTCATCTCCGGCGCGGCCGGCACCGGCGTGAAGGACCTGATGCGCGAGGTGATGAAGCTCGTTCTGAAGCATCGCGAAGCCGCGCGTAAAGCCGAACGGGACCGCGGCGAAGGTGAATTCAGCGAAGCGGTCGAGGTCGACTCGTGACCCCGGCGCGCGCCCAGAAGCAGGCGGAGAACGCGCTGCTGCAGGCGCGCCGCATCGTCGTGAAGATCGGCTCGGCTTTGCTGGTCGATGACGCCACCGGTAATATCCGGCGCTCCTGGCTCGATGCCCTGGCCGATGACGTGGCGCAATGTCGCCGCCGCGGCCAGGATGTGATCATCGTTTCATCCGGCGCTATCGCCGTCGGCCGCCGGCATCTCGGCCTCGCTGCCGGGCGATTGAAGCTGGAAGAAAAGCAGGCCGCCGCCGCCACCGGCCAGATCCGCCTGGCCCATGCCTATCAGGAAACCCTGGCGCGGCATCAGATCACTGTGGCGCAGGTGCTGCTGACTCTTGGCGATACCGAAGAGCGACGCCGGCATCTCAATGCCCGCAGCACGCTGGATACGCTGCTGAGGCTGGGCACGGTGCCCGTCATCAACGAGAACGACACTGTTGCCACATCGGAGATCCGCTTCGGCGACAATGACCGGCTGGCCGCGCGCGTTGCCGCCATGATCAGCGCGGACACGCTGATACTGCTGTCCGACATCGACGGCCTCTACACCAGCGATCCGCGCAAGGACAAGGAGGCGCGCTTCGTGCCCATCGTCCAAGAGCTGACGCCGGAGATCGAGGCCATGGCCGGCGAAGCGCCGCCGGGCTACAGCTCCGGCGGCATGGTGACCAAGCTGGCCGCGGCGCGAGTGGCGCTCAATGGTGGCTGCCGCATGGCGATCGCCAACGGCACGCGGATGAATCCGCTGCGCGCCATTGCCGACAATGCCGCCTGCACCTGGTTCCTGCCCCAGGCCTCGCCGCTGACGGCGCGCAAGACCTGGATCGCCGGTTCGCTGAAGCCCCAAGGCGCGCTGACACTGGACGCCGGCGCGCTGAAGGCGCTTTTGTCGGGCAAGAGTTTGCTGCCGGCCGGCGTCACTCGAGTCGACGGCGAGTTCGAGCGCGGCGATGCGGTGCGGGTGCTGGCGCCTGACGGCCACGAGGTAGCGCGGGGCCTCTCCGCTTATTCGGCCGGCGACGCCCGCCGTATCCGCGGCCACAAGAGCGGCGAAATCGAGACCATTCTCGGCTACCGTGGCCGGGATGAGATCATCCATCGCGACGATCTGGTATTGCTGTAGGTCTTGAGCATGAGCGCTGTCACAAGCCCCGCTGCAGCCGCTGATATACCCGCCCTGATCAAATCCATGGGCCAGGCGGCGCGCGCGGCTGCCTCGGCCCTGGCGCTGGCGCCGGCGGAGACGCGTGACCGGGCCTTGAAAGCGGCCGCGGCGGCAATTCGCCAGCGGCGCAGCGACATTCTCAATGCCAATAAGCAGGACATGGACGCAGCCGGGCAGAAGGCGCTCAGCGGTGCGTTGCTCGATCGTCTGAAGCTCGACGACAAGCGTGTCGAGGCGATGGCCAAGGGCCTCGAGGAGATCTCGGCCTTCCCGGATCCGCTCGGCGCGGTGCTGGCGGAATGGACGCGGCCGAACGGACTAACAATCCAGCGGGTGCGCGTGCCCCTGGGCGTGATCGGCATCATCTATGAATCGCGGCCGAACGTGACCGCCGATGCCGGCGGATTGTGCCTGAAATCTGGCAACGCCGCGATCCTGCGGGGCGGCTCAGAAAGTTTTCATTCCTCGCGCGCGATTCACAGTGCGCTGACCGACGGTCTTCGCGCGGCGAATCTGCCGGCGGAAGCTGTGCAACTTGTGCCCACCACCGACCGCGCGGCCGTCGGCGAGATGCTGCGCCTCGACAAATTCATCGACATCATCGTGCCCCGGGGCGGCAAGGGCCTGATCGAGCGGGTGCAGAACGAGAGCCGCATCCCCGTCATCGCCCACCTGGACGGCAACTGCCATACCTACATCGACGGCGCCGCCGACGCCGCCATGGCGCGGCAGATCGTGCTCAACGCCAAGATGCGGCGCACGGGCGTCTGCGGCGCGACCGAGACGCTCTTGGTGGACCGCCGCGCCATCGCGCAATTGCCGCCGATCCTCGGCGACCTCGCCGCCGCCGGCTGCGAGATCCGCGGCGATGCCGAGACACGCGCGCTGGATCCCCGCGTCAAGGCCGCCAGTGAATCGGATTGGGACACGGAGTTTCTCGACGCGATCATCGCGGTGAAGCTGGTCCATGGCGTCGATGAAGCCATCGCCCATATCAACCGCCATGGCTCGCACCACACCGAGGCGATCGTCACCGAGGATCAGGCGGCGGCGCAACGGTTCATCGAGCGTGTGGATGCCGCCATCGTCATGCACAACACCTCGACCCAGTTCGCCGATGGCGGAGAGTTCGGGATGGGCGCGGAAATCGGCATTTCCACCAATCGTCTGCCGCCCCGCGGCCCGGTCGGCGCCGAGCAGCTCACCACCTATAAATACGTCGTGCGCGGCAGCGGCCAGGTCCGGCCGTAGCAAATCACGCCCCGCAAAGCAGTTCGCCCCGCCGGGTAAAACCAGGCGGGGCGCCAGTCTCTACGCGCTGTTATCAGCGCCGCTATTCGTTGGAGGGCTGGGAGGTATCCGGCTGACCGGTGTCAGTCTCGCCGGTATCCGTCTCGCCCTCGCCGGCCGCCGGCGCATCGCCACCGCGGGTGGCCGCGCGATCCGGCTGTTCATGGGGGTCGCCGTGGTCGCAGAGGTCGATCTTGTTCATGCAGCGCATGTTCTCGGCGAAAGCCGGCGTCGACATGGCGATCAGCAGCACTGCCGCGATCGCGATCTGAGTTTGCTTCAACATTTTTCTTGCGCTCCTATCATCGAATTCCGTTTGCGATTGGCCGAGGGCCGTTTCATCGCCTGGTGATCCCTGTGATAGCGGCGCCTGCGCCGTTAACACTATGATAACCATCACAGTAGGGCCGGATTTCTTAGCCATCTGTTAAGGTAAAGAATGAGTTCACCGCGCGATCACAGTTTATCCAGAGCATGCATGTCTGAAAGCATGACTCTCGATTGTGGCTGGACATGTCGTTAGGGCATGCGCCGTTGGGTATAAATTCAGCGCGGAGGCGCACAGATTCTCGCCGGCCCTCGGTCGTCATCCGGGATTGCTGTCTTGCAACTAGGAAAAACGCCCCTCGAATCCTTCACCAAGGTTAACCGCGCGCCATGACAGACGGCTTTTGATATGCCAGTCTGCATCCATGCTTTCACGCAGTTCAGCCGGCGCGAGATGTCCGTGTCCAGGTGGGTAAAAATTCCGCAAGGCCGGCCGCCGGCAGCTGCCAAGCCGCCATCGCCGCGCCGCCGGGTCATCGGCCTGCTGGGCGGCTCCTTCAACCCGGCCCATGACGGCCACCGGCATATCAGCCTGATGGCGCTCAAGCGCCTGGGCCTCGACGAGGTCTGGTGGATGGTATCGCCGCAGAACCCGTTGAAACCGGCCGCCGGCATGGCGCCTTTTGCCAAGCGCCTGGCCGGCGCCCAGGCGGCCGGCCGGCATCCCCGCATCAAGGCGACCGACATCGAGACCCGGCTGGGCAGCAGCTACACGGCCGAAACCCTGGCCCGCCTGGCGCGGCGGCTGCCCCGGCTGAAGTTCGTCTGGCTGATGGGGGCCGACAATCTGCGGCAGATCGACCAGTGGAAGGATTGGCCGCAGATCTTCCGCCGGGTCCTTGTTGCGGTTTTTGCTCGCCCTACCTATTCTTTAAGGGCCTTGGCTGGTAAGGCGGCCTGCCGTTTCGCCCGATTCCGCATGAGCGAGACGGCGGCGCACAAACTGGCCCGGGCAACGCCGCCCCGCTGGGTGTTTCTGACCGGACCCCAAAGTCCCCTGTCGGCAACGGCCATCCGGGCGGCGCGGACGGCTCCGGTGCGTAAGAAAGAGGCGCCCAAAGGCGTCACGAATCGTCAATCGTTCCGGCGTAAGGTGAAATTGGGTTAACGGGAGAAGGAGAACCCCCATACCGCGGAAAGCACAGGCCAGAGGGACCTCATCCCTCGATCGTAAAGCTACGCTGTCTGCCCTGGTGCGGCAGACCTTGGATGACAACAAGGCCGAAGATATCGTTGTCATCGATCTTCACGGCAAATCGAGCATTGCCGACTCAATGATCATCGCAACGGGCCGCTCCCAGCGCCATCTGGCGTCTCTGGCCGAGCATCTGGTTGTCCTGCTCAAGGAACAGGGCATCGGAGATGTGGGCATCGAAGGGGCCTCGGTCGGTGACTGGGTCCTGGTCGATGGCGGCGATGTGATTGTTCATCTCTTCAGGGAAGAGGTGCGCCGGCATTACAGCCTCGAGAAAATGTGGGGCCTCGTGGTGCCACAAGGAGAACGCCAGATGGCGCTGGCCTAGGCCCGCCCCATTCGGGCGCCGCCGGTTCGACCCGGGCGGCGCCCCCCGAATCCCACCGACGGCTCTTTCGACCGTCGGAAATGCCGCGCCCTGAAACAATTCCGGGCGCCGCTGTGAGGTTCGTCACTGAGGCAAGCCGAAGCTTGACCTTTGATAAATCCCAATAAAATTGTATGACATGCGTCGCTAAGGGGATGATCCCGGATTCGACATGGTGCAGATGCGCCCGGGATGCTGGCTTATGGGGGATTTCAAATGCGCAGAATTCTGTTGGGCTCGACGGCCCTGGCCGCGATCGCCGTGCTCGGAGCACCCGGGGCGGCAAGCGCCGAAGAGGGGCTGAAGCTAACGCTCGGCGGCCGCTACCTCGCCGCATTCGGCGGGCTGATCGGTGAGGATGACAATCTTATGCCCACCGACCCCAATGCGCAGCTCCGCGACTACGTCGTGAAGCAGGATGTCGAGATTCACTTCAAGGGCGAGACCACCTTCGACAACGGCCTGACCGTCGGCGTACGCGTGGAGCTGGAGGGCCAGACTTCGGCCGCCGATCAGATCGATGCCGTCTATGCCTACTTCGACACGAAATGGGGCGAGCTGCGGTTCGGCGACACGCTCGAATCCCTGGCCTCGCTCTGCTACACCGTGCCGAGCGCCTCCAATATCTTTGGCGCCGACAGCCCGATCTTCAATTTTTCCAATGCCGGCGTGCTCGGTTATGCGGGCACCAACGGCACCTGCTACGGCATCGACAGCAAATCCACCAAAGTGGTGTATTTCAGCCCGACCTTTGGCGGATTCAATTTCGCCGTCTCCTTCACGCCTGACGATACGGAAGATACCCGGAATACCACGAACGGTGCCGGGACTCGATTCAGCAACAATTTTGGACAGAACTCCGAAAACATATCGGTCGGCGCGACCTATGAGCGGGAGTTCAACGGCTTCGGCTTTGTCATTGGCGGCGGCGGATCCTTTTCGCTGGACCGGGAGTATCCGGACTTTTTCACCGTACATTCCGACAATCGCGAGGAGCTAAACGCTTACGCCCAGTTCCGTTACGCCGGTTTCACGCTGGGTGGAGCCTATTCCTACCGCGACGCCATCGTCGAAGACTTCGCTCCCGGAGACGATCGAGATGCGGAGGTCTTCGGCGCCGGGGCTACCTATGCCTGGAGCCGATATGCGGTTGGGATGGGATGGACCCGCGGAAGATACGAAAATGGCGGCATCGTTGGATCCGACCAGTACGACGTTTATGCGCTGACGGGCAGTTACGTCCTGGGTCCGGGCATCACCATTGATGGCCTGGTCGGATACTCCGACTATGAAGGCGCACGCCCATTCTTCGCCGTGCGGGATTATCAAGCCGTCGAGGTTGGCGTTGGCACTTCGGTCCGTTTCTAGGGTCGCCCGGAGGTCCGGCAGCTTTGCCCAGCTTTCGGCCGGATTGACAATTTCTTAACCCTGTACAGCCGGCATCCTTTCGGCCATTAGCCGAAATCGGAAATTTTGCCGCAATGCCGCCAGCCCTACTCTGGAGATCATCGCGCGCCACGACTCGAGGTTCAATCGATCGTCGGCGATCGATCATTGGCCGGTTGCCCATGACGGCATCCCGCCAAGACTCTTTGAGCCTGGGCCCGTATGCGACGATTGCTGACCCTCCTGGCGCCGATGCGCCGCTCGCCTCTTGCTTGTGCTCTGATTGCGAGCGCGATCATTGCTGCGCTGGCGGCTTTCAGCGGCCTGCCCGGAGAGATCGACAGCCTGCATTTCCTCCTGACGGTGATTGCCATCTCCACGCTGCTGGTGGCCGCGGCCCTGGCCGAGCGGCATAGGGCGGAGCAGCGGGCCAAGGCGGCGGAGACGCGCTTGCGCGATGCGATCGAAAGCATCGGCGCCGGCTTCGCCCTGTTTGATCGCGATGACCGCCTGGTCATCTCCAACGAGACCCACAAGCGGATGTATCCGAAGAACCGGGCGCTGATGGTGCCCGGCACGAGGTTCGAGGATATCCTGCGCGGCAGCGTCGATTTGGGCCAGCATCCGGATGCTTCCGGACGCGCCGAAGAATGGATCGCAACGCGGATGCAGCGGCATCTCAACCCAGGCGGCCCGTTCGAGCAGGATCGCGGCAACGGTCATTGGCTGCTGATCGGCGAGCAGCGCACCAGCGAAGGCGGCATCGTCGGCACCTGGACCGATATTTCGCAGCAAAAACATCAGGAACTACAGCTCCGCCGCAGCGAGGACCGCCTCGCCCGCGCCTTGCAGACGCTGCAAACCCTGGTCGAGATCTGCCCGCTGGCGATCATCGAAGTGGACCGGGAAATGACGGTCAGCAGCTGGAATCCGGCGGCTCATTCGATCTTCGGCTGGACCGCGGATGAGGCCGTGGGCAACCCGCTGCCAATCATGACGCAAGAACAACTGGACGGCGTCCGGCGCACCATTCTGCCGAAGCTCGATGCCTGCCCGGTCATCGAAATGGAGGCCGACCGGCGCGGCAAGGATGGGCGGAAGATCAGCGCCGCGCTTTGGATCACGGCGCGCCGCGACGATGCGGGCGCGATCAGCGGCTATGTCGCCTTCGTCGCCGACATCACCGCGCGCAAGCGCATGGAAGGCGAGCTGCGGCACAGCCACCGCATGCAGGCGGTCGGCCAGTTGACCGGCGGCATCGCCCATGAATTCAACAATCTGTTGCTGGTCATCCTCGGCAATACGGAAATCCTCACCGCCATGCTGGCGGACAATCCCGGCGGCGCACGGCTGGCCGATCGCGTGTTGCAGGCCGGCCAGCGCGGCTCGACGCTGACCCAGCAGCTGCTCGCCTATTCCAGCCGGCAGATGCTGAAGCCGGTAACCATCGATGTCGGCCAGATGCTGGGCGAGATTGAAAGCCTGGCGCGGGCCAGCGTCGGCGACGCGGTGTCCCTGCATATCGCCGCCGGCCCCGGCATCGACCGGATCAACGCCGACAGGGCGCAGCTGGAGACGGCGCTGCTCAATCTCGTCATCAACGGCCGCGATGCCCTGCAATCCGGCGACGGCGCTATCATCATCCGCGCCAAGAACACGCCCTTGGACGACACGGCGGCCGCGAAGCTGCACCTCGATGCCGGCCGCTATGTGACCATCGAGGTGAGCGACAATGGCAAGGGCATGGCGCCTGACGTGCTGACTCGAGCCGTCGAGCCCTTCTTCACCACCAAGGATGTGGGCCAGGGGCCGGGACTGGGCCTCAGCATGGTGCACGGTTTCGTCAAGCAATCCGGCGGCCATCTGCATATCGATAGCGAGCCGGATGTCGGCACCGTGGTCTGCGTGACATTGCCGGCGGCAATCGATCTCGAGGAAAGGCAGGATGCGACGATGGAAATGGCGCCCCGCAGCGGCCTCAGCGTGCTGATCGTCGAGGATGAGCCGGCGGTGCTTGAGATCAGCATGTCGCGCATCGAGAGCCTGGGCTATCGCGCGCTGACGGCGACCGACGGCCCCGATGCCCTGCAGCTGATCGAACGGCAGGGCCCGCCCGATATCCTGTTCACCGACATAGTGATGCCCGGCGGCATGAGCGGCGCCGATCTCGCGCGCAGCGTGCTGGTGAAGCATCCGTCAGTGCGCGTGGTCTTCACCACCGGCAACAATGAAGAGTTCGACGGCGACGAGCCCGGAGTTAGCCTGCTGCTCAAGCCATACCTGAAGGCGGAGCTGGCGCAGGTGCTGCGGGAGTCGCTGGGCAATGGACCCGGCGCTGGCGGTCCTGGCGGCCCCAGTGGCCAAGTCGTGCCGTTTCCGCGGGCCGCGGCCCGGCGGCAAGGGGCGCGTTCCCACGCCGGCAAGTAGCGGCGACACCGGGGAGCCATTGCATCGTCAACAGTCCGCGCCGGCCCCATAGGAAATCCTGCCCGATGCCGATAACTCTCCAGGGGCTGCCTCATAGATCTTACACGCCGAATCCCGCTGAAGAATCAGGCCGGTAATTGCTCCGGTAACCTCCCGGTCAACCGCCGCGGCATACCATCAGACCTCCAAAACGGGATGGCGGCGGGGAAACTCCGCGCATATTCGCTGATGAGCTCGCGAAAGGGGTCTTGTCATGACTGCGACTGTATTGCTCGCCGATGACGATGCGGACTGCCTGAAGATTCTCGCGATGCGCTGCCGCTCGCTCGGCCTGCGCGTGCTGACCGCTTCCGACGGCGAAGACCTGCTGGCCAGCGCCGAGCGCGAATCGCCGGACCTGGTCATCCTGGATATCGGCATGCCCGGCGACGACGGCCTGCAGGTCGCAGCCCGCCTGCGCCACCGCAAGGACAAGCGCACGCTGCCGGTCATCGTCTGCTCCGGACAATCAGACCGTTCAACCCTGGACCACTGTAATTTGCTGGGCGCCCGCTACGTGTCGAAGGGATCGCAGACCTGGCCGGAACTGCGATCCCTGATCTGCCACATGCTGCACCTGAACGAGCCGCCTGCCCGCCCCGCCTTCGCCCGCAAGGGCACGCTGAAGCTGAAGTTCCATTCCGCTGGGGATACGGCGGACAGGCCCGCCGCGCGATAGCTGAGAGTTTCAGCCGCGCCGGCGCCGCCGGCGGCCGCCATCATCGCCACCCGCCGCGGTGACATCTTTCGGTGGCGGCAAGGTCACCGCCTGGCGCAGATGCGGATAGGGTGCCGTCTTGTGCGGGATCGCCATCGCCTCGACGAAATGCTGCTGGAACATCGGCTCGACCGCCGTTTCCACCTTCTCCACCCGCTTCACGACGGCGGCAATTTCCTCGCGAGATTGACGGTTAAGGAGCGCGATTCGCGCGCCGGTGCCCGCCGCGTTGCCAGCCGACGTCACCTTCGGCAGATCGCAATCGGGGATCATGCCGAGGATCATCGCGTATTTCACGTCGATATGGCTGCCGAACGCGCCGGCCAGGGTGATGCGGTCCAGCTTGTCCACGCCCATGCGGTCCATCAGCAGCCGCGCGCCGGCATAGAGCGCCGCCTTGGCGAGCTGGATGGCGCGCACATCATTCTGGGTGATGCGCAGCCGCGGCTCGCCCTCGTTCAGCACATAGCAGAAGGTGCGCCCCTCCGCCTCGATGCGGGGCGATTTCGCCGCCATGGCGCCGTCGATGACGCCGTCCTGGTTGATGACACCCGCCAGATACAGCTCCGCGAGCGCCTCGATGATGCCGGAGCCGCAAACGCCGGTGACGCCGGTCTTGGCGGCCGCTTCGGCGAAGCCAGGCTCGTTGGACCATTTGTCGCTGCCGATGATGCGGAAGCGCGGCTCCAGCGTCTCCGGATCGATGCGCACCCGCTCAATGGCGCCGGGCGCCGCGCGCTGGCCGCAGGAAATCTGCGCCCCTTCGAAGGCAGGCCCGGTGGGCGATGAAGCCGCCAGCAGCCGGTGGCGGTTGCCGAGCACGATTTCCGCATTGGTACCGACATCGACGATCAATGTCATCTCATCGCCGGTCTGCGGCGATTCCGAGAGGATGACGCCGGCGGTGTCGGCGCCCACATGGCCGGCGATGCAGGGCAGCACATAGACGCGGGCGTTCGGATGGATGCGCAGATCGATCTCCGACGCCCAGATATTCACCGGCCCGTCGCTGGCGAGCGCGAAAGGCGCGCCGCCCAGCTCCGTCGGATCGATGCCCAGCAGCAGGTGATGCATGATCGGATTGCCGACGAAGGTGGCTTCCAGGATATCGCGCACATCGACGCCCGCTTCCGTGGCGACGCTGGCGGCCAGGCCGTTGATCGCGTCGCGCACGGCGCGGGTCATGTCGGCATCGCCGCCGGGATTCATCATGACATAGGACACGCGACTCATCAGGTCTTCGCCGAAGCGGATCTGCGGATTCATGACACCGGCCGAGGCAACCACATCG
>DATKFM010000315.1:0-4039 GCA_035544395.1 Verrucomicrobiia bacterium
GCTGGTCAGAATACGCTGGCGGCTACAGCGACATGATGATGCAACGCGGCGGCGATTTGACCGGCAAGCAAGCGATTGCCAAGCCGCCCACGGTTCCCGAGGGCAAGAAGACGGCGCCCCCGGCGCAAACCAAAGCGGCAAAACGCCGGCTCAGCTACCATGAACAACGCGCGCTGGCGAGCCTGCCCGCGACGATCGCCGCGCTCAGCGCCGATGTCGGCGGCTTGCAGCGCCGGCTAGGCGATCCCGACCTCTACGCCCGGGATCGGGCGGCTTTCCGGCAGGCCTCTGAGGCACTTGTGGCCAAGCAATCGCAACTTGAGGCTGCGGAAGAGAAATGGCTGGAGCTGGAACTGTTGCGCGAGGCGCTCGAGCGCGATTAAGCCGCCCTCTCGGGCGGGCCGGGCGTGCGAGGCCTCATGCCGGCCTCATGCCTGCGCGTCGAGCGGGAAGCCTTCGGAACCTGGGTGGAAGGCGCCGTTGCGCCGCACGGCGCTGGCCTCTCGTCCGTCCTGCTCGGCGATCAGGGCCACTAGCGCGTTGCGCTCGGCTCTCAGCTTGGCCATTCGCGCAAAGCGTCCCTCGCCGAACCGGTCGCGCAGCAAGGCGCTGTATTCAAGGTTCAATTCCCTCAGCTTGCGGCGGATGGCGTTGAGTTCGATGCGGGTCATCGTTGGCCCTTCCGTTTGGTTGTCCCCCGCGCCCAGCTTGCGATTCTTGTCACAGGAAAGCGGCGCTCTGACGGCGAACTTATGCTCACCCTGATGATCCGCGGTCCGCGCGCCCGTGGCTGGGGCCGTGCTAGACCCAGCGAAAAACGGCAATGGCCAGAATGATAGCCACGGCCGTGGCGCCCCAGAGCGGCGTGCCGAAGGCGGCCAGCCAAGCCAGGTGGACATAGGCAGCGCTCAACAACGAGATGAACAAGCGGTCGCCCCGCGTCGTGCGGATGGCGAGAATGCCGCGCCGCGGTGCCCCGCCGGGCGAGAGCAGCTCCCAGATGGTCATGCAAATCAACAGGCCGGCGATGCACAAAAAGAACGCCGCGGTTTCAAAGGTCCAGGCCATCCAGGTCAGATGCAAGAGTTCCTCCTGCTATTGCGAAACGCGGCGCCTCAGACGCGGCCGAGGGCAAAGCCCTTGGCGATGTAGTTGCGCACGAAGTAGATCACGAAGGCGCCGGGAATGATCGTGAGTGTGCCGGCAGCGGCCAGCAAACCCAATTCGTATCCCGAGCTGCTCGCCGTGCGGGTCATCGTCGCGGCGATCGGCTTGGCGGCGACCGAGGTAAGCGTCTTGGCCAACAGCAGCTCGACCCAGGAAAACATGAAGCAGAAGAAGGCAGCGACGCCGATGCCGGCGGCGATCGTGGGCAGGAAGATCTTGAGGAAGAAGCGCCAAAAGCCGTAGCCGTCGAGGTAGGCCGTCTCATCGAGCTGTCTCGGCACGCTGGACATGAAACCCTCAAGAATCCATACCGCCAGCGGGATATTGAAGAGGCAGTGAGCCAAGGCCACGGCGATATGGGTGTCGAACAGGCCGATCGCCGAATAAAGCTGGAAGAACGGCAGGGCGAAGACCGCGGCGGGCGCCATGCGGTTGGTCAGCAGCCAGAAGAAGAGATGTTTGTCGCCGAGGAAGCGATAGCGCGAAAAGGCGTAAGCCGCGGGCAAAGCCACCAGCACCGAAATGACGGTATTGATGACGACGTAGATCAGCGAGTTGATGTAGCCGTTGTACCAGGTCGGGTCCGTGAAGATTTTCTGGTAGTTCTCCAGGGTGAACTTCTTTGGCCAGAGCGTGAAGGCGCCCAAAATTTCGTTGGTGGTCTTGAAGGACATGCTCACCAGCCAGTAGATCGGCAGGAGCAGAAACAAGATGTAGAGCGCCGGCACGAGCCAGCCGAGCCTGCGCATCACTGTTCCTCGCTGCGGGTCATCACCGCGTAGAAGATCCACGACAGCAGCAAAATGATCAAAAAGTAGATGATCGACATGGCCGCCGCCGGACCAAGATCAAATTGGCCGAGCGCGATCTTGACCAGGTCGATCGACAAAAGGGTGGTGGCATTGCCGGGCCCGCCACCCGTCAATACGAAGGGCTCGGTATGGATGTTGAAGCTGTCCATGAAGCGCAACAGCACGGCGATCGTCAAAACACGGCGCATCTTCGGCAACTGGATATAGCGGAACACCGCCCAGGCCGAGGCGCCGTCGATTTTTGCCGCCTGGAAGTAGGCATCCGGGATTGCGCTCAGCCCGGCATAGGCCAGCAGGACAACCAGCGACGTCCAATGCCAAACGTCCATGGCGATCAGCGTTGCCCATGCCGCAATCGGCTGCTGCGTGTAATTGTAGTTGATACCCAGATCGTTGAGCAGCCTTCCAAGCATGCCGATGTCGGGCAGGGCGAAGATGTTCCACATGGCGCCGACGACGTTCCAGGGGATCAGCAGCGGCAGCGCCATCAGCACCAGGCAGACCGACACCCATGGGCCGCGGCGCGGCATGGCCAAGGCGATGGCGACACCGAGTGGCACCTCGATGGCCAGAATAATACCGCTGAACATGAGCTGCCGGCCGAGCGAGGCGTGGAAGCGGTCGGAATGCAAGACCTGTTCGAACCACTTCACGCCCTCAAAGAAGAACATGTTGTTGCCGAAGGTCTCTTGCACGGAGTAGTTGACCACGGCCATCAGCGGGATCACGGCATTGAAGGCCACGAGTGCGACGACCGGCAGCACGAACAGCCAGCCCATCTGGTTCTGTGTCTTGCCGTCCATGGCCCGGGCTTACTCCAACAGTTGACCGTCGGCATAGAGCCGGGTGTGGGTGGGGTCGAAGCGGACGCAGGCGTTGCTCGCCGGCAGCGCAGCGCCGTCCTCGAGCAGCAGCCTGATACGGCTTTCCTCGCAGCGCGCTTCGACGATGCGATAGCGGCCGGCATCGCTGACCTTGACGATGTTGACCGGGATCCCCTGTTCGGCCAGCAAGACGAATTCGGGCCGCACGCCGATCTCGGTATGCCTGCCATGGAGCGGCCGGCGAGGCGGATTTTCGACGTCGACCCGGCGGCCGGCGAAATGGACGCCGTCGCCGCTGACCTCGCAGGGCAAAATGTTCATGCCCGGCGAGCCGATGAAATGCCCGACAAAGGTGTGGCGCGGGCGCTCGAACAGCTCGACCGGCGAGCCGACCTGCACGACCCGGCCCTCGTGCATCACCACCACCTTCTCCGCGAACGTCAGCGCCTCGGTCTGATCGTGCGTCACATAGATCATGGTTCGCCGCGTGCGTTGATGCAGCTCCTTCAACTTGGAGCGGAGCTGCCATTTGAGGTGCGGATCGATGACGGTGAGCGGCTCATCGAACATGATGACATTGACATCCGAGCGCACCAGCCCCCGCCCGAGGGAAATCTTCTGCTTGCCGTCGGCGGTCAGCCCCGACGCGCGCCGCGGCAGCATCTCGTTGAGATCGAGCATATGCGCGATGGCTTCGACCTTCTCGGCGATCTCGGCGGCCTTGAGGCCGCGATTGCGCAGGGGAAACGCCAGGTTTTCCCGGACCGTCATGGTGTCGTACACAACCGGAAACTGAAAGACCTGGGCAATATGCCGGCGGTCGGTGGGCCGCTCGGTCAGATCAACGCCGTCGAACAAGACCCTGCCTTCGGTCGGGCGCACCAGGCCGGAAATGATGTTGAGCAACGTGGTCTTGCCGCAGCCCGACGGCCCGAGCAGGGCGTAGGCACCGCCATCCGACCACTCAAGATCGAGTTTTTTCAAGGCCCAGTCCTCGGCGCTGCCGGGTCGTTTCAGGTAGCTATGCCTGATGTTTTCCAGGCTGATCTTGGCCATAGCCTCAAAGGCCCTTCAAATGCCCCAGCGGCACGTGCGCGCATTGCCGAGGTGCGCCAGCCCGCTTCATGCCACGCGCTTGCCCTCGACGCTGAAATACATGCAGCGATCGACATCGACGTAGAGCTGGATGGTGGTGCCGACTTCCACGGCGTGCAGTCCGTGCGACTGCGATACCCA
>DATKFM010000316.1:0-12607 GCA_035544395.1 Verrucomicrobiia bacterium
GGCGAAGCTGTGGGCGATGCCCCGCGCATTGAGGATGCGGCTCATGCCGGTCTGCATCTTGGTGCCGTACTCGGCGATGGTGGCCAGGGCCGGCGTGTCGCGCAGGATGGTCAGCGTCTTCTCCGCGGCGGCGAGGGACATCGCCTGCGCCGTGTAAGTGCCGCCATGGACCACGCCACGGCCGTAATTTCGCATCAAGTCCTCGCGGCCGCAGACGGCGGCGATCGGGTAGCCGTTGCCCATGGCCTTGGCCACCGTGAAGATATCGCCCTGAATGCCATAATGCTCCTGGGCGCCGCCCTTGCCGACGCGGAAGCCGGTCTTCACCTCGTCGACGATCATCAGCACGTCATACTTCGTGCAGAGGTCGCGGATCGCCTTGATGGCCTCCGGCTGGGAGGGGATGCCGCAGCAATTGCCGAGGATCGGCTCGATCAACACGGCGGCGATCTTGTTCGCGTTCTTTTTCAGCACATCTTCCAGGCGGGTCGGATTGTTGTACGGAACCTGCCAGAAGATCGAGCGGATGATGCCGGGGATGCCCTTGCCGTAGGAGACGATCTCCGGGTCGCCATTGAGATCCTCGAGGTTCTCCACGTCGGCGCGCCACATCGCGGCGTCGAATACGCCGTGATAAGAACCCTCGAAGGTCACATAGCCGTCACGGCCGGTGACGGCGCGGGCGAGGCGGAGCGCCGCCATCACTGCCTCTGTGCCGGAATTGGAGAAGCGCACCAGTTCGGCACCCGGCATCATGTCGTGGATCAGCTCGGCGACGGCGAGTTCCTTCTCGGTGCCGAGGGCGTAGACCGTGCCGACCTTCTGGCCTTCGCGGGCGGCGGCGTCGACTTCAGGATGGCAATGGCCGAGGATCGCCGGGCCATAGCCCAGGCGGTAATCGATGTATTCATTGCCATCGATATCCCAGAGGCGGGCGCCTTCGCCGCGCTTCACATAGATGGTCTTGTCGTCGCCCCAATAACGGAAGTTGGAGCTGACACCCAGGGGGAGCCGCTGCACGGCCTTACGAAAATGGGTGTTGGACTTGTCGAGCTTGCGCAGCATGGGGCCCTCCTTGGCGATCCGATCGCTCTTGAACGTATATTGAATGTGCAATCAATTCATTGAACGAAGCGTCAGAATGTCTATCATAGGTGCTGCTTTTCTGTCCAGTGGGGTAAGACAGGAACGGCTGTTGACTCTGCATATAGTTATGATAAATCAATGCGTTGTCAGGAAATTCCGCAAGTTAGGGGGCAACAATTGAGCAAGCCCAATTTGATCAAGGAGGCACGGCAAAAGCAGCTGATTGAAGCCACAATCAGCAGCATCGGGCGCCATGGTTATGCGGGAACGACGCTTAACCATGTTGCTGGCGCCGCAGGGCTTTCGCCGGGAATCGTCAACTTCTACTTCAAGAGCAAGGACCAGCTCCTGGCGGCCACCCTGGCCAAGCTGGCGGAGGAGTATGAGTCGTTCTGGATGGCCGCGATCGAGGCGAGCCGTCAGTCGCCGGCGGCTGGTCTGGAGGCCATGCTGGAGGCCGACTTCCATCCCACGATCTGCACCCACGAGAAGGTGGTCGTCTGGTTCGCCTTCTGGTCGGAGGCCCAGTCCCGCCCGCTCTACAAGAGCGTCGTGTCGGAACTGGAGGAGCGCTACCACCAGCAGACCCGCGCACTCTTTGCCGCGCTGATCGAGGAAGGTGGCTACACGGATATCGATGCGGATTCCGCGTCACTGGGCATCAACGCCATGGTGGATGGACTCTGGGCGGATTACCTGATCGTGCCCGAAACCTTCGACCGGGAGGGCGCAAAGCGCGTATGTCGCCGGTTCCTGGCGGCCATGTTCCCGCGCCACTTCGCGGGGAATGGCGACTCCGGCGGCACCGTGACCGAGTTCACCGGCGCTATGCAGCCGCAGGCTTCCGTCCATCGCCAGACCATTCGTGCGGCCCTGCAGCGCCGCCTGGCGCCGGCGGGCGCACTGACTCTGGCCGAGCTAGCCGCCACATCAGCAATCCCGGAAGGACGCATCTTGTCGTGGCTGGAAGGCGCGACCGAGCCGACATCGTCCGAACTGGGCCGATTGCTGCCGGTGCTCGATCCGGAGTTCCTGACGGAGATTTATGCCGCGGAGATCTCCGCCATGGCGGACTCGTTCGAGGAGCGCATCGTCAGGCAGAAGGAAGAGGAAGAGCGAGCCAGGGCTGCCCTGGAGAGGCTGCGGCCGACCCGCTCCTAGCCCACGATGAATCTTGCGTTCCCATCAACGACACAGTCCCGCCCGGGGATTGGGAGTCATCGCCTGGCGCCGCTTCTCATGCCCCGCTCCATCGCATTGGTTGGGGCGTCGGCGAAGGAAGGCTCGGTCGGCCACGGGATGGTGTCAGTGTTCAAGGGCGGCGCCTTTCCGGGCAAGGTCTATCTGGTCAATCCAAATTACCGCGAAATCGCAGGGCTGCCTTGCTTTCCGTCGCTCAGCGAGCTGCCGGAAACAGTCGACCATGCGGTGATGGGCATTGCGAATGCGCGGCTCGAGGGGCAGGTCTCGGAGGCTATCAAGCGGGGCACGCGCGCGGCGACGATCTTTGCCAGCGGATATCTGGAAAATGACAGCGACCCCAAGCTGACGAAGCGCATCACTGCCATGGCCCAGGAAGCTGGCATGCAGATTTGCGGCGGCAACTGCATGGGGTTCTACAATCTCGAATATGGCCTGCGGGTCTGCGGCTACCTGCCGCCGCCATGGCTGTCGGCTGGGCCTATCGCTTTCATTACTCATTCGGGGTCCGCATATTCCGCGTTTTGCCATAACGACAAGCGATTCCGCTTCAGCTTGGCGGTGTCCGCCGGGCAGGAGCTGGTGACGAACGCCGCTGATTACCTCGATTTTGCGCTGGAGATGGACACGACCAAGGTGGTCGGCCTGTTCCTGGAAACCGTGCGCGATCCCCAGCGTTTCGTGGCGGCGCTGGAAAAGGCGGAGGCGCGCGACATTCCGGTGGTCGCTCTGAAAGTGGGGCGGACCGCCGAGAGCGCGGCGCTGGCGCTGAGCCATTCCGGCGCGATGGCGGGGAACGATGCGGCCTATCAGGCGCTGTTCGACCGCTATGGCGTGATCCGCGTCGATGATCTCGATCAGCTGGCCAATGCCATGCTGCTGTTCAGCCAGCCGCGGCGGCTGGGCAAAGGCGGACTCGCATCAATTCATGATTCCGGCGGCCTGCGGGAACTGACCATCGATGTCGGCGCGGCCCATAACGTGCCATTCGCTAAGATCAATGCGGCGACCACGAAGCGGCTGGCGGATCGGTTGGAGTATGGTCTGGAACCAGTCAACCCGCTGGATGCCTGGGGCACCGGCCATGATTGGGAGGGCATCTTCCGCGATTGCCTGTCGGCGCTGATGCAGGACCCGGATACGGCGATCGGCATCCTCTTCGCGGAGACCCGAAGCGGATATTTCCTCCATGAAGGCTATGCCGACATCGTGCGCGAGGTGGCGAAACTGACCGAGAAGCCGATGTTGATCGCCAACAATATGGCCTGCCTTGGCAATGACGATCTCGCGGTCCGCATGACTCAAGACGGATATCCGGTCCTGATCGGCATCGGCCAGACGATGGCGGTGCTACGAGCGGCGATGGCACACCGGGATCACCGGTCCCAGCCGCCGATGAAGCCACCTGTCCCACCGGCGGGCGCGCGACAGCGCTGGTCGGCGCGGCTGCAGCAGGGCACGGCGCTGGACGAGTCCGAAAGCCTGCGGCTGTTCGGCGATTACGGCATACCCGTGCTGCCCCACCGGATTGCGGAGGATGCGTCGTCGGCACTGGTTGCTGCCCGGGAATTCGGGTTTCCAGTCGTGATGAAAACCGCGATGCCGGGCATCTTGCACAAGTCGGACGTGGGCGGCGTCAAGCTGGCCTTGGCTAACGATGATGAGGTGCGGCGCGCCCATGACAATCTATCCAAACGATTGGGGCCGAAGGTCATCGTCATGCCGATGGCAGCGAAGGGCGTCGAGCTTGCTTTTGGCGCCATAGCCGATCCGCAATTCGGACCGATCGTCATGGCCGGCGCCGGCGGCACGTTGATCGAGATCCTCGCCGATCGCTGCTTTGCCATGCCCGCGATGGATGACGCGGGTGCGCGGAGGCTGATCGACCGGCTGAAGGTACGGCCGCTGCTCGATGGTGTGCGCGGTGCGCCGCCGGCGGATATTGCCTGTGTCGCACAGGCATTGGCGCGGTTTTCGGTGATGATCGCGGATCTTGGCGATCTGATCGCCGAGGCCGACGTCAATCCCGTACTGTGCGGGCCGAGCGGCTGCGTCGCACTGGATGCGCTGGTCGTGGGACGTGCATCTGCGGGCAACACTAAGTGAACAAGCAAGAAGGCGCCCTAACGGGCGAACGACGATGGATCTGCGTCTCTCGAAGCAAGACCTGGAAGTTCAATCGCGCACCCGCGAGTTCGCGGAGAAGTTCCTGTTTCCCCACGAAATCGAGTGTGACGAGAACGAGGGATTGTCGGCTAGGTCCTTGGCCAAGATCCGCAAGGGTGTGCTCGAGTACGATCTCAATGGGTTCAATCACAGCAAGAGGGATGGTGGGCAGGGGCTGACGCACTTCCAGCAGATCCTGTTACATGAGGAACTGGGCAAGGCGACCAACGGCTTGTGGACGCTGGTCTGGACAGCGTCCCTGCCGCTGAAATTCGGCACTGCGGAACAGCGCAAGACCTACCTGCTGCCGATCAACGCCGGCAACGGCCGCGCCTGCTACGCCATTACCGAGCCCGATGCCGGCTCCGACCCGCGAATGGTCAAGACCAGTGCTGTGAAGCGAAGGGGCAAGTATGTCATCAACGGCGAGAAATGGTTCGTCACCTCGGCGAACGCGTCCAGCATCATCCTCGTCCACGCCCATATGGACGGCGATCCCGACAAGCCGACGCTGTTCATCGTCGACCGCGACCAGGCAGGCGTGAAGAAACAGCGGGTGCCGCGCTTCATGCACAACTACGCCTTCGAACATTGGGAAATCCTGTTCGACAAGGTGGAAGTCGACGAGTCGCGCATCCTCGGCAAAATCGGCCAGGGATATGAGCTGACCAAGGACTGGTTCACCGATACGAGGCTGGAGCTGGGCGCCCATTGCGTCGGCGCCGCCATCCGCGCCACCGAAATTGCCAACGACTACGCCGCCAAGCGCGTACAGTTCGGCAAACCGATCCGGGATTTCCAGGCGATTGAGTTCATGCTGGCCGACATGGCGGTCGAGATCATGGCGGCGAAGTCAATGCTCTATCGAATCGGCGCGCAGCTCGACCAGGGAATGGACCGCAAGATCGTCCATGCGCGCGCCAGCGCGCTCAAGCTCTATTGCTCGGAAATGGCCGGCCGCGTCATCGACAAGGCGGTGCAGATTCTCGGCGGCCGCGGCTACATGCGGGAGAACCCGGTGGAGCGGCTCTATCGCGATATCCGCGTGGAGCGTATCTGGGAGGGGACGTCGGAGATCCAGCGCATGGTTGTCGGCGGCCAGATCAAGAAGCGCGGGCTGGGAGTCTTTACCGGCTGGGACTGAACGCCCGCTAGGAGAACGCCTTGAAGGCGATGAGGGTGAAGGTGTCCTTCACGCCGGGGAGGCGCTGAATGCGCTCGGTGACGAAATGTCCGACATCCTGTTCGTCGGGCAGGTAGCATTTCACCAGCAGATCATACTGGCCGGAAGTGGAATGCACCTCCGACACCTCCTGGACCGTCTGCACGGCGGCATCGGCCACTTCATAGGCCCGGCCGAGATCGCTCTTGATCATGACGAAGATCGTGCGCATGGCCGCATCATAGCGAATGCCAAGCAGGGGCCAAGCCGGAAACGAGTCCGGCCTGGCTCAGTTCGCCAGTATCGGAAATGCGCCGGCTTAAGCGGCGCGGGGTGCCTTGCGGACCACGGGCGGCAGCTTCACCGGGCGGCGCAGGAAATCCGGCGTATTGTCGTCGCCGAACGCGACGGTCTGACGATCGTCGCGATCCTCCGCTTCCCGGCGTGGGCGGTGGCGCTCCTGGCGTGCTGGGCGCTCTTGCCGTTCCGGGCGTTCCGAGCGCGCCTGGCGCTCATGGCGATGCTTGGCCGGCGCGGCATGGACCTGGGCCGGAGCTTCGGGCTGCGGCTGGGGCGTCTGCGCTACCTGCGGCGTCTCGATCGCTGGCTGCTCCACGGGCTTCTGCTGCTCTTCGCTGCTCTGGTGTTTATGGCGCGGTGCGCTCTCGCCGTCATGGCGACGGGGTTCGGCATGCTTCCGTTCGCCACGCTCGCGGCCACGGCCGCGGGCGGGGGTGCGTTCGCGTCCGCCGCGTTCTCCGCCACGGCCGCGGCGCTTGCCCTCTTCAAAAGGCAGTTGCTCGATGCCCTCGATCTCGATGCGGGGAATCTCGCGGCCGATCAACTTGACGATCGCTTCCACGAACTTGCCATCATAAGGCGTCGCTAAGGTAAAGGCGCGGCCTTCGCGACCGGCACGTCCGGTGCGACCGATCCGATGGATATAGTCCTCGGCATGGATCGGCACATCGAAGTTGAACACATGGCTCATACCGATGACGTCGAGGCCGCGGGCGGCGACATCGCTGGCGACGAGGAGCGTGATCTCGCCTTGTTTGAATTTCTCCAAGGTCTCCGTACGCACTGCCTGCGCCAGGTCGCCATGGATGGCGGCGGCGTTGAAGCCGTGGCGGTGCAGCGACTTGTAGAGAATGTCCACGTCGCGCTTGCGGTTGCAGAAGATCAGAGCGTTCTTCACCTGCTCCGCCCGGATCAGCCGACGCAGCGCCTCGCGCTTCTGCATTTCATCGATAACGGTCATGCCCTCGGTGACCAGGGCGGTCGAAGCCGGCGGCGCCACGGTGATTTCCTTCGGATTCAGCAGGAAGGCATCGGCAAGCCGGCGGATTTCCGGCGCCATGGTGGCGGAGAAGAACAGCGTCTGCCGTATCTTCGGCAGCAGCGATACGATGCGCTCGACATCCGGAATGAAACCCATGTCCAGCATGCGATCGGCTTCGTCGATCACCAGCACCTTCACATCGGACATCAGGATCTTGCCGCGCTCGAACAGGTCGAGCAGGCGGCCGGGCGTGGCGATCAGCACGTCGACGCCGCGGTCCAGCGCCTTCTGCTGGTCGGTGAATGACTCGCCGCCGATCAGCAGCGCCTTCGACAGTTTGTGGTACTTGCCGTAGCGGTCGAAATTCTCGGCGACTTGCGCGGCCAATTCGCGCGTCGGCTCGAGGATCAGGGAGCGCGGCATACGCGCCCGGGCGCGTCCCCGCGCCAGGATCTCCAGCATCGGCAGTGTGAATGAAGCGGTCTTCCCCGTGCCCGTCTGGGCGCAGCCGAGAACATCGCGGCCGGTGAGCACAACGGGAACAGCCTGAGCTTGAATAGGGGTCGGCGTGGTGTAGCCTGCGTCAGCGATCGCGCGCAGGATGTCGGGACTAAGCCCCAGGTCGGAAAATTGCATGAAGTCTTTCTCGGGCGTTCAAGGAATTGCCTGCATGCGGTCGGCGCCCGGAAACGCGACCGAAAGGCAGCGGATAATCGTTTGGTTTGCCTCTTTTGTCAACCGGTTAGCCGATTGGTCCGGTGTCGCAATCAGCGCTGGGGCCTCGGCCACAGGCCGGATTAACCATAGCCTTCGTTTGGTTTCAGAGAGGTAAAGGGTATGTTGATCGGGCGTGACACTTCCTGCCTGCTGGTCGTCGACATCCAGGAAAAGCTGCTGCCGGCCATGCAGGACCCGATGCTGGTGGTTCGCAACACCGGCATTCTGATGCAGGCTGCCGCAAGATTAGGCATCCCGATCCTGGTCTCCGAGCAATATCCGCAAGGATTGGGGCCGACGGTCGCGGAGCTGCGGCATCTGGCGCCGGCGGACGCAGTGCTCGCGAAAACGGCGTTTTCCTGCGCCGATGACCCGGCGTTGCGCCAGCGACTGGCGGACCTGAAGCGGCCGCAGGCAATCATCTGCGGCATAGAGGCGCATGTCTGCGTGTTGCAGACGGCGCTGGGACTTGCGGGGGCGAACCCGGAAATCACCCCGATCGTCATTGCCGATGCGACCTCGTCGCGCAGCATCGCCAACCGCGATGCAGGCTTGGCGCGCCTTCGCACAGATGGCGTGAAGATCGCGACGACCGAGATGGCGGTCTTCGAATGGCTCGGCCGCGCCGGCACGCCCGAGTTCAAGGAACTCAGCCGGTTGATCCGCTAGACGCTCCGCTCAGCAATTCGGCGGAATGCAATTGTTGATGTCCTCGGGATTGTGCAGCGGGAACAGCAGCACACCCACCTGCCGGACGAGACGGCGGAACGCCGGATCGTTCTCATCGGTGATGCCGCCGCTCTTTGCCGAGGCATAGGTCATCGGCTGGTCGCCGCGGCAGAAGGCGCCGACCACCCGCACCTCGCCGCTGGGCGCAAAGGATGGCGCAACCTCGGGCGCGCTGCCGCAGAGCTGAGTGCCATTGCTGGCGGAGGGCCCGTTGAAAGCCAGCCGCACGAAATAGGGTTCGCGGGCGGTGGCAGCGGGCGTCGGCGTGAAGTGTATCTCCGGCCCTGGATTGACACCCTGAAGATGATCCGCAACCGCTGCGGCGAAGGTCGCCTGATCGATTTTGAAGGGATTGCCGAGGACGTCCGTTTTCAGATCCTTGCCGGCCGCGATGTAGGAGAGGTCCTGGAGATGGTAGCGGCTCTCGATGCGGGATTGCGAGGCAATCGGCACTCCGCTGCCGGAACAAGCGGCCAGCAGCGGCAGCAGCAAAAGAATGCGCTTCATGAAAGCTCCAATGCTAACAGCCCCCGGCCGCAATAAATGGGCATCTGATGATGTCAGTCAAGGCGGGGGCATGCGCCTCCGGACGATGCGTCTCTAACTGACGCTTGCGCTGGCCTTTGCCGCATCTTTCGCGGCTTCTTCCTCGGCGATGCGGGCGCGCTGCTTGGCGGCCGTTTCGTCATACAAGAAGGGAAGCACACAAAAACGCCTTCCTCTCGTCACCGGCAGGGCCTCGTGCATCAGGGAACAGGAGAAGACGACAGCGCCGCCTGTGGGCGCTCGGTAACTGCGGTCATCGAATTCAGGAAAGCGCAGATTGCCGCCTTCATATTCCTCGGCGTTCAGGTTCATCGTCACGGCAAAGCGCCTATGCGCGGTGCCGCGCGTCGTGTTGTCCCGGTGGGCTCGGAAATATCCGCCCTCGCCGGTGTCATAGCAGGCGACGATGTAGCGTTCCGACTGGGTGACACGGAACTGATAGGCCTTGAAGACTTCCGGTATCAGGCGACGGATGATGCGGCTGCGGATCTTGGTGCGTAGCGTCTCGTCCTCGATGTTGCAATCGCGGCGGCGCTTGCGGCCATAGTCGATGACGCCGACGGTGCGACCCTGGGCATCGCTGGTCATATAGCCGCTGTCATGACCGCCTTGTGTTTCGTAGTAGTTGATCAGCTCGCGGCAGAGCTCGGGCTCGAGTATCCGGGGGACCATCAGCACCGGGGCGCCGGGAAGCGCCAGGCCGTTGGCCGCGGGTTGGGACAGCGAATCCACCAGCGCGCCGATGCGTTCGACATGGGCGCGAACATCGCCGGCACTGGCTGAGATCAGGGGAATGGCCGCAATGACGCGGAGATTTCGATCGAGGACGTAGGTCGCCGGCACATAGCGCACATTGCGGGCCGTTTGATCCGTTGGCGCGTCGCAGATTCCGAAGGCCGTGCTGATCTTGAAATCGAAGTCCCAGAACTGACGATAGCCAGGGATCTGCTCGCCGACCCGCTTTTCGGCATCGTCGGAGGGATCGCAGCTGATGCCGAAGAAGGCGGCGCGGTCATCGTTGAAGAGATCGGGCCGGCCGCGGAATCCCTGCAGAAGCTCCAGAACGCCAGGCTGCCGCGCCGAGCCGAAAAAGCAGAGGACGATGACGCGCCCAGCCACGGTGTTGAATTCATAACGGGGATTGCCCGCGGAACGGGCCTGAAACCAAGGGGCCGGATCGCCCGGCGTCAGAAAAGGCATGGAACACCCGGCGCCACTGCTGAAACCAAGCGTCTCGTTTAATGAGAGCCGCTCGAATGGTCAAGATAATGCGGGGAACGGCGAAAGCCTCAAATGCAACGGGGAGCAGCCGGTGGCATAGCCACCCGCTGCTCCCCGCACGCCTGTTTTTCGTTACGTGCCGATGAGGATGTCGTTCGTTGTCAAGTTGCCGATGCTCAGGTTGGTCGTAGACGTTGCCTGGAGGGTACACATCAGTGTATCGGCGCCAACGGTGCTGTCCGTATCGACCCACACTTCGGCGCTGCCGCCGTTCTGTACCAGGGAGACGTGGGCGGCGCGGGCAGCCGCAGCGACACCGAGCGAGTCAAATAGGCCATCGAGGTTGATATAGTCCTGGCTGGTGCCGCTGGTGCTGAAGTTCTGCAGCAGATCGCCGGCGTCCAACTTGCTGGTGTAGTAAGCCCGGTCCATGCCTTGCAGCATGTTGATAGTATCTTTGCCCTCGCCGCCGTAGATATTGTCATTTCCTAGGAGGCCGGTCAGATCATCGTCGCCGGCGCCGCCATAGACCGTGTCGTTGCCCGCGCTGGCATTGATCTGGTTCTTGCCGCTGTTGCCCCAAATGACATTGTTGGCGAGGTTGCCCGTGCCATCGATATCACCCGAGCCGAGGAGGACCAGATTTTCCAGCGCGTTGTTGGAGCCAAGGTTGAAGTCGACCGACGACTGAACCGTATCGAGGCCGTAGCCTTTCACCTCGACGATCGTGTCGATCAGGTCGGAGACCACGTAGGTATCATTGCCGGCGCCGCCGACGAGCGTGTCGACACCGGCGCCGCCATCAAGCGTATCGTTGCCGCCGCCGCCATTCAGGAGGTTGTTGCCCAGGTTTCCGAACAGCCCATTGTTGCCGGCATTGCCCGTGCCGTTCAGGTTGGTGCTGCCGAGCAGCTGCAGGGATTCGACGTTGGCGGCAAGTGTGTAGGCAAACTGGCTCTGGACAGTATCGTTGCCCTGATTCAGGCCTTCGATGACCACGTCTGTGGCGATGCTCAGAGTGTAGGTGTCGTCTCCAAGGCCGCCCGCCATGCGGTCCACGCCATCACCGCCATCGAGTGCATCGTTGCCATCGCCGCCGATCAGGCTGTCTGCGCCGAGTTCACCGGACAGAACGTCATTGCCGTTCCCGCCGTCGATGGTGTCGTTGCCGTCGCCGCCGCTCAGGTTGTTGCCGGAGTCATTGCCGGTGATGTCGTTGTTCAGCGCGTTGCCGGCGCCGACTATGGCGCCGCCGACGAGCACGAGATTCTCGAGTTCGGATCCCAGCGTGTAGTTGACGTAGCTGTTGACCGTATCGGTACCGCCAAGGGCCGACTCTACGATCGTGTCGTTGCCGTCGACGATAAAGAGGTCGTTGCCTATGCCGCCGATCAGCGTGGTCAGAGAACCGACGCCATCGAGGGTGTCGTTGCCGTCCTCTCCATTAATCGAGTCGGAGCCACCGCCGCCTGACATCGAGTCATTGCCATCGTCGCCCATCAGCACGTTGCTGCCGCCGCTACCGACGATGATGTTGTTGAGGGCGTTGCCGGTGCCGCTGCTCGCTGATCCAGTAAGCGTCAGGTTCTCGATGTAGACATAGGAGGCCAGCGAGAGACTGATCGCGCTTTGGACCGTATCCGTACCGCCGGCCGCGAGCTCGGTGAACACGTCGCCAGAGTCGTCGATGATCAGCAGATCGTTGCCTACACCGCCCACGAGCGTGTCCGCGCCGCCATTGCCGTTCAGCGTGTCGTCGCCGGTGCCGCCAGAGAGCGAGTTGGCGGCGCCATTGCCGGTCATGGCGTTGTCGAGCGTGTTGCCGGTGCCGTTTACTGCGGTGGCGCCGGTCAGCACGAGGTTCTCTAGATTGGCGCCCAGGACGTAGGCCAGGCCCGTGCGAACCGTGTCCGTGCCCTGATTCAGGCCTTCGATCACCAGGTCGCCGGCATCGTCGACCGTGTACGTATCGTCATCGAGGCCGCCGGCCATCCGGTCGATGCCCGTGCTGCCGTCGATCGTGTCGTTGCCGCCGGCGCCGTTGATCGTGTCATTGCCGGCCGCGCCATTCAGGTTGTTGTTGTTGTCGTTGCCGTCGATGATGTTGTTGTCGGCGTTGCCGGTACCGTTGATGTTGGACCAGCCGGTGAGGGTCAGGTTTTCGACGTTGGCCGCCAGCGTGTGGGTCACGCTGCTCTCGACCGTGTCGGTGCCGCCCGCGGCGCCTTCGACCACGGTATCGCCGCCGTCGACATAGAACAGGTCGTTGCCCAGGCCGCCGATGAGCTGGCTCGTGGAGTTGTAGCCGTCGAGGGTGTCATTTCCGTCGCCGCCATCGAGCGTATCGGTGCCGCCGGAGCCGTAGATCGAGTCGTTTCCGCCAAGGCCCGACAGAACGTTCGTGCCGCCGTTGCCGACGATGACGTTGGCCACGCCGCTACCGGTGCCGGTTACGGCCGAACCCGTCAGAGTGAGATTCTCGAGATTGTCGTCGAGTG
>DATKFM010000317.1:0-16259 GCA_035544395.1 Verrucomicrobiia bacterium
GGCCAGGGCGATTTTGCCTGATAATTAGGCAAACCATTCAATTTACATGGAATTTTTACTTGGACGCTTGCGATTTTCGTAATGCACCCAAATTATATTGCGCCGCACAATCCGCGCGCCGGATCCGGTTATCCGGATTGCAGGAGGTAGGAGATGGACGACATCACGCCGCGATTCCAACTCCGCAACGCCGCCCCCCGCCGGCGCCGCAAGAAGGCGCTGCCGCTCGCCCTGGCCTTGCAGGGCGGCGGCGCCTATGGCGCCTTCACCTGGGGCGTGCTGGACCGGCTGCTGGAGGCCGGGCGTTTCGATGTGCAAGCGCTGAGCGGCACCTCGGCCGGTGCGGTGAATGCCGTGGTCTTCGCCAGCGGCTGGACCGATGGCGGAGCCGTCGGCGCCCGGGCTGCGCTCCATCGTCTGTGGCAGCGCATCGGCGAAGGCCCCGGCCTGGCCTCGCCGGCGAACTTCCATCCCCATGGCGACAGGCTGCAATGGGCGGCGGATCATGCGCTGACCAACATCTTCGTCGATGTCACCACGCGGCTGGTCTCGCCCTATCAGTATAATCCGCTCGGCCTCAATCCCTTGCGGCAGATCCTGCTGGAGCTGGTGGACTTCGCGAAGCTGCGGCAAGCGACCGCGCCGCGGCTGGTGCTGGCGGCGACCAATGTGCGCGAGGGCCGCGCCCGCATCTTCGGCAACATCGAACTGGATGCCGACGTGGTGGCGGCGTCCGCCTGCCTGCCGCTGTTGCAGCCGGCGGTGGAGATCGACGGCGAACCTCACTGGGATGGCGGGCTGGTGGCAAATCCGCCGATCCTGCCGCTGCTTGAACAGTGCAGCGCGCGCGACATCCTGCTGGTGCAGCTCACTCCCGCCACCGTCGAACATTCGCCCGTCACCGCGCAGGGCATCGTGCGCCGGGTCAACCAGATCATGTTCAACGCCGCGCTATCGCGGGAGCTCGACATGCTGGAGATGGGTCAACGGGTGGCGCGCGAAGGCCTTTCCATCGGCGGATTCACCCGCCGGCGCCTCAAGGCGTTGAAGCTGCACCGCATCGATGGCAGCGGCGACATCGCCGCCGACGGCACGGCCCATCCGTTGTTCCCGCGGCCGGGCACGATCTCGCGGCTGCACGATCTCGGCCGTTCCGCCGCCGAGAAATGGCTGCAGGAAACGGCCTAACTTCGGTCAATCGTCGGAACCGGGTCCGCCGCGCAATCGCTTGATCGTCGAGCGGCGGCTCTTGCTTTCAAGGCGGCGCTTGCGCGAGCCGGCGGTTGGCCGGGTCGGCCGGCGCGGCACCGGCGGCACAGCGGCGCGCTGGACCAGGTCGACCAGCTTCTCCAGCGCCTCCTGCCGGTTGCGCTCTTGGCTACGATGGATCTGGGCGGTGATGATCAGCTCGCCCGCATCGGTGACCCGACGCCCCGCCAAGCGGATCAGCCGGTGACGCACGTCATCGGGCAGCGACGGCGAATGCCTGACATCGAAGCGAAGCCGCACCGCCGACGACACCTTGTTGACGTTCTGCCCGCCGGGACCGGACGCGCGGATGAAGCTGAAATCCAGTTCGTTCTCGTCGAGATCGATGCGGCTGTTGATGCGAATCATGGCGACACTCTAGCCGCCTCCACAGGTTCCGTCATGAGCCATCGACCCGCCTGATCCATTCTGCAAGACTGCATCACGATTCGCGAACGAAACTGGTTCCGGGATACTATGACGATTGTCCAGCGCCTCACGCCGCGCGCCTGCCTCCTCATCGGCCTCGCCATCATCGCCGCCACCGCGGCAACTCTGCTTGCCTTCGGCCAGCCGCCGATCTGCACCTGCGGGTTCGTGCGGGTATGGCAGGGCGACGTGATGAGCGCGGAGAACTCGCAACAGCTCTCGGACTGGTACTCGCCGTCCCACTTCATCCATGGTCTCTTGTTCTATGGGCTGATGTGGCTGCTATTCCGGCGGCAACCGCTGCGGCTGCGGGTCCTCGGCGCCATGCTGATCGAATGTGCCTGGGAGATCCTGGAGAACACGCCAATGGTCATCAACCGCTATCGCGAGGCGACGATCGCGCTGGGCTATAGCGGCGACAGCGTGATCAATTCGGTCTTCGACGTGCTGTTCATGCTCTTGGGATTCGTCTTTGCCTGGCGTCTGCCGGTTTGGGCGTCGGTCGCGATCGGCCTGTTCCTGGAGATTCTCTGCGTCGTGGTGATCCGCGATAACCTGACGCTGAACGTGCTGATGCTGCTCTATCCCCTGGACAGTATCCTCACCTGGCAGTCCGGCGGCTGATGCTGCAGGAACGATCCGGCAGCTACGCGGATTCCTGCAGATACGGCTGCGCCAGCGCTAGCCGCTCCAGCGGGAACTCGATGATTGCCACCGTGCCGCAGCCGATCTCGCTCTGAATTTCGAGGCGTGCGCCATGGGCCTCCACCAGCCGTTTGGTCAGCGGCAGGCCGAGACCCGTGCCAGTGTGACGGCGGCTCAAGGCACTGTCGATCTGGCCGAAGGGCGATAGCGCCTTGGGGATATCGGCGGCGGCGATGCCGATGCCGGTATCCTCGATGCGGATCTGCAGCCGCTCGCGCTCCATCAGCGCCCTGATCGTCACCTGGCCGCCCTGGGGCGTGAACTTCACGGCATTCGACAACAGGTTGAGCAGCGACTGACGGATCTTGCGCTCGTCGGCGATCACTTCCGGCAGACCTTCGGGCACCTCGGTCACTATCCGCACGCCGGCTTCTTCCGCGCGCAAACGCATCATGCCGATAGTCGTGCCGATCACCTGCGCGACATCCATGCCTTCGTCGTTGAGCTCCATCAGACCGGCTTCGGCCTTCGAGAGATCGAGGATGTCGTTGATCAACTCCAACAGGTGGTTGCCGCTGCGCTGAATATCTCCCAGGTAGCCGTGATACTTCTCGTTGCCGACCGGGCCGAACACTTCGCCCATGACGATCTCCGAGAAGCCGATGATGGCATTGAGCGGCGTGCGCAGCTCGTGGCTCATCATCGCCAGGAAGTCAGACTTGGCGCGGTTGGCACCCTCGGCCAGCTCCTTCGCCCGCTTCAGTTCGGTTTCGGCCCGCATGCGGTCGGTGACGTCGAAGAAGATGCCGTCGAGATAGAGCAGCTGCCCGCTCTCGTCGAAGATCGGCTGCCCGCGGTCGGAGACCCAGCGGATTGAGCCGTCGCGGTGGCGGATGCGGTATTCGAGGGCATAGGGCTCGCGCCTCTCGATCGCCTCCTTTGTTCCCTCGGTTACTATCTCCCGGTCATCGGGGTGTATGGCGCTGACGAACAGCGGCGCCGCTTTGGCCAGGCACTCCGCCGCGCTGTAGCCCCAGATCTTCTCAACCGCGTCGCTGATGAAGATGTCGGTCCATTCCTCGTCCATCTTCATGCGGTAGACCGCGCCGGAGATGTTGGCGATGAGCGTGCGGTAGCTGCGGTCGCGCTCCTTCTGCTGCGCGCGGATCGCCGACAGCGCCTGTTCCGCTTCCTTCTGCGCCGTGATGTCGATGGCGGTGCCGCGATAGCCGCAGAACCGGCCTGCGGCATCGTAGAACGGCTTGCCTGACACCTTGCGCCAGCGGGCGCTGCTGTCGGCCATCGGCTGCCGGAACACGAAGTCGCGGAACGGCCGGCGCGCCGCCATATCCTCGGCGTGTCGCTTCCAGCCGTCGGGATCGTGGGTGAGATCGGCGATCTCGAATCGCGTCTTGCCGATATAGCTGTTCTGTTCGGTTGTGGTGGCGCCGGCGACGTGGCCACTGATGTAGGCGTATCGCAGATCCGCGTCGGTTTCCCATGCCCAGTCGAACGAGGACTCCGTCATGTCCTGCAGCCGAGCCTGCGCCGCCTTCAGTTCCTTGAACGTCCAGCGGCCGCGCCGCAGCTCCCGCTGCAGCACGAACACCACCATGACAAGGGAAGCGATGATGCCTCCGGCTTCGAGATACTGGCCTATTCCTTGCCCAGAGAATCCTTCTCGAAGCGCATTGATAAACAGCGCAACCCAGATCGCGAGAGCCAGTCCGGCCAAAAGCACGGAGGACAGGGTCAGCCGCATCAGCCAATGCCAGGTCGCGCGCCAGCGATGCGTTTTTTCGCGCGGCGCGTTCGTTGGCAATGACGGTGTCGGCTTTTCGGTCAACATGCCCTCACCCGCCGGGCGCCGATAGAGCGCCCAGGGTCCGTTCCCATAGTTCGACGGCAATTATCGCGAAGAGGGCTTAATCTTACGTTAGGACCGAAATGCCAATAAAATATTCTAAATCAGTACGTTATGGCATTAACGGTCACGCCGCGCTGCGATCCGCCGGGGCGCTGCCGCCCTCTTCATCGTCCGAAGCGTAGATTGCCCGCATCAGGGTCTCGATCTGGCTGTCCACAGCGGCCACCGCGGTGGAAGTGACCTCCACGAGTTCGGCGTTCCGCTGCGTCAGCGTTTCCAGCATGGTCACGCTGTCATCGACCTCGCGCACGCCGATCGATTGCTCCCTGCTGGAGCCGGCGATCTCGCCGATCATGTCGGCCGCGCGGCGCACCGAGGCGACGATCATGCCGAGGGTCGCCGCGGATTTTCCCACCAGCTCGACGCCACTGGCCACCTGCGTGCTGCTGTTGGCGATCAGCGCGCGGACTTCCTTCGACGCGGCGCCGGCCCGATGGGCCAAGGCGCGCACTTCGGTCGCCACGACGGCAAAGCCGCGGCCAGCATCGCCGGCGCGGGCGGCCTCGACCGCGGCGTTCAGCGCCAGCAAATTGGTCTGGAAGGCGATCTCCTCGATCAGCCCGATAATCTCGCCGATGCGTTGCGCGGATTGTTCGATGCGCTGCATGGCGGCGATGGTGCTGTCGGCGGCGGCGTTGCCGCTTTGGGCAGCGGTGCGCGCCGCCTCGACGATCTGCTTGGCCTGGTCCATGCGCTCGGCGCTGTGGCCTTGGGTCACTGAGAGCTGGCGGATGGCGGCCGCCATCTCCTGCAGGCTCGCCACCTGCTCCTCGGTGCGCGACGACAGCTCCTGTGCGCCGGCGGCGAGCTGCGCGGTCTCCGCCTTGATGGCGGTGACGCCTTCGGTCGCCTGGTCGAAGATCGCGGACAGGCGCTCGGATTTCCGGCTGCTATCCTCCAGGGCCTGACGCAGGCGAAGTTCCGCCAGCTTTTCGGCGGTGATATCGGTACGGATGCCCACCGTATTGCCGGCCGGCGTATGCCGGTCGGTGACGCGGACCCAGCGGCCGCTCTTGAGCTTGTATTCGACAGTGCCCGCCGCTTCGCGGAACTGCGCCAGGCGCTTGCGCAGCCAGGCCTCGGGGTCGCCGCCGGTTTCCGCATAAGCATAGCGCCCGGCCGCTAGATCGCGGCGCAGGATCTGCTCCATGGTCAGGCCGATCTCGCCGTCATCGTCGACAGCGAGATCATAGATCTCCTGATAGTGCCGGTTATGCAGCAAGTGTATCTCGTTGGCATCGTACATGACGAAGCCCTCGCTGATGCTGTCCACGGCATCGCGCAGGCGCAATTCCGCCTGCGCCGCCGCCTCGGCATGGGTGGCGACAGCGGCGGTGCGTTCGGCCAGGGCTTCTGTCAATTGCAGCAGCTTGCGCGCCGCAGCGCCAATCTCGCCCTTCGCCGCCGCCAGCGCCGCGAGTTCGGGCATCATCAGGGAGGCGGGACGCGCCGGATCGATGGACGCCGAAATTTCGCACACGCGCTCCAGCGGCCGCGCGATTACGCCCGCCAGAAAATGCGCTGCCGGAAGGATCAGGATACCAAGCAACAGGGCCGCCATGGCGCCGCCGGCCTCGGCGAGCGCGCCCAGGCTGGCTGCGGTCAACGCGGAAATCACGACGGCCGCAAAAATCTGCCAACGCAGGCGGCGCGAGGGAGCGACAGGAACTTGTTCCAAGGGACACCTGAACAGCGGCAGCGGAACGGAGCCGCGCCACCCTTGCGGCGCCGGCCGGTCGATCCGCTCAAAAACTCCGCCGATTCTAGGTGTTTTTAGGTTAAGGGGCCGTAAACGTTGACGGGGCTCAGGTGATGCCGCCGGCCCGCAGGGAGGCAATCTCCTCGTCGGCTTTGCCCAACAATTCCCGGAGAATAGCTGCCGTATGTTCCCCCAGCACCGGCGGCGCCTGGCGGTATTCGACCGGCGTGGCGCTCATCCGGATCGGGCTGGTGACCAGGGGCACTTCCAGCCCGTCAGCGCGGACCATCTCATGGCGGAGCTGCCGGTGGCGCACCTGGGGATCCTCGAATACCTGGCCATAGTCATTGATCGGACCGCAGGGCACATCCGCCGCCTCCAGGAGCCGCACCCACTCGGCGGTGCCGCGGGTCGCCATCGTCCGACGCAGCTCGGGGATCAGGTCGGCGCGCAGGGTCACGCGCCCTTTCATCTTGGCATAGCGCGGGTCAGCGCCGAGATCCGCCCGCCCAATCGCCGCGCAATAACGCTGCCACTGGGCGTCATTGCCGGCGGCGACGATGATATGGCCATCCGCAGTGGCGAACGTCTGGTAGGGCACGATGCTGGGATGCTCGTTGCCATAGCGCCGCGGCGGCTTGCCCGTGGTCAGGTAGCCGACGGCCTGATTGCCGCCCATCGCCACCAGGCAATCCAGCAGCGAGATGTCGATGTACTGGCCCGCGCCGCTCGAAGCCCGGTGATTGACCGCGGCGAGGATAGCGACAGCCGCATACATGCCCGCGAGCACGTCTCCCACCGCGATGCCGACCTTCTGCGGCCCGCCGCCCGGCACATCGTCGCGCTCGCCGGTGATGCTCATCAGCCCGCCCAGGCCCTGGAAGACGAAGTCATAGCCCGGCTTGGCGGCATAGGGACCATCCTGCCCGTAGCCGGTGATCGAGCAGTAGATCAGCCGCGGGTTCAGCACCTGCAGGCTGGCGTAATCGAGTCCGTAGCGCTTGAGATCGCCGGCCTTGTAGTTCTCGATCAGGACATCGCACTGCGCTGCGAGTTCCCTGATGATCGCCTGCCCTTCCGGCGTGGCAATATTTACCGTTACGGATTTCTTGCCCCGGTTGGCGGAGGCGAAGTAGGTCGAGTCCTTGGCTTCGCCGCCGTCGGCCGCTTTCAGCCAGGGCGGGCCCCAGCCCCGTGTGTCGTCGCCGGTGCCGGGCCGCTCGACCTTGATCACCTCGGCGCCCAGATCGGCCAGCACCTGGGTGCACCAAGGCCCGGCCAGCACCCGCGTCAGATCAAGCACCCGGATATTCGATAGCGCCTGCGCCATGCGCCGGTCCCCCTGCAGTGACTGAGAAGACTCTCGGAAAACTCCCCTGGGCGTCATGCTACGGAGTTCGCGGCGAATCGGCAAAGCCGCCAGTGGATCTTGGCGACACCACTAAATTTGTGGTCGGTTGGACTCTTAAGCGGTTGGACGCGGAACATCGGCCATGGAACTAAGGCCGAGCCAGGCAGGAAACTCACGGGTGAGCTGCGGTTGTCCTTCGACGACGATGTCGCCGGCGCGCATCGTATCCTTCAAGCGGAGATCGCCCAGCCAGACCTTGGTCATTGCCTCAAGGTCCGCCTGGACGAACAGCTCGATCTCAAAGCCGGGGTCCTTGATACAGACATCCACAAGCTGCGGATCGATGATCAGCCACCAGCGGCTGCGGTCCCGATGGCGCCGCGGCACGCCGCGGAACTGCATCTCCATCACGAATTTCCGCGACGGCAGCCGCTCGCGCTTGAAACTGCGCTGCATGTCCCAGACCAGCAGCGACGGATCGAGATCGGTCGTGTCGAACCGCCGGCTCCAGCGCTGGCCCCAGTGGCCCATCGCCTCGATCACCGGCCCGAATTCTTCGCCGGCCGGCGTGAGGAAGTATTCCGCCCCCTGCCCGTCCGTATCGGTCCGCCGCTCGATGATCCCGGCCGCTTCCAGCCGCTTCAGCCGCTGCGCCAGAAGCGAGCGCGACATCAGCGGCAGACCCCGATGCAAGTCATTGAATCTATGGCTGCCGAGGACAAATTCCCGCAGCAGCAGCGGTGTCCAGCGCTCGGTCAGGATCTCGGCCGCCTTGGCGACGGGGCAGAATTGTCCATATCCTTGCATGATGGTGCCAAGAATAGGACCGCCTGAGAGGCGGTTCCAGTACAGATTTTGCACTAGATGCGCGCGGCCAAATTGCGGGATGCTACGGGCATCATCAAGTCTGGACGGTACGATCTAGCCCGCCAACGCGTCCGATTTGCTCAGCTCAACGGGTAAGGAGGATCAGAACATGGCAAATTCATCGCCAGCAACGAATGTCATTCAGGCGCCCCAGGATTGGGTGGCGCTCGCTCATCGTCTGGGCCGGCGTTTCGCCGAGCGCGCCGCCGGCCATGATGCCGACGACAGCTTCGTCAGCGACAACTACGCGGAACTCAAGGAAGCGCATGTTTTCTCGGCCGGCGTGCCCTCGGAGCTGGGCGGCGGGGGCGCCTCCCATGCCGAGTTGGGCGCGATGCTGCGGACGCTGGCGCATTATTGCAGCTCCACGGCATTGGCATTGTCGATGCACACGCACATCGTCGCCACGGCCGCCTGGCGCTGGCGCAATGAGGGTGCACCGGTGGAGCCGCTGCTGCGGCGCATCGCCGCCGAGCAGCTGGTGATGATCAGCAGCGGCGGCTCGGACTGGCTGCAGGGATCGGCAAAGGCCGTGCCGGTTGAGGGCGGATTCCGCGTCACCGGCCGCAAGATCTTCGCCAGCGGCTCGCCCGCCGGCCAGATCTTCATGACGATGGCGGTGCTGGAAGAAGGCGTCGATGAGCCGACGGTGCTGCATATCGCCGTGCCGTTCAACGCGCCGGGCGTCAAGGTCCTGGATAACTGGCGCACGCTGGGTATGCGCGGCACCGGTTCGAACGACGTCATCCTCGAGGATGTTTTCGTGCCGACGGCCGCCGCGCCAATCCGGCGGCCGCGAGGCTGGGCGCCGATCATGCACACGATCAGCAACATCGCCTTTCCGCTGATCTACTCGGTTTATCTCGGCATCGCCGAGACGGCTCGCGATCAGGCTGTCGAGGCGGCGACGCGCCGGCGCGACGATGCCGTCATGCAGAGCCTGGTGGGCGAGATGGAGACCGAGCTGATGGCGGCGCGGCTGGCTGTTGCCAGCATGATGCAGACGGCGCAGAGCCCGAAATTCACGCCGGAGACCACCAACGCGCTGTTCATGGCGCGCACGCTTGCCGCCCGCCATGCGGTCCATACCGTCGAGAAGGCCATGGAGGTCGCGGGCGGCGGCGCCTTCTTCCGCGGCCGCGGGCTGGAGCGGCTTTTCCGCGACATCCAGGCCGCCCGCTACCATCCCCTGCAGGAGAAGCCGCAGCAGCTCTATGCCGGCCGCATGGCACTGGGGCTCGATATCAACGGCTAGTCGATCGATCGAATTGCACACGGCGGCGGCCGGATGAGGTACGGCCGCTGCCGCGGAACACCGGCTGCTCAGGAGGCCGGCTTCAGGAACTCCGTGGCGCTGCATTCGGCGGCCGTTCACCAACGGTCAAGTTCCGTTGATGTCACGGGCATGTGATATCGCATACCCTTGGAAGACCTTACCTATACGCCCAGAATCTGCGCTATGGACGCTGCGTTTGTGCAGGAACAACTCTGGGGTTTCAATTCATGATCAGCAGAAGATTCGTTCTCCTCTCGGGCGGCGCTGCCGCGTTGACAGCGGCCTATGGCCTATCTCGGCGATCGGACGTCTCCGCAGCCACCGGGACCTTCGAGGTCACACATTCTGAAGAGGAATGGCGTTCGCTTCTGACACCCGATCAGTTCGCGGTGCTGCGGGAGGAAGCGACGGAGCGCGCCTTTACCAGTCCGCTGCTGCATGAAGAACGCGCGGGCAATTTCGCCTGCGCCGGTTGCGACCTCGACCTGTTCTCGTCGACCACGAAGTTCGACAGCGGCACCGGCTGGCCGAGCTTCTGGGCGCCGCTGGACAAGGCCGTCGGCACGACCGAGGACACGAGTTACTTCATGACCCGCACCGAAGTGCATTGCAGCCGCTGCGGCGGCCACCAGGGCCATGTGTTCGATGATGGGCCGGAGCCGACCGGCCTGCGCTACTGCATCAACGGCGTTGCCTTGAAGTTCAAGCCGGCGGCGGCATAGCGGGCAAAGAACCCCGATGATTCTTTTCCTGCTGGCGTATCTTGGCGGCGTCCTGACGATCGTCAGCCCGTGCATCCTGCCGGTGCTGCCGTTCGTCTTCGCGCGATCGGATCGCCCTTTCATTGCGAGCGGATTGCCGATGCTAGCCGGCATGGCGGTCACGTTTGCCGCGGTCGCCACGCTGGCGGCAGTCGCCGGCGGTTGGGCAGTCGAGGCCAACCAGTATGGCCGTGCGGCGGCGATTGCGCTGCTGGCCCTCTTCGGCCTTGCGCTGCTTTTTCCCCACCTCGCGGACTATATGACGCGGCCTCTGGTCGCGCTCGGCGCGCGGCTGTCGCAATCCGTCGAACAGGGCGCCGCGGCGAAGAAATCATCCCTGCTGCCATCACTGCTGCTCGGCGTGGCAATTGGCCTGCTTTGGGCGCCCTGCGCCGGACCCGTCCTGGGGCTCATCCTTACCGGTGCTGCTCTCCAGGGCGCCAATGCGGGAACTTCGCTGCTGCTGCTTGCCTATGCGGCAGGCGCGGCCACGTCCCTGGCATTGGCCCTGCTGGTCGGGGGACGGGTCTTTGCCGCAATGAAGCGTTCCCTCGGTGCCGGCGAATGGGTCAGGCGTGGACTGGGAGTCGCGGTCCTGGCGGCCGTGGCGGCCATTGCATTGGGTCTCGATACTGGTTTTCTGACGCGCGTATCGCTGGCCAGCACCGCTAACCTGGAGCAATTCCTCCTTGACGGGTTTCATCCTTCGCCTGCGGCCCCGGATGCGCAGACTCAATCCACTGTTGCGATGAACGGTGGCCCCGCCATGACCAACGGCAATCCGGCCGCCATGATGCAGGCCAATCCCGCTCCGGGATCAAGCGATCTGCCGGTTGAAGGCAGTTTGCCGGTGCTCTCCGGCGCGGTGGATTGGTTGAATTCCCCACCGCTCACGGCGGAAGCTCTCAAAGGCAAGGTCGTGCTGGTCGACTTCTGGACCTATTCCTGCATCAACTGCCTGCGAGCAATTCCGTATGTGCGGGCTTGGGCCGACAAGTACAGGGACCAGGGACTGGTCGTCATCGGCGTGCATTCCCCGGAATTTGCCTTCGAGAAGAATGTCGACAACGTGCGCGACGCGGTTTCCGATCTGCAGATCGACTATCCAGTCGCCATCGACAACAATTTTGCGGTCTGGCGCGCTTTCGACAATCAGTACTGGCCGGCGCACTACTTCATCGATGCCCAGGGCCGCATCCGCCATCACCATTTCGGCGAGGGTGACTATGACGGCTCCGAACGGGTGATCCAGCAGCTCCTCGCCGAAGCGGGCAGTAACCAACTGCCGGGCGGGTTGGTTTCGGTCAATGCGTCCGGCGCCCAGGCAGCCGCCGACATGAATGCGGTCCAATCGCCGGAAACATATATCGGCTATAGCCGTTCGCAGAATTTCATCTCGGCCGGCGGCGCAATCCGCGACCTCAGCCACGCCTATTCGCTGGCAACGCCGCGGCTCAACGAATGGGGCCTGTCGGGCAACTGGATTATCGGCGGCGAGAATGCGACTCTTAATGAAGGCGGCGGCAGCATCGTCTACAGATTTCATGCCCGCGACCTCCATCTGGTTCTCGGCCCGGCGCCCGATGGAAAGCCCGTGCGATTCCGCGTCACCATCGATGGCGCCCGGCCGGGCGACAACCACGGTACTGATGTGGATGCCGACGGCCAGGGTGTCGTCACCGGACAGCGGCTCTATCAACTCATCCGGCAGAGCGGCCCAATCACCGACCGCACATTCGAAATCGAATTCCTCGATCCCGGCGTTCAAGCATACGCCTTCACCTTCGGCTGAAATTTGGAGCTGCAGATGATATCATCCCCGAAACAATCCCCGAGGCACCTCATGGCTTTCTTCCGACCTCACTACCTGCTGATGGCCGCACTGTTGTCGGCTGGCGCATGGCTGGCGGTTTCGCGATCTTCAGCGGAGGAGGGCCGGGCGATTCCGGCACCCGCCCTCGACGAAGCACCAGCACAAGGCACATCGCCTGAGGTCGCGGTGCTGGCCGGCGGTTGCTTCTGGGGTGTCCAGGGCGTGTACCAGCATGTGAAGGGCGTGAGCAACGCCGTCTCCGGTTATGCCGGTGGCGAAAGCGGCACGGCGCAATATGAGGTCGTCGGTTCCGGTACGACGGGCCACGCGGAATCGGTCAGCATCACCTTCGATCCCAGCGTCATCAGCTATGGCCGCATCCTGCAGATCTATTTCTCGGTGGCCCACGATCCGACGCAGCTCAACCGCCAGGGCCCGGATACCGGGACGCAGTATCGCTCGACGATCTTTCCCACCAACCCGGAGCAGGCGAAGGTCGCCAAGGCCTATATCGATCAGCTCAACCAGGCGCGCGTTTTCGATGCCGCTATCGTCACCACGATCGAGCCCGATCGCCAATTCTATCCCGCCGAGGATTACCATCAGGACTTCCTGACACTGAACCCGCTCTATCCCTACATCGTGATCAACGATCTGCCGAAGATCGAAAACCTGAAGACATTCTTCCCCGAGCTTTATCGCGACGATCCGGTGCTGGTGGCGGCGCAGACGTCGAACTAGCCGCGAAAGCTGCTGATGGCCCGCGAGGTTGTCGATGTGCTATGCAATAGCAATTGATTGCGGGCGATCGAACGAGGTGCGCCATGTTTCAAGGCAAGGTGATTGAGACGGCGAGCAAGGCGGAATTCTACAAGGATCTCGCCCTGCAGCTGCGTTCGCTTCTCGAAGGCGAACGCGACCCTATCGCGAATGCGGCCAACACCTCCGCCGTTCTCTACGAGTTGATGCCTGACATCAACTGGGCCGGCTTCTATTTTCTGCGCGGTGGCAACGAACTCATCGTCGGCCCCTTCCAAGGCAAGCCAGCCTGCGTGCGGATTCCCGTCGGCCGCGGCGTCTGTGGCACTGCGGTGGAGCGCCGCCAGTCCATCTTGGTGGAGGACGTCCATGCCTTTCCCGGCCACATCGCCTGTGACGCGGCCTCCCGCTCGGAGCTTGTGGTACCACTGATCAGGGACAGCGCGATCCTGGGCGTGCTGGATCTGGACAGTCCCAGCCCGAAGCGCTTCGATTCCGAAGATCAGGCGGGCATCGAAGAAGTCGCCTCGATCTACGTCGCGGCAAGTTCTTAGCCTCCCCAAGCAAAGTTGCGCCGGATTGTCAGCCGGCGGAGGGCCACGCTATATTCCCGGTGGCATAGCGGTTTTTCGGTCAAAAGACGCTCTCAATGACCGTCGGCGGCTAACCCTCCCCGGCGGCCTGGCGTCGAAGTTCCTGGCCACCCCTCAACCTTCCCCACGAAAGCGAACAGCATGTCCAACCTATTGAAGTTCTACATCAACGGAACCTGGGTCGATCCGGTGAAGCCGGCGGCGCTCGATGTCATCAATCCGGCCACGGAAGAGGCCTACACGAAGATTTCGATCGGCTCCGCCGCCGATGTGGACCGAGCCGTGGCCGCTGCGAAGGCCGCCTTCCCGTCCTTCTCCCAGACCAGTAAGGCCGAGCGCCTGCGCCTGCTCCGCCGCATCGTGGAACTCTACATCGAGCGATCCGAAGAACTCGCGAAGGCCGTGTCGGACGAAATGGGCGCTCCGATGAAGCTGGCGCGGAACTCCCAGGTCGGCGCGGGCCGGGGCCATCTGGAATCGACGATCAAGGCGCTGGAACAGTTCGAGTTCGAGGAGCCGCGCAATGGCACCCGGGTCGTCCGCGAGGCGATCGGCGTCGTCGGACTGATCACCCCCTGGAATTGGCCGCTCAACCAGATCGCCTGCAAGGTGGCCCCTGCCCTCGCAGCCGGCTGCACCATGGTGCTGAAACCCAGCGAGATCGCACCGACCACCGGCGTGATTTTCTCCGAGATCATGGATGCCGCCGGCGTTCCGGCGGGTGTTTACAACATGGTGAATGGCGACGGCCCCTCGGTCGGTCAGGTCCTGGCCGGCCATCCCGACGTCGACATGGTGTCGTTCACCGGCTCGACGCGGGCCGGCATCATCGTCGCCAAGACCGCGGCCGATACGGTCAAGCGCGTGACCCAGGAGCTCGGCGGCAAGTCGCCGAACATCATCCTGGCCGACGCCGACTTCGAGAAGTCGGTACAACAGGGTGTGCAGAGCTGCTTCAATAACAGCGGCCAGTCCTGCAATGCGCCGACGCGCATGCTGGTGCCCCGCGATCGCCACGGCGATGCGCTTGACTTGGCGAAGAAGACGGCGGAGGCCCACAAGGTCGGCGATCCAAAGAGCGGCGACACGGTGCTTGGCCCGGTGGTCAGCGAGATCCAGTTCAACAAGATCCAGCGGCTGATCGAGTCAGGCATCAAGGAAGGCGCCACCCTGGTCACCGGCGGCACTGGCCGACCCGAGGGCATGAACCGCGGCTACTATGTGCGTCCGACCGTGTTCGGCGATGTGCGGCCGGATATGACCATCGCGCGCGAGGAGATCTTCGGCCCCGTGCTGTCGATCATGCCATACGACAATGAAGAGCAGGCGATTGAGATCGCCAACGATACGCCTTACGGGCTCTCGGCCCAGGTGGAATCGAACGACATCGAGCATGCCCGCAAGGTTGCGCGGCGTCTGCGGGCCGGTCAGGTGAAGATCAACTATCCCGCCTGGGATACGTTCGCGCCGTTCGGCGGCTACAAGCAGTCGGGCAACGGCCGGGAATATGCCGATTGGGGCATCCAGGATTTCCTGGAGATCAAGGGCATCATCGGCTACGGCGCCGCCTAGGGTCGCCGGATACAAGCGAAAGCGCGGCCGCCGGGATCGATAGCCCGACGGCCGGCTTCCCGACTATAGGCTGCCGAGTAGAATGTCCTGTCCGGCAGAGATGGCGTCCGCGGTATTGAGCGTGACGATCAGCTGGCTATCGTCGTCGCCCACCAGCAGGATATCCACCGTGGCTCCATTGTCGACAACAGACAGGGAGTCTTCACGGCTGTTCGTCGCGATGCCGAGTGTGTCGAACAGCCAGTCGAGATCCAGCACATCCTGCCCGCCGGCAGCGTTGCCATCGAAGGTGGTGATAACATCGTGGCCGTCGAGCTGCGACGTATAAAGCACCCGATCGTTGCCCTGGGAGACGTTGATCGAGTCGTCGCCGCCATAGCCGTTGATGGTATCGTCGCCCAGTCCGCCATTGACCGTATCGTCGCCGGCCAGGGCGAATATCGTATCCTTGCCGTTGTCGCCATTGAGGACATTGTCGCCACTGGTGCCCTGGATGTAGTTGTCGAGGACATTGCCGTTGCCGTTGATATCGCCACTGCCGGTGAGCACGAGCTGCTCCACATTTACGGCGAGCGAATAGTTCACCGAACTCTGCACGGTGTCGAAGCCGTTGGCGGCGCCGGCACCCTCGGTCACCACATCCTTGCTGTTGTCGACTATGTAGATATCGTTACCGGCGGCGCCGGTCATCGTGTCAACTCCACCACCGCCGTCGATGCGATTGTCGCCAGCATTGCCGACGATCGTATTGTTCAGGCTGTTTCCGTTGCCGTCGATGTCGCTGGCGCCTGACAGGTAGAGCTGTTCCAGATTCGACTGGAGAGTGAACAGGCTGGCGGAGCTGTAAACCTTGTCCGTGCCGCCGGCCGCGCCGGCCAGCGTTTCTGTTATAAGATCGCCGGTACTATTGACGTAGTAGGTGTCGTTGCCGGCGCCGCCGTCCACCCAGTCGTTGCTGCTGCCGCCATCGATCAAATCATTGCCGGCCTGGCCGAGGATCACATCGAGCCCGCCGCCGCCATAGAGGCTGTCATTGCCGGCCCCGCCATCGAGCAGGTCGCTGCCGCCATTGCCGTTGATCACGTCATGGCCGTTATAGCCATAGAGCCAGTCCGTCTGGCCCGAACCGTTGATATTGTCGTTGCCGTTGAAGATCTGACCGACGAAGCCCTGAATGTCGTCGGCGGCGCGATAGGCCTGGAAGGCCGCGGCGGAGACGGAGAAGCCGGTGATCGAATAGGACAAGGCGCCGGATTCATAGCGTTGCAACTCCGTCAGCGCGCCGCCTGTTGGCGAACCGCCGGTGTAGGTCAGTCCGA
>DATKFM010000318.1:0-4754 GCA_035544395.1 Verrucomicrobiia bacterium
TCCGGCTTGTGCTGCGGATTGACCGGCTTCCTGGTGGCGTGCCGCCTCTCCGGTGCCGGGCCCGGCACCGGCGCCTATCTGGAGATCTGGGCGCTGACCGCCGCGGTGGTCGGCGGCAACAGCCTCGGCGGCGGCCGCGGCTCGATCGCCAAGGGCGCTATGGGTGCCATCATCGTGCTGGTCATGACCAATGGCCTGATTCGCCTGGGCTACGGCACGGGCACCAACCAGATGGTGCTGGGCCTGATGCTGGCGGCGGCGGTGACCCTGGACATCCGCTGGCTGAAGAACCGGCACAAGGTTCTGAACGAGGTCTATGTCGCGCCGATCTATCACCGGATGGGCGAGACGCAGTCGGCCTTGCCGGGCTCCGGGACTCCCTATGCTCTCGACAACCGGCTGGCCGAAGCGACGGCCATCGGCCTCGGCGAATTGGAAGGGCCCGAGGATGTCATCCTCGACGAGGACGATCATCTCTATTGCGGCACGCGCCATGGCGAGATCATCCGCTTCTTCGCGCCCGACTATAAGCGCTCGGAAGTCTTCGCCCATATCGGCGGCTTTCCGCTCGGCCTTGCCTTCGATCGCGCGGGCAATCTGCTGAGCTGCGTCGGCGCCATGGGGCTTTACTCGATCACGAAGTCAGGCGAAGCAACGAAACTCTCGGCGGAGACCACCCGCTCCTGGACATCTGTCGTCGACGATGCGCGGCTGCGCGATCCCAACGATTGCGACGTGGCGCCCGACGGCCGCATCTTCTTCACGGATTCAACGACGCGATACGATGCCCATGACTGGGCGCTGGATTCAATCGAGAGCCGGCCGACGGGACGGCTGCTCTGCTTTGACCCGCGCAACGGCAAGACCACGACGCTGCTGGACAACTACCGCTATGCCAACGGCGTCTGCATCGCCCATGATGGGCAGTCGCTGTTCTTTGCCGAATCCTGGGCCTGCCGGGTGCACCGCTACTGGTTCGACGGCCCGAAGGCCGGCCAGGTGGAATGCGTGATCAAGGATATGCCGGGCTACCCCGACAACATCAACCGCGCCTCCGATGGCGGCTATTGGATGGCCTGGCTGGGCATGCGCACGCCCAGCTTCGACCTGGCGCTGCGCCACCCGTCGATGCGCAAGCGCATGACCCGCCGCCTGCCCCAGGACGAATGGCTGTTCCCCAACATTAATACCGGCGGCGTGGTGAAGTTCGACGCGAGCGGCCGCATCCGCGAAGCCCTCGGCGATCTGTCGGGCGCGGCCCATCCGATGGTCACGAGCATGCGCGAGCATAAGGGCCATCTCTACATCGGCGGCATCCTGAACAACCGCGTCGGCCGCTATCGAATTCCGGGTGCCGATCCGACCTGGACCGGCTCTCGCTCCTATTGGGGGGCCGGCAAATGATCTTCGATCCCCTGCTCGATCTCTTCCGCGGCAAGGCGGTGACCATTCCGCCGATGGACGGCGCGCTGCAGCCGAACACTGCGCTGGAGGAGGCCGAGGCGGTTGTGCGGATCACGGCGCCGGACAATCTCTGCTCCGACGGCAGCCGGGTGTTTTACTCCAGCGGATCTCAGGTCTTCGAGCTAGCGGCCACGGCCGGCAGTGCGCCGAAGCCGGCCGCCGTTTTCGACGCGGCCGTCACCGCCCTGGCGGCATCGCCGGCGGGCAATCTGGCGGTCGCGCTGGATGATGGCCGCATTCAGGTCGGCAGCACTTCCGTGCCCGCTCCCGGCGGCCTGGCCTGCCCGACCGCCCTGGCCTTCGGCGACGCCGACTCCCTCTATGTCTGCCAGGGCTCGGCGGAACATCGCGCATCCGATTGGGTCGTCGACCTCATGGAGAAGAAGGCGACGGGCTCGGTCTGGCGCATCGATCTCGCCAGCGGCAAGGCCGCCTGCCTGGCCGATGGTCTCGCCTTTCCCCATGGCGTCATCGCGGCCGCCGATGGCGGCGGCGTGATCGTCTCCGAAAGCTGGCGTCACCGGCTGATGCGGCTGCCAGCTGCCGGCGGGACCCCTGTGCCAGTCCTGTCGAAGCTGCCGGGCTATCCGGCGCGCCTGGCGCCGGCGCCCGATGGCGGCGCCTGGCTGACGCTGTTCGCGCCGCGCAACCGGCTGATCGAGTTCGTGCTGCAGGAGCAGGAGTATCGCGCGGCAATGATCCGGGACGTGCCGCGGGATTATTGGATCGCACCGGCCCTGGCTTCCAGTCGCAGCTTCCTGGAGCCGCTGCAATGCGGCGGCATCAAGACCATGGGCATCCACAAGCCCTGGTCGCCGAGCCGATCCTATGGGCTGGTAGCGCGATTGGATCCGGCGATGCAGCCCGTGGCCAGCTTCCACAGCCGCGCCAACGGCACGCGCCACGGCATCACCAGCGCCGTTGAATTCCACGGCCGCATATTGGCGACATCGAAAGGCGGCGACGCGATCCTGTCCATCCCCACTCCCAGCGCGGGCGAGGCCTGAGCCATGGAAACCATCGTCCAGATGGAGAGGATCACCAAGGCCTATCGCGGCGTGCCGGCGGTGCGGGAGATCGATTTCGACCTGCGCAAGGGCGAGATCCATGCCTTGCTGGGGGAGAACGGCGCCGGCAAATCGACGCTGACCAAGGTCATGGCCGGGGTCGTCGAGGCCACCAGCGGCCGCATGCTCTATCGCGGCCAGGAGGTGAAATTCGCCACGCCGTCGGCGGCGCTGCGCGAGGGCATCGCCATGGTGTTCCAGGAAACCAGCCTGGTGCCGTCGATGACCGTGGCGCAGAACCTCTATCTCGGCGATGAGAAGTTCCTCAACCGGCTGCGCGGCATCTACATCGCCGCCCAGCAATTCCTACAATCGCTGAACTTCCCGGTCGATCCCGCCGCGATCGTGTCCAGCCTGGGGGCAGCCAAGCGGCAAATGGTGGAGATCGCCCGCGCCGTGCAGCACAAGGCGCAGGTGATCATCTTCGACGAGCCGACCGCCAGCCTGACGCCGGAAGAGAAGCGCCATTTCTTCGCGCTGATGCGGCGGCTGAAGGCGCGCGGCGTGTCGATCGTCTTCATCAGTCATGCGCTGGAAGAAGCGCTGGCCCATGCCGACCGCATCACCATCCTGCGGGACGGCGAACTGGTGGTCACCGATGACGCCGGCAAGTTCGACCGCGACAAGGTGATCCGCGCCATGGTCGGCCGTACCTTGTCGAACGAGATTTACCGCCAGCGGCGCAGCGCCGCCGAGCTGCGCAAGGCCGGCCCGAAGGTACTGTCCGTTCAGGACATCTCCATGAGCAACGTGGTGCGCAACAACTCCTTCTCGATCTTCGAGGGACAGATCACCGGTGTGTTCGGCCTGATCGGCTCCGGGCGGACGGAGACCTTCAAGATCGTTTCCGGAATCTACAAGCGCGACTTCCTGGCCGGCGGCGATATCGAGCTCGACGGCAGGCCAGTGCGCTACAATGTGCCGCGGGACGCGGTGAAGGACCGCATCATCTACGTCACCGAGGACCGCAAGAGCGAAGGCTTCTTCGAGACCATGTCGGTGGCGGAGAATCTCTATTCCGGCCTGCTGGCCGCCGGGCTGGAGCGCCTGCCTTATATCAGCCTGCGCGAGATGCAGCAGCTCGCGGCGGAGTGGAGCAGCACGCTGGCGATCAAGGCGATCAACGACAATGCCCGCGTCGTGGAGCTGTCCGGCGGCAATCAACAGAAGGTAGTCATCGGCAAAGGACTGATACAGAAGCCGCGGATCGTCATTTTCGACGAGCCGACGCGGGGCGTCGATGTCGGCGCCATCGCCGAGATTCATCAGCTCATCAACAAGCTGGCGGACGAGGGCCTTGCCGTGGTTGTGATCTCTTCCTACTTGCCGGAGATCATGAACCTCTCCGACCGCATCCTGGTTTGCCGCCAGGGGCGGATCGTGGAAGAGTTCTCGCCCAGCGCCGCCACGGAAGAGAAGATCATGTACGCGGCGGTTCATTGACCGAATTGTACCGATACAGGTGACAGCATGAGCAATACCCGGAAGACCTGGACCTACCACAAGGGCGATTGGCATGAGGGCGATCTGCGCATCCTCGGCGCTTCATCCCAATCCACCTGGCTCGGCTCCCTGGTGTTCGATGGCGCGCGGGGATTCGAGGGGGTCTATCCGGATCTGGACCGTCACTCTTCCCGAGTAAACGATTCCGCGCGCACGCTCGGCCTGAAACCGACGCTATCAGGCGAGGCCATCGCCGGACTGGCCAAGGACGGGCTGAAGAAGTTCGCGCCTGATGCCGCAGTCTATATCAGGCCGATGTATTGGGCCGAGGACGGCGATGTCGGCTTCATCGTGCCGCTCGCGGATTCGACCGATTTTGCCTTGTGCCTCGAGGAGGTGCCGATGGCGGCGCCCACCGGCTTCACCATCACCACCTGCAGCTATCGGCGGCCGACCCTGGACGTCATGCCGGTGAACGCCAAGGCCGCCTGCCTCTATGCCAACAATGCCCGCATGCTCAAGGAAGCCAAGGCCAAGGGCTTCAACAACGCCCTCGTCTGCGACGCCAACAGCAATGTGGCGGAGCTGGCGACCTCCAACATCTTCATGGCCCGCGGCGGCGAGGTATTCACACCCATCCCCAACGGCACCTTCCTCAACGGCATCACCCGGCAGCGGGTGATCGGCCTGCTGCGGCAGGCGGGCGTGACGGTGCATGAGACCGCGCTGACCGTGCAGGATTTCCGCGAAGCCGACGAGATCTTCAATTCCGGCAATATC